>JBOGLH010000250.1:0-14837 GCA_050746025.1 Terriglobales bacterium | reverse complement strand
CAGGATAACGAGATAGGGAGAGTATGTCTCAAAGGATTGGCGATCTTCTGGTCCGAGAGAAGGTCATCACAAACGAGCAACTGGAACAGGCGCTCAAGGTCCAGAAGGACGGTGGCGGCCGCCTGGGGTCAGTCCTGGTCAAGCTGGGGCTGCTCAGCGACGAAGACGTTACCAACTTTCTCTCCCGCCAGTACGGCGTTCCCGCCATCAATCTTTCCTATTTCGAAATTGATCCATCGGTAGTCAAGCTGATTCCCTACGAAACTGCCAAGCGCTATCAGATTCTTCCACTGAGCCGCGTGGGCGCATCGCTCACCATTGCCATGGTCGATCCCACGAACGTCTTTGCCATGGACGACATCAAGTTCATGACCGGTTTCAATATTGAGCCGGTTGTAGCTTCGGAAAGCGCAATTCTCGAAGGGATCGAAAAAGCCTACGGGTCGAGCAAAGAAGAAGACCTCGACCAGGTCATGCAGTCGATTTCTGACATGGGTGAAACGGACGTCGAACTGCAAGCCGACGCGGAAGAAGTCGGCCTCGCCGATCTGGAAAAAGCCGCCGACGAAGCTCCGATTGTAAAACTGGTCAACCTGATCCTGACCGACGCGGTAAAACGCGGGGCTAGCGACATTCACATCGAGCCCTACGAAAAAGAATTCCGCGTTCGGTTTCGAATTGACGGCGTGCTGCAGGCCATCATGTCGCCGCCCCTCAAGCTGAAAGACGCAATCACATCGCGCATGAAGATCATGGCGAAGTTGGACATCAGCGAGAAGCGGCTACCGCAAGACGGCCGCATTATGCTGAAGATGAATCTTGGGGGCAAAAAAAAGCAGCTCGACTTCCGCGTCAGCACTTTGCCTACTCTGTGGGGCGAAAAAATTGTGCTCCGGTTGTTGGACAAAGAAAATCTTCGCCTCGACATGACCAAGCTGGGCTTCGAGCCGGAATCTCTGGTCAAGTTTGAAAAAGCAATTTTGAAGCCGTATGGAATGGTGCTGGTTACGGGCCCGACCGGATCAGGTAAAACCAACACACTTTACTCCGCGATCTCAACTCTGAATAAGCCGGACACCAACATCATGACCGCCGAGGACCCGGTCGAATTTCAGTTAATGGGCGTCAACCAAGTGCAGATGAAAGAGCAGATCGGATTAAATTTCGCCGCCGCCCTGCGCGCTTTCTTGCGTCAAGACCCGAACATCATCCTCGTCGGTGAAATCCGCGACTTTGAAACCGCCGAAATCGCAATCAAAGCTGCCCTTACCGGTCACTTGGTTCTATCCACGTTGCATACGAACGGCGCGCCCGAAACCATTACTCGACTTATGAACATGGGTATTGAACCCTTTCTCGTGGCCACTTCAGTGCACCTGATTTGCGCGCAGCGCCTGGTGCGCAGGATTTGTAAGGAGTGTGCGGAGGTAGTTGACGTCCCTGTGCAAACGCTCATTGAAGAAGGTTATACGCCGGAAGAAGCAAAGACGGTGAAGATTCAGAAGGGCAAGGGATGCACTGTCTGCAATAACACCGGCTATAAAGGCCGAGCCGGCCTTTATGAAGTCATGGAAGTGGACGACGAAATTAGGGAACTGGTGCTGGTAGGCGCCTCGGCGGTCGAACTGAAAAAGAAAGCCATTGAGCGGGGAATGATAACCCTGCGGCGCAGTGGCCTGCTTAAAGTTGCCGCGGGCATGACCACGCTCGAAGAAGTGGCGCGAGAAACCATTCACTAACTAGCGGAGAAGAATTTAATTACACACGACAGAAAGGTCCGAAGGAAATAAAACATGGCGCTCTCATTAAGTGATCTTTTGAAACGGATGCTGGAAATGAACGGTAGTGATCTCCACATCACCACCAATTCTCCGCCGCAGATTCGTGTGCACGGGCATCTGGTGCCGCTCGATCTGCCACAACTGACCCCGGCCGAGACCAAACAACTTGCCTACAGCGTGATGACAGATTCGCAGAAGCACCGCTTCGAAGAACATCTGGAACTAGACTTCTCGTTCGGTTTGAAAGGTCTGGCCCGCTTCCGCGCGAACACCTTTAACCAGCGTGGCGCCACTTCGGCTGTGTTCCGTGTGATTCCTTTCGAGATCAAGAATTTCAACCAGCTCGGGCTGCCGCCGGTAGTGACCAAACTGTGCGAAAAGCCTCGCGGCCTGGTGCTGGTTACCGGCCCAACCGGCTCCGGAAAATCCACCACCCTGGCTGCGATGATCGACAAAATCAATGCCGAGCGCCATGACCACATTCTCACCATCGAAGATCCGATCGAATTTGTCCACATGAACAAGAATTGCGTGGTCAACCAGCGCGAGCTGCACGCTGACACCAAGTCCTTTGCCGACGCCTTGCGCGCTGCTCTTCGTGAAGACCCGGACGTGGTACTCATCGGTGAAATGCGAGATTTGGAAACCATCGAGTCTGCCCTGCGTATTGCCGAAACTGGCCACTTGACCTTCGGTACCTTGCATACCAACTCGGCATCGTCCACCATCAATCGAATCATTGACGTTTTTCCGGCGCACCAGCAGCCGCAGATCAGGGCGCAGTTGTCGCTGGTTCTGGAAGGCATTATGTGTCAAAGCCTTTTGCCGAAAATCGACGGGAAAGGCCGGGCCATGGCGATGGAAATTCTTATTCCGAATGCCGCCGTCCGCAACCTTATCCGTGAAGACAAGATCCACCAGATTTATTCGGCTATGCAATCGGGTCAGGAAAAATTTGGCATGCAGACTTTTAACCAGTCGCTGGCCACATTGTTTTTTCAAAAACAAATCACTATGGAAGTGGCTCTGGCGCGGTCCAGCAATGCTGACGAACTGCAGGAAATGATCAATCGCGGTGCGGGATTGAACTCACGCTCCGGGGCAACGCCGGCTAAGGCCACGGCCACCGGCAAACACTAAGTTTGGCAAGGAGCTCGGAAAGCGAAATCGCAGCAGTCTTAGAACAGAGAGGAAAACGATGCCAGTCTTCACATTTTCAGGGAAAAATACGGCAGGAGAAAAAGTTGCCGGCGAACGGGTCGCGCCCAATAAGCAAGTGCTCGCAACCCAGTTACGGCGCGAGCAGATCAGCGCGCCCACAATCCGCGAAAAGGGAAAAGAATTTGTTATGCCGACCTTCGGGTCAGGCAAGGTCAATACCAAAGACATTGCCATTTTTTTCCGGCAGTTCTCGGTGATGATCGACGCCGGATTGCCGCTGGTGCAATGTCTTGAGATTCTGGCGGCGAACCAGGAGAGCCCTGCATTTCAAAAGGCGTTGACTAGCGTTCGTACCACGGTCGAAGGCGGCGCGACTCTGGCCAACGCCATGCGCCAGCACCAGAAAATCTTTGATGATCTGACCACCAACATGATCGAGGCCGGCGAAACCGGCGGTATTCTCGACCTGATTCTGCAACGTCTCGCGACTTACGTGGAAAAAGCCGTCAAGCTGAAGTCTGCTGTTAAGTCGGCTTTGATCTATCCCGTCTCCGTCATCTCGCTGGCGGTCGTGATTGTGGCCGCGCTGCTCAAGTGGGTCGTACCTATTTTTGCCAACCTGTTCGCAGGGTTGGGCGTCACGCTGCCATTGCCAACCAGAATTGTTATGGGATTGAGCCACTTCGTAGGCCAGTTCTGGTGGTTCTTTATTGTCGGTGGCGTGGGCCTTGTCTTCGGGATCAAGCAGATCCGCAAAGACCCCCGCGGTCGCTACTGGCTGGACTATGCCATGCTTCGGCTTCCGGTCATAGGTCTATTGCTGCGAAAAATTGCAGTTGCCCGATTCACGCGTACCCTGGGTACCCTCATCACCTCGGGCGTTCCGATTCTTGAAGGCTTGAGCATTACCGCCCGCACCTCTGGCAATGCTGTTCTTGAGCAAGCGTTGATGAAGGTACGCAAAGCCATCGAAGAGGGCCGCACCATCGTCGATCCGTTGCGCGAATCCGGTGTGTTTCCCAGCATGGTGACGCAAATGATCGGCGTCGGTGAAGCCACCGGCGCCATGGACAACATGCTGCAGAAAATCGCCGATTTCTATGAGGACGACGTGGACACCGCTACCAAAGACATGCTGGCCATGCTGGAACCTATCATCATCGGCATCCTAGGCGTGGCCGTCGGTGGAATCGTGATTTCACTTTACCTCCCGCTGTTCTCAATGATTGCCAAGCTGGCGGGCTAAATATTCGAGCCGCGCCGGGCAACATCAGCCTCGCGCGGGCTCGACGGAAAATCGGTCAAGATATGCAATCCGTATTTGAGAACCGGGTTTGGCTCACATGGCTGGTGAAGGTTCGAATCCTGATTCTCACCGTCCTTCTGGGTATTGAGCTGGTCATCGCCCAGTTCACACCCGTTGCCTTCCCCTTCCGCTTGTTCGCGGACGCCATTGTTTTCGCGTACACAATTGCCGCTTTCTACCTTGTGCTGCTGCATTTTTGGCAGGAACTAAAGCTGCAATCAGTGTTGCAGGTGATCTCTGATTTATTACTGGTTACGCTTTTCGTTTACATTACCGGCGGAGTGGATAGTGAGTTGAATTTTCTGTATCCGCTGGTCATTCTTCTCGCCAGCATTTTGCTGCCGCGCGTCTGGGCCTATCTGACTGCGGCGTTGGCTTTTATTCTTTATGGGGCGGTACTGGAGCTTTCATATTTTCAGGTGGTGCCTTCTTTTTCTGTTACCCATCCTGGAATACGCACCCTGCAATCGATTATCTTCGTCAATCTTTTCGGGTTTTTCACGATTGCCTATCTTGCCGGTTTGCTCGCTGACAAACTTCGCCAGACCGACAAGCGTCTGGCATACTTTCGCGGCGAGCTCGAGAGTTTGCAGGCCCTGCATGAAAATATCGTGCAGTCCACCAGTGATGGTTTAATCACCACGGGGCTTGATGGTCGCATCACTCTGGTGAACACGGCCGCGGAAAAATTGTTGCAGCGCCCCGAAACCGAGCTGCTGGGACAGCCGATTGCGCCATTGTTCGAAGATCCACTTCCTCACGCTACCGTCGAGCATTCCCATTGCGAAGTCCGTTTCGTCGCTCCCAATGATTTCCGCAAAACGTTTCGCGTAATTGTTTCGCAATTACGCGTACTGGGGCGCGGCCCGTTGGGATTTGTTTACACGTTCGATGACTTGACGCGGGTACGCCGCCTCGAGCGCGAAGTGCGGATGCAGGACCGCCTGGCCGCTATCGGACGTCTCTCCGCCGCCATCGCCCATGAGATCCGTAACCCACTCACTTCTATCGCGGGTTCGGCGACCCTGCTTTCGCAAATCCCCAGCCTGAACGACGAGCATCGTCGCTTGCTGCAGATCGTCACTCGCGAGTCCCAGCGGCTCAACAACATCATCACCGACTTTCTCGCCTATTCGCATGCCAAACAATACCGTTTTGCGCAGGTGGATATCGTGCCGCTACTTGAGGACACACTCACCTTGCTGGAGCAACGTCTTGAAGTGCAAAAGCTTGGCATCGATATCGAGCGCCGTTATGCGACCCCGAAAGCCCTTGCTTTGGCCGATGGGGATCGCCTGAAGCAGGTCTTCTGGAATTTTTGTGAAAATGCGGTGCGCGCCATGAAGCAGGGCGGGACTCTGACCATAAGTATCGAAGACTTCGGCAATGACTGGCAGTTCAGCTTCGCCGATACCGGTCCTGGCATGAATCCTCAAATGGTCGAAAAAGTTTTCGAACCATTTCAATCGCAATTCGAGGGTGGCACCGGGTTAGGCTTGGCGATCGTTTACCAGATCGTGCAGGCGCACGAAGGCAAGGTGTGGGTGAGATCAAAGCCAGGCCAGGGATGCACGTTTGTCCTGCGAGTGCGCAAGGCTGCAGAAGAATCCATCGGGGCGCAGCTAACCGGGGCTTTGGCTGAGATATCGAGAGCGGAGCGCGCACATGCCTAATATCCTCATTTGCGACGACGAGCGCTCTATCTGTGAAATGCTCGACATCACGCTGCGCCGCGAGGGTTACAAAGTCGAAACCGCTACTTCGGGGGAAGTGGCGAAGCGCAAAATCGAGTCCGCCCTTTACGACATCATCATCACCGACATCAAAATGCCGGCGATTGACGGCATCGAAGTTCTGCGTCATGCCCACAAAGTTTCTCCCGAGTCAGCGGTCATCCTCATAACTGCGGTGGATGACTATGAAGCCGCTGTACAGGCGGTTAAAGCGGGCGGTGCAACCGACTACATTCGTAAATCTCCCGGCCTGATCGATGAAATTAAGATCGCGATTCGCAAAGCTCTGGAAAAAGGCACTCTCAGCCGTCAGAACTTCGCTTTCAAACGCGATGCCGCTACCAGGAATTCGCTCGATAATATCATCGGCGCCAGCTCGGCCATGGAGAAGCTGAAGCAGACCATTCGCACTGTCGCCTCCACCCAGAGCACGGTGCTGGTTTACGGCGAGAGCGGCACCGGAAAAGAACTGGTAGCGCGCGCTGTGCATACCTGCTCTCCGCGGGTGGCTGAACCATTTGTATCCATCAACTGCGGCGCGTTTCCCGAGACCCTGCTTGAAAGCGAGCTCTTCGGATATGTGAAGGGCGCGTTTACCGGAGCTAACCAAAACAAGCGTGGCTTGTTTGAAGTTGCGGATGGCGGCACCATTTTCCTCGACGAAATCGGCGAGATGACAGTGACCATGCAGGTTAAACTTCTTCGCGTGCTGCAGGAGCGCACTGTGCGCCCGGTGGGTGGCACCGACGAGATCGCCATCGATGTGCGTGTAATCGCGGCCACCAACCGCGATCTTGAAAAGCAGGTTGCGGAAAACACCTTCCGCGAAGATCTCTATTACCGGCTAAGCGTGATCCCCGTCACGGTGCCGCCGCTGCGTGACCGTCGCGAGGATGTCCCGCTGTTGGTGAACCATTTCTTGCACAAATACGCCCCGGCAGCAGGGAAGACCATCACCCGGATAAGCGGCAGGTCACTTGAGTTACTCGCCAGCTACGACTGGCCGGGAAATGTGCGGCAGCTTGAAAACACGATTGAACGAGCGGTCGCTTTGGGCGCTGGAGACGAGTTGCACGTAGATCTCCCGGCAGAGCGCCCGAGGGCACGTGCCGCTGCCGCTGGCATGGGTGTTGACGGAGCTTCAGTCGTGTCGGACGGCGTTCTTCCTGAAGGTATGGACATGGAGAAATATGTCGCCGACATCGAGCGCTCATTGCTGAAATCCGCACTGGCGCAGTCGAATGGCGTACAAGCCCGCGCCGCCGATGTGCTCAAAATTTCCTATCGCTCGTTTCGGCATTTGATGAAGAAATACGATTTATAAACGTTCAGAGCGTTTTCTGAAGTGTACCGAACTGTTGATTTATGGATTGGATCGCAAACCTTGTATATTGGGCTTTGGGTGCCTGCGTTGTCGCTGGGTTCGGCGCGATTGCATTTGTTTGGGAGCGAATGCGCCGGGACTTGAATCTGGCATTGCCGGCTGAACAAAGTGTTTCCATTTACCCTCCACTACGAACATCGTTTCGGGAAATAATCTTCAGAACTAACGACTTAGGGCATTTTATTGAGGTGCTGGATCAATATCAAGACATGTATCCGTACAGCGCCTTGCCGAAGAAACTGGCGCTCGGACTTGTGGCTTGGATACTCTGCTTTATGGGCCTTCTCGCCAGTGGAGTGGGACCTAGCTATTAACCCTGCAACATAGGGAAGGCGGGCGCGTCTCGCCATTTATCTGACGAGCACATTGCGTTCCGCATTGAAACCTTCCAGGGGGTGCGAAAGAACTGGGGCTGGCAGGCAATTCACCGACGTGACTCTCATCTTCCGGAACGGGAAGGGCACGAGTTCCACTCGTGCCAATCTGAGCCGCTCTATATGCGGGCTTCAGCCCTGAAGGCGTTTTATTTTGTCAGACTGAGCTAGCTAGCAGCACTTTACTTTGGGATCTCCGTTGGCTTGATTCAGAAACTCAAGATAAGAGCTTCGCCCTGGCCTCAACCGGTGTTCTGCGCAGAACCTCTCATATGCCGCTTCATCAAAAATCTCGCGCAACACCGCTCGTATCAAACGCAAGAACTTCATGCCTGCTCCTCCGCCAATGTTGTGAGCACAAACGGCGATTCTTTTGTCGGCACTTGTCTTTTTCCGCTCAAGATCCCAAACCATTGCCGTAGCGATTCGATAAGAATTACCCCGACCCTCACTATCAAAGCACCGGTGACAATGGCGTCCAGTCGGTTGTTGAAGATCAATCGTGCGCTTCCGCCACTAGTTGCCAATTGTCGGGCTTGCGCCAAAAATCCAATGCGCGGATTGGGATCAAAAATTTTGTGCCAGGATGCCGCAAACGTTACGACCACCAGCCATGCCAGCGGAACGAGCGTCACCAGCATGTACTTCGCGCGATGAGTCTTGATGATGATGGTAGTCGCGACGCACAGAGCCACAGTCGCCAGCAACTGGTTCGCGATTCCGAAAAGTGGCCAGAGCGAGTTGATCCCACTGAGCGGATCACGTACACCCTGCCACAGGAAATACCCCCAGGCAGTGACAATCAATCCGCTGGTGGCCAAAACCGACGGATACCAACTCGTCCGGCCCAGCGGCTTCCAAGCATGCCCAAGGGCATCTTGAATCATGAAACGGCCGACCCGTGTTCCTGCGTCGAGCACGGTCAAAATGAACAGCGCCTCAAACATCAACGCAAAGTGATACCACAGCGCCATCACCGCATGTCCTCCCAGGCTGTGCGAAAAAATGTGCGCCATCCCGACAGCAAACGCCGGGGCGCCTCCAGTGCGGTTGAACAACGTTTGCTCTCCCACACTTTGTGCCAGCGCTTGCATTCCCGCGGCGCTCACCGGAAATCCCCATGCGCTAATCGTGCTCGCGGCTTTTTCAGGCAGTTGTCCAGCAATTCCGGCTGGGCTGTTGATCGCAAAATAAGTTCCCGGTTCCAGTACACAAGCGGCAACAGTCGCCATGATTGCGACCATGGACTCCGCGACCATTGCGCCGTAACCAACCAGACGAATTTGCGTTTCACGCCGAATCAACTTGGGCGTGGTACCGCTTGAAATCAATGCGTGAAAACCGCTGATCGCGCCGCAGGCAATGGTGATGAATGCAAAGGGGAAGAGCTTGCCCGCAAACACCGGGCCAGTGCCATCGACGAATTTCGTAAGCGCCGGCATATGTAGAGCGGGATGCATCACCACAATTCCCAAAGCAAGCAGCGCGATAGTTCCGAGCTTTACGAATGTGCTCAGATAATCGCGTGGCGCCAGGAGCAGCCATACCGGCAAGGCTGAGGCTGCGAATCCATAAAGGATGAGCGCAATCGCGAGCGCCGGCGCGGTCATAGTGAAATACTTTGCGATGGACGGCGTTTGCGAAACCCATTGCCCGCCCCAAATCGCCGCCAGCACCAGCACAAACCCGATCGCGGAAGTTTCCAGCACCCGCCCCGGCCGCATCCGCCGCAAGTACACGCCCATAAGGAATGCGATCGGAATTGTCGTTGCAATAGTGAAAGTGCCCCATGGACTCTGCTTCAGCGCGTTCACCACAATCAATGCGCAGACCGCGAGCAGAATCACCAGAATCGAAATCACAGAGGCATAGGCTACGACGCCTCCCATCGGTCCGATCTCTGCTTTCGCCATTTCGGTCAGGGACTTGCCATCGCGTCTCACCGAGAAAAACAAAATGACAAAATCCTGCACGCAGCCGCCAAATACAGCGCCGACCATGATCCACAAAGTCCCGGGAAGATAACCGAACTGTGCGGCCAGCACTGGGCCCACCAGCGGCCCGGGTCCAGCGATCGCCGCAAAGTGATGCCCGAAAACCACCCACTTGTTTGTCGGAAGGAAATCGCGGCCGTTGTCCAGGCGCTCGGCAGGAGTAGCGCGCTGCGGGTCGAGCGCCAGGATTTTGGCCGCTATAAATCCGCTGTAGAAGCGGTATCCAAGCGCGTAGATGCAGACCGCCGCGGCCACCAGCCAGAGAGCATTGATTTGCTCGCCGCGGTGCAATGCAACAGTCGCGAGCGCTAACGCACCGAGCAGCGCAACAGCCGTCCACAAAATAAAACGTATACCGGATTTCATGGGTGAGAAGCGGGTCCGGAGTATTGTGTCCGGTTTAGCTTAGCGGTGCAAGGCAAGACCAGTGACGGAAATGGCACTCGCGGCAATTGGTTTCGTCTTGGCTTTCCCGCTCGGGTCCTCTACGTTTTTCCAAGGTCGGGTTCTTAATTCAACGCTGCCACCAATTTCCCCTCGGCGATCAACTTTGCCGTGCGCGAGAAATCTTCGTACATCACCCGGTCTTTGACCATCGCAGCGCACACTGATCGGATTGCCGCGTAGGCCTTCAATCCGCGCTTACCGGTTTTGAGCGGAGCCACGAAGTCCAGCGCTTGCGCGGCCGCCATGGCTTCTATCGCGAGGACGTTGCATGTATTCTCGACCACGCGCTTCAACTTTATAGCCGCAGTCATTCCCATCGATACGTAATCCTCTTTGTTGCCGGACGTCGTAATCGAATCCACCGACGCCGGATGCGCCAGCACTTTATTCTCGCTGACCAGCGCCGCCGCCGTTACCTGCGGCATCATGAACCCGGAGTTCAATCCCGCCCCAGGCGCGAGAAATGGAGGAAGGCCTTCGTTCAATGCGGGATTCACCAGTCGCTCGATTCTGCGCTCGGAAATTCCCGCCAGCGCGCTTAGTGCGATTGCCAGAAAATCCAGAGCGAACGCTAAAGGTTCGCCATGGAAATTTCCGCCGGAGAGCACGTCAGCTGAACTCATTGCGGAGCCCTGCTCCGCCGGACGGACGAGGGCGCCTGTGCCCCCATGGTCTGTGGCAAGAAATACCAGAGGATTATCGACGGCAGAGTTGGCTTCGATCTCAAACGTTTCTCGGCAATTCGCCACGGCGTCGCGCACCGCCCCGTGCACCTGCGGCATACAGCGCAGCGAATAAGCATCTTGTACTCGCCCGCACTCGCGATGCGATTCGCGAATCTCACTGCCCGCAAGCATCTTTCGCAGATTAGCCGCGGACGTAATCTGTCCCGCGTGCGGACGCACCCGGTGAATCCGTTCATCGAATGCCACGTCGGTTCCGCGCAGGGCATCCAGCGTCATCGAGCCAATCACATCGGCGGAATCTGCCAAAGTCTCCGCCGCCAGCAATGCCAGCGTTCCTATTCCCAGCATCGCCTGCGTTCCATTGATCAGCGAAACCGCCTCTTTGGCTTCGAGCACAAGAGGCTTAATCTCGGATCGCTTCAGCGGCTCGGCCGTTGGAATGCGAGCCAGACTTTGATTCACGCATTCACCTTCTCCGATCAGCGCCAGTGCGAGATGCGCCAGGGGCGCTAGATCGCCGCTGGCGCCAACACTACCTTGGGAAGGCACAAACGGGGTCACGTTGCGATTGAGCAGTTCGCAAATTGTATCGATGACGACCGCTCGAACGCCCGAATAACCCTTGGAAAGGGAATTGGCGCGCAGCAGCATCATGGCGCGCGTTTCCGCCACCGGTAATGGATCTCCGACGCCAACGGCGTGCGATCGCACCAGGTTTACTTGCAGCTCCCGAATCTGATCGCCTGCAATGCGCACATCGCTCAGCTTGCCCACACCAGTGGTGATGGCGTACGAAACCCCATTTCCTCTAACGATCTCTTCCACCACGGCTCTCGCCTTGCTGACTCTTTCGCGAGCATCTGGCGCCAGCAGCACGGGGCGTTCCTCAACTGCCACCTCGCGCACTCCTTCGAGTGTCAGATCGTTTCCGTTAATGTGAAGGGCTTTCATAAGAAGCAGCTCTTAGCTTTTAGCCATTAGCTTTGACCTTTTCCCCGATCTCCTCTGTGTTTTTCCTCTGTGGAACTCTGTGTTCTCTGTGGTTAAGCTCTTGCTCTTAATTTTGCACTCGCGAAGGTGACGACTTGTTCATCGCCTCTCGAAACGCCTTCGCATATTTTTTCGGGATTGTCCTTTTCTTCATGTTTGCGTCAGTGACTAGGTGAGTTGTCTCGCCTTCGGCTAATAGAACGGCATCGCTGGCTCTCACTAACTCATAACCAAAATGCACTAGCGACTCGCGCACATTTTTAAGTTGTGTGCGTACGATGACCTCGTCGTCGTAGTGCGCCGGGGCCTTATAGCGACATCGCACATCGATCACAGCGATGAAGCATTCATCCTTTTCTTCCATCTCGCGATAAGAGAATCCCAGTTGCCGCATAAATTCGACGCGCCCCACTTCAAACCAAATCAAATGGTTCGCGTGATAAACCACGCCCATCTGGTCGGTTTCCGCATAGCGCACCCGTAAGCGCACCTCGCTGACCTGATGGCTCACTTACCGCTCCAATGCGGTTTTCGCTTTTCAAGAAACGATGCCACGCCTTCGCGAAAATCCTCCGTGTGCCTGATGCCCGCATTCTCCTCGATGGCCTGCTCGATCTGCGTGTCGAGTTGCAGCGAAATAAATCCATTAATCAATTTCTTCGTCAGCCGCAGTGAAGTTGGACTGTTTTCCATCAGCTGCAGTGCCAACTCACGTGAACGATTCATCAATCGCTCTGCGCCAACTATCTCATTCACCAGTCCCAACCGGTACCCCTCTGCCGCATCGAACATTCTTCCTGTAAGCAGCAAGTCCCGCGCGATCTTGTGGCCCACTTGCCACACGAGTATTGACGATACAATCGCCGGCACAAATCCGATTCGCACTTCCGTATATCCAAATTTGGCTCCCGGCACGGCCAGCGTGAAGTCACACATGGTCGCGAGCCCAGTGCCTCCGGCGATGGCCGCGCCGTTTACAGCCGCAATAGTAGGCTTCGGGAACGCGTAGAGCCGCCGAAAAACCTGCGCCATCTTCCTCGAATCCGCGACGTTCTGGGCATGTGATTTTCCGGTCAGGGTTTTGAGTTCTTCCAGATCCATTCCCGCGCAAAACGCCTTGCCCGCTCCGGTGAGCACCACAACTTGTGCATGGGACTTCTCAACTTCATCGAAGGCGTGCGTGAGTTCGTCCAGCAATTCAAAACTCAGTGCGTTGCGCTTTTCGGGACGATTCAGCGTGAGATGCGCAACGCGATCGCGATAGGCGAGTTCAACAGTGTGGAATTGCATGCAGGTGTTAGACAGCAGATTATACGAGATTAAATTGTCGAATAACTCCATCAGAAACTGTGCGGCAGATTCCGATTTCTAAATGATTCAACCCCCCGGTGATTCAATGACTGAATTTCTTCACATCAACTTTCTTCTCACCATATCCAGCGCCTGCTGCGACGCAAACCAACGAATGCGAGCCCGATCCCCAGGGAAATTTCTTTTCACTACCTCGGTGCCGTGTTCTCCGGCCAAAGCGTGAAACACCAAGCCCACTGGCTTTTCCGCCGTCCCGCCCGTTGGGCCAGCTACGCCGGTTACGCCCAGCCCCAATGTAGTTTCGCATTTGATGCGAATGCCTTCGGCCAGAGCCCGCGCGACCTGTTCGCTGACGGCGCCGTAAACATCAATCAAATCCGCCGGCACATCCGCCAGCTGCGTCTTTAACTCATTCGAATACACTACCGCACCGCCGATAAAATATCGCGAACTTCCGCTGACGGAGGTGAGCCGCTCCGCCACCAGTCCGCCGGTGCACGACTCTGCCACCGCCAAAGTTGCGTCTCTCATTTGCAGGAAATAACTTACGATCTGCTCGAGCGAATCGCCGTTATCGGAATAAACGTTGTCGCCCAATTCTTCTTCGACCAGTTCCACCAGTTCGTCGAGTCGCTTGTCGGCGGCCTCTTCCGATACCCCTCGCGTGCGCAGATGCAGCTGAATTTCTCCTGGTGCGGCGAGAATCGTGGTGTCCACGTCGGCGAACCGCTTGTAGATCGGAGCCACTCTCGCATCGCACGCAGATTCTCCCAGTCCGGCTATCTTCAATACCCGCGCAGAAATGAATTGCTTCGGAACCTTCGTCCGCAGCCGCTCCAGCACCGAACTCTCAAACAATGCCTTCAATTCATGTGGCGGTCCCGGTAATAGCACAACAATCTTTTCTTTCCCATCTGATCTTCCGCCAATCCACTGTCCTGGCGCGGTTCCGTTTGCATTCGGCAGTACGGCTGCGCCGCTGATCACGTCGGCTTGCTTAATATTGTTGGACGACATCTTCCAACCATGTTCCGCGAATCGCCGCTCAATCGCGCGCACGATTTCAGGATCACGCCGCAGCTGTACTCCCAGCGTTTCTGCCACCGCCTCGCGCGTCAAATCGTCTTCGGTAGGACCCAGGCCGCCGCTCAGAATCAAAATATCCGCCCGCGCCAGTGCAGACGTGGTCACGCGCACAATATCGTTCAAGTTGTCGCCGACAATAGTTTTGAACGCAACTTCGATTCCCAGGCTATTCAGTTTTTCGGTGAGATAAAGCGAGTTGGTATCCTGCCGGAAAGGAGTCAGCATCTCCGACCCCACGGCGATGATCTCGGCAATCACCTTGGCAGTTTAAATGAAATTCGCGCTAAGACAGCTCGATCAGAGGTTGGCCCTGCACATCCCAAGCCAGATGGTAGATTGCACTGGTGGTCGCCAGGACGGCGGATTTACCTGGCGCGAACGCGAGGCCGACCAGGCTGGATCCCGCAACCGCCAGAGTGGCCGAACCATCGGGCGCGATCTTAACGATTCCGCGCTTGCCGCTGAGTGAGGCGGCGACGTAGAGGTTGCCCTCACGGTCGAATGCCATGCCCTGCGGCCGGCCGAGACCACGGTAATACACCGTGACCGCGCCTTGCGGATCGATCCGGTATACAGAATCGAAG
>JBOGLH010000249.1:0-10563 GCA_050746025.1 Terriglobales bacterium | reverse complement strand
CTGCTGCACCATTCCGAGTTCAATTTCCAGAACCTGTTGCAGGTGTTCCGGCCGCAGAGTCTTGAACACAACAACCTTATCGATCCGGTTCATGAACTCGGGCGTGAACTTGCGGCGGGCCGCTTCGACCGCCGTGCGATTAATCTTCTCGTCAAAGGCCTCGTCCACCAGCTCAGCTTTTGGCGCAAAGCCGAAACCACCACCGACAAGGTTGCTCATCTCTCCAGCCCCAAGGTTTGAGGTCATAATAATAATGCACTGAGAGAGATCCACCCGGCGGTTATCGCCGAGGGTGAGCGTAGCCTTGTCAAGGATTCCGAGTAAAAGCTGCCAAAGCGCGTCGGACGCCTTCTCGATTTCGTCAAAGAGCAAAATCGACATTTTCAGCTTGTCCGTATGCCATTGATTCAGGGCCTCCTGCGTAAGCAGGGGGTGGGTCTCGCGGTGGCCCAGGTAGCCCGGAGGCGATCCAATCAGTTTTGCGATTTCGTGCGAATGTTGGAACTCGGCGCAATCTATCTTTATGCAGGCGCGCGCATCGCCAAAAACGGTCTCGGCAAGCGCTTCAACCACGCGAGTTTTACCGGACCCGGTGGGGCCCAGAAAAAGCAAGTTGCCTACTGGACGATTCGGAGCATTTAAGCCAGCCAGAAACATCTGGTAAATTTCGACGACCTTTTCGACCGCCGCGTCCTGGCCAACGATTTTTCGCCGAAGCCCGCCTTCAAAATCTCGGGCATCACCGCTCCGGCGACTGGGATCAAGAACTGTGCTGGCAATGGTCTTCATACTGGGTGCCTAGCTCTCCTTACTCTGGCTTGCAAATTGGATTGCGTCGTTCACCGGAGTGACAAATTTTGTCATTCTGAAAATCTGCTCCGGAAGCAGTTACAGCAACCATCTCGCCAACTCCAACCAAACTCGCAAACCTCTCTTCTGCAACATTTAGATGCGATGGTTGCATCGAGAGAGTCACTTACATTGCCAAGTGAAATCGTGTAAACGGAAATGTTTTGCGCAGGAAAAAGAACCAGACTAGCTTTCAACATCTTTGCCGTCAAACTGTGGGCTTTTGGGGACCAGACTGGCTGCCGGGTTTGGCAGACCCCAAAAGCTGTCTAGCAGGCATGTTTTCCCGACGTTCGTGGTCTGCCGTAACTAGCGATCAGGATTTCGCATCTGTAGCATCGAACAAAGCGATCTCTGGAGAAAAACTTGCACCGTCGCCAACTTAACATCTTTCTAGTTTTGGGCGTGGCTGCCTTCGGCCTCGGCCTCATGCACCTCCGCACCGTGAAGGCGGCAGCCACACCACAGACTGCGAAATTAGTTCCTGCGACAGCGACCACCGTTACCAGCCAGATTCCCGCGCCAAAGTTACCTGAACCCGGGACGACGCTCTACGAAACTCGCCGCGGAGATACAGTAATTTCTGTAGCCCGGCATTATCTGGGCCAGACCTCTTATCTGACATCCTCAGAATTGGCCGAGGCGATTCGCGGATCCAACTCCGATGTGCATGGCGCGTTCCTGAAGGCCGGGCAGCAGCTTACCATACCGGGCATGATAGACAGCCCGATCATCGAAAAATCCATCTCGGTTCCCAAGGACTTCGAAGTACGCGCAATCTATCTCACTGGATTAATGGCGGGAAGCGACCGCGGCATAAAAATTGTCCGCCGCTGGCATGAGGCGGGTGGAAACGCCGTCGTTTTTGACATTAAAGACAGCGACGGGACCGTAAACATTCCCTTTGAGCATCCGTTGCTCGGGGCACATAAGACTTACATTCACGACGTGCCCAAGTACGTCCGATTCCTGCACTCGCAGGGCATGCACGCGATTGCCAGAATCGCCATATTCCGTGATGAGCGCCTGGTAGTGTCGCACCCGGAACTGGGGATTAAATCTAAGAAAACCGGACAGCCGTGGCGTGAAAACGGCAAGCTGGTCTGGACCGACCCCTCGCGAATCGAAGTTCAGGAATATGACATAGCCTTGGCGGTCGCGGCGGCCCAGGCCGGGGCAGATGAAGTTCAGTTCGACTACGTCCGCTTCCCTGCCGAAGGCGACCAGAAAGACGCCGGCTTCTCATTCCAGAAATCACATCCCGAGTGGCAGCGCTCGGAAGTCATTGCGGACTTCCTGCGGCGCGCTTATACGACGCTTCATCCCAAGGGCGTTCTGCTCTCGCTGGATGTATTCGGGATCATGGCCTGGCAGCGGCAGGTTGATCTGAACCATACCGGTCAAGACATCGTTCGCATGGCTAAGTTTTGCGACGTTCTCTCGCCCATGATCTACCCGTCACACTTCTTTGGCATGGACAACATCGCACGGCCCGGCGATGCGCCCGAGCACTTCATCGGCGAATCCATGGAGCGTTTTGAGAAGATCACGCAAGGCAGCGGAGTAGTAATTCGCCCGTGGTTGCAGGCGTTCGCCTGGCGCACCCACACCTATTCCCCGAAGTACATTGAAGTTCAGGTCCTGACCGCCAAGAACAAGGGTGGCGTAGGCTTCCTCTTCTGGAACGCGAATAACGACTATTCGAAACCCTACGCCGCGATGCCGGAAATGAAGGCGGCGAAAGGACAGTATTTCCGGGGAGATGAGCTGCCCGTTGGAATTAAATTGGCAGTAGCTTATCCCATCCACTAGGTTCAGTTCTTAGCCGGGCGGGTCTGTGCTAGCATCGGATCGAGACAGATCTCCGCGAAATGTCTGCTGTGTTTCCACTCACTGTCCGTAGAACATGCCTGTTGTTAGAGGTATTGGCTTGTTGCCTGCCCGCTCACGCGGCCGACCAGCACTGGCTGCGGGTTAGCTCCGACCATTTCCTCGTTGCTACCGACGCCGGCGAGAAGCCTGGCCACGAGGTCGCCGCGCATTTTGAACAAATGCGAAGTGTCTTCGGGCAGTTATTGTCACGGAGCAAACTGCGTATGTCGGAGCCGATGGAGATCATCGCCTTCCGTGGCGACAACAAGGAGTATTCCCTGCTTGCGCCGCAGGTAAACGGCCAGTCGGCTAATTCGTCTGGTTTCTGGCTCTCCAGCGAAGACCGCGTTTTCGTTGTACTAAATCTATCCGAGCCGGCCAGCTGGCGCGCGATCGAACACCAATTCGCGCATTACCTGCTGAACTACAACTATCCGCCAACGCCGCCCTGGTTCGATGAAGGTTTCGCCGAATATTTCGCTTCCCTCAACCTAACGTCCAAGAGCGCCGAAGTAGGCAGCGACCCGGAGCTGTCTCCCTCCAGCCGTATCGACCTCCTCGGGCATTCAGTTCAATCAGCGAATTCAAAATCTTTTACGGAGATTTTGCAGAATCCGGCATGGCTGGCATGGCCTGATCTGTTAACCATGAAAAACCGCTCCGCCGACGGGCAGGAAGGAACACATCAAACGCTGTTCTACGCACAGTCGTGGATTCTCGTCCATTACTTGCTCAATAAGGACAAAATGTCCGAGTTGGGCAGGTATTTCGGGTTGGTTGAAATTCAGCGAATGCCGGTAGATCAGGCGATTCAACAGGCGTTCGGCATGCCGGTGGCGCAATTGGATCAGGAAGTAAAAGCATATTTTCGTTCGTTGGCGCCGTTGTTTACGGCCTTGGACGACGCCCAGCGGCCAAATGCACCGGTGATTCCCCAAGCGGTCAGTCAAACCCCGTTGCCCTTTTCTGTCGATAACGTTGGCACAAGTTCGAAGTCGCTTCCAATTCCGGAAGCGCAAGCGTTGGTCGATGAGATGGAGCTGCGTATTCCGGAGCGGCGGCAGCAAGCATTCAATCAACTGCAAAAGCTGATCGCCGACCCCAAAACTGAAACCGTGGTCGCGCATCGCGCGCTGGCGTGGGTTTATGTTCAGCAAGGCGATACCAAACATGCGTTCGAAGAATTGAACGCCGCCGTTCAACTTAACGCCAACGATCCCTGGACGCGATTCGGGATGGCGCTGGCGAGTTACCACTCGGGCGAGCAGGGAGCGAGAGTACAAGGCCTGGCAAACATGATGGAGAGCCTGCACATTGTGATCGACGAGTATCCGGACTTCGCCGAAGCCTACAACATGCTGGGATGGGCGCGCTTGGCCGGAGGCGGCGGTAACGCCGCAGTTGAATCCATGAAGCTGGCGGTTCAACTTAGCCCTCGCGATGAAGAATACCAACTGCGATTGGCCCGCGCTTATCTGGCGGCGAAAAAATTTGACGATGCCACTGCGACCCTCGCACGCCTGAAGTTGAGCCAGGACCCCCGCATCGCGCAAGCGGCCAGTAAAGATCTTGAGGACTTGCCCTTCCTGAAAAAATACGGGGTTGCCCCGGAAGAAGCTGCGGCCTCCGCGAAATCGAATCCGGCCGCCGCTCCCAATGCGAAATCTGCGAAAGATGACGACGAAGATTCCGACAGCGATAAGGCGGCGAGTTCTTCCAGCCCCGTGAATGTAAAAACAACCGTCGATAAGCGCCCGGTGACTTTCTTGAAGGCGACGCTGGTCTCGGTGGATTGCTCGAAGCCGCCGGCTGCGGTTATCTTGGTCTCGCGTCGAGGCAAAATTCTGAAGTTTCGAACTGTCGACTACAAGTCATTGGCGGTGATTGGGCCAACGGATTTTTCCTGTTCCTGGAAGGGTATTGCGGTCAACCTAAACTACCGCGTCGGCGGCAAAATGGATGGCGACCTGGTTTCGATTGAAATTCCCGAAGCGGGACGTTGATTGTCTCAACCAAGGCCGCGAGAGTGAAAAACCCTTCCAGCGTTTCTGGAAGGGTCTGCAAGTGGATGCGGGGCTCGATCCAAGCTCCCCAACACCGTTGTGGCATTAGGTTTGAACTATCCGCGGACGACGTTGGCCGCCTGGAAGCCTTTCGGCCCCTTCAGCAAGTCAAATTCGACGGTCTCACCCTCGTTGAGACTGCGATAGCCGTTTTCCTGGATGGCGGAGAAGTGAACGAAAACGTCTTCACCCGTGGACCTCTGAATGAAGCCGTATCCTTTGGCCCCGTTAAACCACTTTACTGTACCCTTCTCTCTCACTAAGTTACTCCTTTCAGCCATTCGCTAAGATTTGCTCAAGCTCTTCGCGAGGCTTGCGCCTCAAGTTCCCCCCTGAAGAAGCTGGAGCAGGTTGAATACAGGTCGTGTCTTGCTACGCCCCGAGTGAGCTCAAAAAGAGTAAAGCCCTGGCGATTCGGGGAAAACGTTTCCCCGATCATCAGAGCTATGACATATTTGCGAGTTTCGACGACGTGACACAAAACATCCGCCCGGATTCTATTCCACTGCCTCAAACTTCAGGCAGTGGGCACCAAATAATATTCAGGAACTTACCGAAATGGCAAGGAAAATTTAAGCGTTTAATCGATTTAATAGTTCTTATGCTGATATTTGCCGGAAATGTTCAATTTCGGAAACGGGGCTGGAGGACAAGTGTTTGATAAGATTGGGGAATTGTGCAGCAGATCAGCCCGGCTTCTGAAGCTGCCGCGAAGCTTGAACGCGGCGAAAAACCGAAGAGGAGGCGCTTCAGGTATTACCGGCGGCTGACTTTGTCCACCATTGGGTATCTACTTCGCACCGAAGTCCACACCTTTGCCTTTTCGGTTGCGGCCAATGCAATCCTCTCGTTTTTTCCTTTCGTTCTACTGCTCATGACGCTGGTGCTGCGGGTGTTTCACTCGCCGACGATGTATCGAGTAATCGTAGAGCTGCTGAGAGACTATCTGCCTGCCGGACAGGAATTTGTAATTCGCAACTTGAGCGCATTAGCCACGGCAAGGAACCGCGCGCAGTTGGCTTCGTTTGTGATTCTGTTGGTGACATCGACAGGGATATTCATGCCTCTTGAAGTGGCGTTGAATAGGGTGTGGCGCTTTCCTAATAACCGTTCCTATCTGGGAAACCAGACCATCGCACTGGCATTGGCTTTTGCCTGTGGAATTCTGTCATTAATTTCGATCGCGCTCAGCGCCGGAAACCTGTTTCTGCTGCGCATGCTGGCCTTTGGACACGAATTTTTCCTAATTCGAATACTCGATTTCATGACGGCGAAAGTATTCGCGACTATCGCCAGCATGGCAATCTTCTTCCTGATTTATTGGCTGCTGCCCAACGGCAAAGTCCCGGCGAAAACCGTGCTTCCGGCCGCGATCATCATGGGACTGCTGTCCGAAATACTGAAATATTCATACATCCTGCTGTTGCCTCGCTTAAATTTCCAGGAAGTCTATGGCCCATTTGCCATTTCCGTAAGCATGATGTTCTGGGCTTTCTTGTCCGGACTACTACTGCTGGCTGGCGCGCACCTCTCTGCTCAAAAAATATTCCTCAAAGAAAATTAGGGTCGCGTTAATGATTATTGGCATTTCCTTCCTGTGCCTTTGTGTCCTTTGTGGTTGATGAAGTCAAAATCTTTAACCACGAAGGACACAAAGGCACAGGAAGGGAGCCCATTGATCGCATTAGGCTCCTTACCACCTGCGCCTGTTCAGTGATCACACCCAGCATGTGACATCCGTCACAGAACTACTGCCACACTTTGAAATAGACTCCTTCTGCTCCCGTCAGAGCGCGGCCTCCTGGACTGTGAGGCTCGAGGTGCGCTCCGTCTGCACGATTGCACTCTGCATAACAGCTATTTTGGGGTTCACCGCGGAACTGCGCGCGCAGCGCACCGAAAGACAACTCGTCATCGATTCGCACTCGGCTGAACTGCTCCCCATTTCGCGGCGGGTTTTGCACGATTCGGGCAGGATATTCTCCGGAACCGTTCTCCAGGTCGAGCATCGCGATTCCGGCTCATCCAGCGCGCTCGCGACCACCAGGATCGTGTTCCGGGTGGACGAAGCAATTCGAAACGTGCGACGTGGCCAAACCGTCGAAATAAACGAATGGGCCGGATTGTGGCAGTCCGGCGAACGCTATCATCCCGGCGAACGAGCTCTGATTTTTTTCTATCCGCCGAGTAAGTTGGGACTAACCAGCCCCGTCGGAAACCGAGCTGGCCGCTTCGCTGTGAACCGCGCGGGATCAGTAACATTCAAAGCTCCGCCAGGAAGACCTTCAAGGACGATTGAAATCCGGAGAGTGGCCGCAGCCATCCGGCAAGCCGAGAAGGACAGCCGGTGACCAAACACCTATTTGCGCTCTCGATTGTTCTTCAGCTGGCAAGCATCGCGCATGCCGGCGGCCCAGCTTATGTGGCCGGCGCAAGCTATTTCGATCCATCGACCGTGGGCTCGACTCTCACTTGGGCGCAGGGCACGCTCAGTTACTACACTGACCAGGGAGACCTGAGTGCGATTCTTCCCGGCGCCAGTGCTGATACATTCGTGGCCAACACCTTCGCTACGTGGACAGGTATCCCCACTGCCGCGCTTTCATCAACTCATTCCGGGCAGCTCGCTGAAGATGTCACCGGCTCGACCCTGGCAGTCGCAAACGGTGTGATCACCACGCCTGCTGACATTGCTCCCAGCGCAACCGCCACGCCCATCGGGCTTGTTTATGATCAGGACGGTTCGGTCACCGACGACTTGTTGGGCACAGGCGCCAGCAACTCCGCAGATTGCGCCCAGAACGCGGTTTTCGGCGGAATCGATAATTTCGGAACCAATGCGCATTTTTTACATGCGCTGATCATTCTGAACGGCAACTGCGCCCAGACTTCTTCGCAGTTGCCGGATCTGCAGTATCACCTGGTGCGCGTTATCGGCCGCGTCTTGGGCCTCGATTGGTCACAAGCCAACCTCAACGTGGTCACCGGAAAACCATCCGCCACCGCCGCCCAGATCGCCGGGTTTCCGCTGATGCACGAGTTCGACCCACCGTTCTGCGTTCCGGTGGCGATTTGCTATTCGAACAATGGCTCCGTCAGTCCATCGCAACCTAAAATGGATGACCAGGCCGCGATCTCGCGCCTGTATCCCGTCTCCAACCAGAATCTGGCAAATTTTCCCGAAAAAAAAGTTTTTTCTCAGGTTACTGCCCGCATCCACGGCGGCGTTTATTTCACCGACGCGAACGGAGCGGCCGCCCAACCGATGCAAGGGGTCAATGTGGTAGCCCGCTGGATCGATCCCTCAACCGGCCAGCCATCCGGGACAGCGGTAGCGTCGTCCATTTCGGGATATTTATTTTGCGGTAACGCGGGAAACATAATCACCGGATTGCTGGACGGCACTGGCCAGAACTTCAATCGCTTCGGCTCGAACGATCCCAGTCTCGAAGGCCTCTTTGATCTGGCTGGGTTGCAGATTCCAAATGGCGCGAGCAGCGCGCAATACCAGCTTGCCGTCGAAGCGATCGATCCTCTGTGGTCGACTCAGGCCGGTCCCTACGGCTCAGCGTCGCAGGTCCAGCCCTCTGGTTCAGCGCAGCCGATTCTGGTTACAGTGGCTCTCGACGGCGACGTAACTCAGAACATCCTGATGCAGTCGAGCGCAGTGCAAACAAGCCAATGGTATGGCCAAACCAGCTTCGCGGCTCCGCCGCAATTGCCTGCATCCGGCAACTGGGCGGGCGTATTGAGCGGATACGGCGATGCCGTTTTTTTTCAATTTTCTGCTCAAGCCAATCGCACGCTTTCGGTTATTGTGAACGCGACGGACGATTCGCACAGCATTTCAGAAGCCAAGGCCAATCCGGTGGTCGGAATGTGGGCGCTTGCCGATCCGGGTAACTCGCCGGCCCCGGCGAATACGCCCTCTGCGTTTAACACCACGATTTTTGGTGAGACGCGGCTGGACGCGCAGATTCTGCAAAGCTCGGCGTTTCGCGTCGGCATCGCGGATTACCGCGGAGACGGCCGGCCCGACTACCACTACAACGCGCGAGTACTTTACGGCGACAGCGTGAGCCCGGGCCGAGCCAGCGTTGCCGGTGGAACGCCCTTGACCCTCTCAGGTCTGGGCTTGCAGGCGAATACCTCCATCAAACTTGGGACTCGTGCCACGTCGGTGCTTGCGTCGTCTGCGACCCAAATATTGGTAGGCAGCAAAGCCGCGCCGGACGGCATCTACGACGTGCTACTTCAGGACGTGAGTTCCGGAGGTAGCTCAACCATGACAAGCGCTCTAACCGTAGGCGCAGGTCCGAGCGACACCATCAAGATGATCTCCGGCGCAAATCCCGGCACGCCGATTGGAGGGAGGGCACCTGCACCTTTTTCCGTTCTCGTGCTGTCTCCTGACGGTGTCACGCCAATCGCCGGCGGCAGCGTGCAGTTCAGTTCGTCTCCGGCAGTCGGATTGTCGGCATGCGCAGGCGCTGCCAGCTGCACCGTTCTTACCGACCAAAGCGGTGTCGCATCCACCAACATGACCGTGTTGTCAGCTGGTGTTTTGACGCTTACAGCGAAGCTGGCGCCGGCTTCCTATTCCAACCCACAACAGGTGCAAACCACATTGCTGGGAACAGAGTCAGCACTCGATCTGGTCTTGATCACGCCGCCGGTGTGGATTGCTCAGGAAGCGACCGTGGCCGTGCCAGTCGGGGCCCGGGTTCTGTCTAATGGCATACCTGTCAGCGGCAAAACATTGAACTATCAGATAACGGCGGGAAGCGGCGCCTTGGGTGCCGCGTCGGGCCTCACAGATGCGAACGGCAATGTTTCGGTGAATTTACAAATTAGTTCGCTGAACGCATCGGTTCGCGTCAGTGTATGCGTCGCACCCGCGAACAGCCCGTGCCAGATCCTGAGCGCAACTATGGTCCAAAGGTCGTCGCTCCAATTACTACCAGTTTCCGGAATGATTCAGATTGCGGCCTCAGGCCAGAGCTTTCAACCGGTAGCAGTTCGGGTGCTCGATTCCTCCAGCCCACCGCATGTCGTACTCGGCGCAAACGTGGCTTTCCTCGATTACATCGGGCGCATGCCGGGAAATCAGCCGATCCTCTGGACTGGCGAGTCCAGCATCTCTCAGCCGGGTATGCCCGTCATCATTGCCGAGTCGCAGGCAACGGTGCAATCGGACATCAATGGAACTGCCAGCTTTCCTGTCGCAACAGGCGGAGTTTCAGGGAACGTCGCTGTGATTGGCACAGCAACCGCCGGAAGCGCCAGCCTGGAATACGAAGCACAAGAATTGGGACCCTGATCGGTTTGATGTGCGCTAGTACGCGGAACCCACACACTCTCGAATCTCAGCTTCGCTCAACGTGTGATCGGAATCCTTCGCCCGCTTGTATATCCGCTCTACTAAATCTTCCGAGGCCGCAATCCCATGCCGCTCCAGCCAGAAGAGCACATTCGATTTTCCGCTCATGGGACCGATGTCGATGACTTGCTCCATCCCAAACAATTGCGAGGGCACGCCGGAATAAACCGCGTTCGCCAGCTCAACCTCATTTTTCTTGTAAGCCTTAATGACCGCCGCCGCATGGACCCCGGTCGCGGTGCGGAATGCATCTTCTCCGACTACCGGATAATTCGGCGGAATTTGAACCCCGGTCGCGCGTGAAACCACTTCACAATAATCCTTCAACCGGGTGAGGTCTTGCTTATCCCACGGTGGAATTCCCATCAGCTTCAGGTTCACCAGCATTTGGTCCATCTG
>JBOGLH010000248.1:0-8586 GCA_050746025.1 Terriglobales bacterium | reverse complement strand
TGCCCGTCGCGCGCGGTTTCCGCAACGTAGCCCCATGACGAGATCAGCTCGGCCAGCCCGGTGCGTTCATTCTCTTCGTCTTCAACAATCAGTACTTTTTCCTGGCTCATGTTTAAGTATTCATTATTCAAGGTAGGCGTCAGCCTAGCAAGCGGCAAGAAGGCTCTCGCTAACTCCGCAGGACAAAAGCCTTGTTCCCGACGTAATTTAATATGAATGCACAAAAACATGCCTGGAACGTCATTGTGGGGTGCAGAAGACCAGTCTCAACGATTGACGGAGCTTACTGCGCCGACCGATGAGCGCGCGAAGGAAGCCCCCCTCCGGCGTGACGTTCGTTCCTTAGGCGTTCTGCTGGGCAGGGTCCTGGTGGATCAGGCTGGCGAGTCGGTTTTTAAAACCGTAGAGCAATTGCGGCGATTGCTTATTCAGTCGCGCGCACACACCGCCAGGTCGCAATCGAGCAGTAATGAGATGCAAGAGGCTGCAAGTATCGTTCAGGCGCTGAGCATTGAGCAGGCCCATCGGGTTACAAAAGCTTTTGCTATTTATTTCGAGCTGACCAACCTTGCAGAGACCAATCACCGCAAGCGCCGTCGTCGGGCTGGAAATCTGAGCGCCAGCCGGGCGCCATTGCCGGGCTCATTCCGCGGGACTCTGCTCAGAATGCGAAATGCCGGCATGAGCGGGGAAGAGGCGCTGGCCGCATTACGACAAGTTAAAGTCGTGCCGGTTTTTACCGCGCATCCCACCGAGGTTGCGCGGCGTACGGTCTTAACCAAACGCCGTCGGATCGCGAAATTCCTGGAATTGCTCGATCGCCTTCCGCTATCTGGGCGGGAAGCGCTGGATATAGAAAACGCCATCGCGGCGGAGATTACCGCCTTGTGGCAGACCGACGAAGTGCGTGTGCAGAAGCCGCAGGTCACCGATGAAATCCGCATGGGACTTGATCATTATCCGATGTCGATTTTTGAGAGCTTGCCTCGCCTATACGCCGAAATGCAGGAGTCCTTCAGAGACGTGTACGCAGTGGAATTGTGCGCCGCACAAGTGCCGCAGGTTCTGTCGTTTGGTTCGTGGATCGGTGGCGACCGTGACGGCAATCCGTTTGTAACTCCCGAAACCACGCGCGAAGCGCTGGAGCGCGCGCGCAACACTGTCCTGGGACACTACATAGCCCAGATCGAGCGACTGTTGGAGCCGTTGAGCTCATCCAGCCGTCAGGTTCCGGTTTCAAATGCGTTTCAGAAAAGACTCAATGAATATGCACAACTTTTGGGAGAAGAGCCGGCACGCCTGGGTCGAATTTCTCCCACCGAACTTTACCGGCGTTTTCTTGCATTCGTCATGGTGCGGCTACGTCACACCCGTGGAGGCGAAGAGAGTAGCTACGCCTCGGCGCGCGAATTCGAAGAAGATATAGAAATTCTGTATCGCAGCCTGAGCGAAAATCATGGCGACGGTCTGGCACGGCTTTTTCTTGACCCATTGTTGCTGAAGGTACGCACCTTTGGCTTTCATTTGGCAACTCTTGATGTTCGGCAACATGCCAGGGTCCATCAACGCGCGCTGGACTCCCGCTCGGCATCGACTGAGAAGCCGGTCGTCATCGATCTGTTTCGTCACATCGCTGACTGGAAGAGAATATTTCCCGCTACCGCGATCCGAAATTATGTCATCAGCGGCGTAGAATCGGAAGCCGATATCAATGCGGTCATCGACTTGGCGAGACTGGCCGGAACCCCACTGGTTGCATCCGGCGAAGATCCCGGCCTGATGCCAGTACCGCTGTTCGAGTCGATCCAGTCGCTGCGCTCGTCGCCGGAAGTCATGGCCGGGCTTTGGCGCAACCAGGAATATCGGCAGCTGCTCGATTCATGGGGCGGCTGGCAGGAAGTAATGCTCGGCTATTCCGATTCGAACAAAGATGGCGGAATGCTGACCAGTCTTTGGGAGCTGTACAAAGCTCATCGCGGACTGCACGAGTGCGCGCGCGAACACGGCGTGAAGCTGAGGCTGTTTCATGGCCGCGGGGGAACCGTGGGACGTGGCGGCGGACCCACTAATGCCGCCATTCTGTCGCAACCTGCAGGCGATTTTTCCGGCGAGATTCGCATCACCGAGCAAGGCGAAGTTCTCAACTGGAAGTACTCTGATCCGATTCTGGCGGAGTGGAACCTGGAGATCGTGATCGCCGCATCTCTCGAGGCGCTGACTCGTCCTGAAAAGGCGTCGGCTGGTGCTGACCAGGAATGGGAGAGCGCGATGGAGCAGATGTCAGCCGACGCATTTCGCTTTTACCGGGAAAACATCGCCAACAATCCGGACATCCTGCCGTACTTCGAGCAGGCGACCCCGGTGAATGAACTGGATAATGCCCGGTTGGGTTCGCGTCCGGCACGGCGTTCGGCCAGCCGCAACCTCGATGAGTTGCGCGCAATTCCGTGGGTTTTTGGCTGGATGCAAAGCCGCCACGCGCTCCCGGCATGGTTCGGAGTAGGGCACGCCCTCGAGCGTTTCGCCGCCCGGGGTAGCGAACACGAACAACTGCTGCAGGAGATGTTCTCGCGATTCGCATTGTTCAACGACCTGATCCGCAATGTGGAGCTGGCGATGTCGAAAGCAGATTTATCAATCGCGAAGCTTTACGCATCGCTGGTGAGTGATGAAGCCTTGCGCGAGCGGGTATGGCGAACCATTTCAGAGGAATTCGAACGCACACGAGGGATGCTACTGGTGGTAAAGCAGCAGGAAAAGCTACTGGAGAAAAATCCCGTTCTATCAAGATCAATAAGGCTGCGTAATCCCTACGTAGACCCAATGAGCCTGATCCAAGTCGACCTCATGCGGCGAAAGCGATCGGGGGACAACTCGGAAGAGCTGAATTATGCGCTGGCGGCAACCATCAACGGGATCGCGGCCGGTCTGCACAATACTGGATAAAAAACGGCCACTTACGATTCTTGTTGACTGAGAGTAGTTCCATGTTTAGCTTTTCGAGGTTTGGACTTTTAGGGATTGTCTGTCCGGCAGATTACATTGGGAAATAGTTAGAAAAAAAGAAAGCGCCTTGCTGGAGTAAGGCGCTTTCATGAGCTGTTGGGAAACTCAAATCAATTGAGTAAAATGTAGCATCCGCTAGAGATGCCGTGAATCGGGTGTGCACTGTAGAAACTGTAAGTGCAGGTGTTCGCCTTAGACATATTCTTAGAAGCTCCTAATGCCCATATTTGAATACATTTGCAAGGACTGCAATCACCTCTTCGAAGCCCTGGTACTCGGAAAAGAGAAAGCCAGCTGCCCAAAATGCCAAGGTAAGAAGTTGGCATCTCAGTTATCTGTGTTCGCGGTGCAGGCCAAGGGCGCTTCAGCTATTCCCATGGCATCTGGCGCTTGCGGCAGCTGTGGAGACCCGCGAGGACCGGGTTCGTGTTCAATGCCCGACCTCGATTGACCCCTCCCAAGTTGCTGATTTAACGCTTCCGAGCCGTGGCACTCCAGTACTCAGGTTGCGGTAACCCGAGTAAGTTTCCTGCCTGCCGGTTATGTCGCACAATGGCGTCCATGGATCGACGAGTTAGCCCACGAATTGAAGTTCAACTCCCGGTACAGGTTTGGGGAATAGATGCTCATGGCCAGCCGTTTACTCAGCCCGGGCTTGTAACCAACATGAGCGTCGGCGGTCTGGTAATTCAAGGCGTTTTGCGAAAGATTCGAACCGGTGAAATTCTCGACGTTCAGATGGGCCAGGTCAAAGCGCAGTTCCGCGTTGTCTGGGTTGTCAGCGACGGCAATAACGAAATAGGCCTGCAGCGGCTAACCTTGCACACATTCATTGCACATTCCGTGCTCACGCATTGTGCCGAGTCGGCAGCGGCCTGCTGAATCGTCGAGGCAAGTGACTGACAGCAGGAATTACCATTCAAGAACCTCCAGCAACTTCCATTTGCCTCTTTTAAAACCTTTCAATATCCTTCGTTCTGACTTTCCTGGTGCGAGGGATTACTTGATGCGACTTCTCTTAATTGCCCCAATGCTTGCTGTGGCAGTCACCCTGGCCACATCGGCGCAGGAAACCAATTCCCTTCACCTGATGCCGTGGCCCGCAAGTGTTAAGACGTCGCAGTCTCCGCCATTAGTTATTCAGACTTCTTTCTCGGTGGGAATAGGGAATACATCCGATCCCGGATTGCGCCGCGCAGTTGGAATTTTCCTGAACGATTTGCGCCGACACACCGGATCCCTGCCGCTCGATTTCACAATCGGCGACACCTCTAGCGCGCAATTGAAAGTGACCAGCGAGCACGCAAGCAAGCCAGTGCAGGAACTGGGCGAAGACGAATCGTACAAACTTGAGGTGACCTCATCCGGTGCGCAACTGACCGCACCAACCACTCTCGGCGTGATGCGAGGATTGCAGACTTTCCTGCAACTAGTTGAAATGACGCCACAGGGCTTCGCGGTCCCGTCAGTCGTGATCGAGGACCAGCCGCGATTTCCGTGGCGAGGATTGATGATCGACGTCGGGCGACATTTCATGCCCGTAGGTGTCATCGAACGGAATCTGGACGGCATGGCCGCCGTGAAGATGAATGTTTTTCACTGGCACCTTTCCGAAAATCAAGGATTCCGGGTGGAAAGCAAGCGCTTTCCCAAACTGCAGGAAATGGGTTCGGACGGCCTCTACTACACCCAAGATCAGGTACGCGAGGTGATCGCATATGCGCACGACCGTGGCATTCGAGTCATTCCAGAATTCGACATGCCGGGACATAGCACTTCATGGTTCGTTGGCTATCCCGATCTGGCGAGTGGGCCGGGACCTTACACCATTGAGCGCAAGTGGGGCGTCTTTGATCCGGCGATGGATCCGACACGCGCGAGCACTTATAAATTTTTAGACGAATTCATCGGTGAGATGGCGAAGTTGTTCCCCGACCAGTTCTTCCACATCGGCGGGGATGAAGTTAATGGTAAGCAGTGGGACGCGAACCCAAAAATTCAGGAGTTCATGCGCGCACACAGTTTGAAGAACAATGCCGATCTGCAGGCATATTTCAATACTCGTGTTCAGAAGATCGTCGCCAAACATGGCAAAACCATGGAGGGTTGGGATGAGATTCTGCGGCCTGACCTGCCCAAGACCATCGTCATTCAATCATGGCGTGGTCAGCAATCGCTGGCCGATGCCGCGCGCCAAGGATATCGCGGACTGCTTTCGTCTGGATATTACCTGGACTTGATGGGCTCGGCTGCATCGCACTACGCGGTCGATCCATTTGCCGACGGCGCGGCAAATTTGTCCGCGGAAGAAAAGCAAAAGATTCTGGGTGGCGAAGCCTGCGAATGGGCGGAATACGTCTCGCCGGAAAATATCGATTCCAGAATTTGGCCTCGGGCAGCAGCTATAGCTGAGCGGTTGTGGTCGCCCCAAGATGTCACTGATGTAAATTCCATGTATGCACGAATGGATTACACCAGCAAATGGCTGGATGCATATGGCCTGACGCACAACTTAAACTATGTTCCGATGCTCGAGCGTATGACCAATGGCAGTGATACTGCCGCGCTCAAAAATCTTGCGGACGTTGTTGAGCCGGTCAAGGGATATGCGCGGGAAGGCCTCGCAAAAACGGAGGCAACTTCACTGACCCCGCTTAATCGGCTGATTGATGCAGCCCGTCCGGAAAGCGAAACCGCGCGGAGCTTCGATCAATTGGTCGATGAATTTCTGGCAGGAAAGATCAAGCCAGGAATGGAAATGCAAATCCGGTCCACACTTAACAAATGGCGCGATAACGAAGTTCAACTGGGACCGGCAGCGCAGAGTTCAGCGCTGGTCCAGGAAGTCGTGCCGCTCTCGCATGATTTGTCGGCATTGGCTGCGGCGGGTTTGCAGGCGCTCGACTATCTCGATCGTGGAGAGAAAGCGCCGCAAGCCTGGAAAACGCAGCAGCTTTCGCTGGCCCAGTCTGCGATTCAGCCGAAAGCACAACTGCTGCTGATGGTAGCAAGCCCGGTGGAGAAATTAGTTCAAGCCAGCGCTGGGGAAAAACCCACCAATCTGGCTATTCCAAAAAGCGACTAAGTTATGCCGCTACATCGTGAAGAAATCTCTTCGCGCGCTGCACCCGGCTGGCCTTCATCACCGGAACGCTTGCCGGCCATGGTTCTTCGACTGCCATCAGCGCCATTGCGCCGCCCGCCAGCGCCATATTCTTCATAAAGTTGATAGTGTCGTTCATGCGTTGCTGAGGGTCTTCCTGTTTCCAGAAATCATGCATGATGGGAGAAACGCCAAGCAAGAAGCCGACCAGCCCGGCTGCTCCTAGCTTAGGTTTCACTCCCAGCAGGATGCTCGCGCCTCCGGCAATCAAAGCAGCACCTGAGGCGGTGACGGCTAGCCCGGGTTTAGGCACATTTTTCGCGGCGGTGTACTGCGTCATCTGACCTTTATTCTTGAAATGATTAATGCCGCTCACGATGAAGTAGCCGCCAAATAACAAACGCCCGAGAAGAAATGGTGCTCGCATGAATGCCTCCAGTACGGCTTCGATTCGAGGGCACGATAGGGCGTTGCTCGCTGGGTCCCGCAATTCCAGCTCACCTGATCAGGGACAGAGTTGCCACATGTAGATTGCGAAATGATGCGAGCATCAGCAACAATTCAGTTTCGAACTCCTGATAAACTTCTACTTTGACCTTCCCTTCCGCCATTCGCACCGAGCAACTCTGCCGCCATTACCAGATGGGAAGCGCGACAATTCGCGCGGTGGACGGAATCACCTTGCAAATCGCCGCCGGAGAGTTCGTCGCACTGCTGGGCGCATCGGGCTCGGGAAAATCTTCTCTTCTCAATCTCTTGGCGGGGTTGGATTCACCTAGCGCCGGCACAGTAATTGTCGAAGGCCAGAGTCTCTCGGGACTTTCGCGTGAGCAGCTTGCGAAATACCGGCGATACACCGTCGGCATGGTCTTCCAGTCTTTCAACTTGATTCCAAGCATGAGCGTGCTTGAAAACGTGGAACTTCCTTTGCGCTTCGCCGAAGTCGAGCGAATTAAACGCAGCGCGATGGCGATGAGCGCTCTCGAAAAAGTCGGATTAAGCGGACGCCTGAAGCACCGTCCCATCGAACTTTCCGGCGGCGAGCAGCAGAGGGTTGCACTGGCACGTGCATTGATCAATCAGCCGCGAATTCTGCTGGCAGACGAGCCGACCGGCAATCTCGACAGTCGCACTGGAACAGAAGTGATGGACCTGATCAGACAGCTGAATGAATCGTTGAAGATGACGGTCGTCCTGGTCACACATGAACGTGATTTGGCAGAGAAATACGCTGGGCGACTGATCTTCCTTGCGGACGGAAAAGTCATGGCCGATCAGCCCAATTCAACCAGAGCGGCTGCCGGTGTTCAACCATGAAGCTCTACGATTCAATAGAGCTTGCGGCCCGCAACCTGCGCGAGTCGGTGCTGCGGAATTCGCTGACTACGCTTGGCATTTCGGTGGGAGTCGCGTCGCTGGTGGCGATGCTGTCGCTTGGCATCGGGCTGCAGCAGTTAGCGTCGCGGCTTCTGCAACGATCCAGGCTATTCGATTCGATTGTGGTGACCTCTCGGCGCAATCTTCGTAGCTACGACCGCGAGCAAGAAGAGAACGGCCCTGCGCCAGCGGAGAGCCCCGACTTGAACGAAGCTGCGCGGATAAGAATAGCCAGCACCCCTGGCGTAGTCGAGGCCTATCCAGATTTACGCTTCATCACCGAAGTGCGATTCAATGAGAAGCCACATCTCACTATGGTGGCCGGGCTTCCCTTCTCTTCTAAAGACGGTGACAGTTTTGAAGGTATGCAAGGAAATTTTTTTTCAACCGACGATGCGCAGCAAGTAATTCTTCAAAAAAGCTTTGCCGCTGAACTTCTGGGAAAGCCAAGCCGGGGAATGCAGGAAATCAATGTCGGTGAAGTGGCGCGGCCGCTTCTTGGCAAGCAAATCGTGATGCGCTATTCGGAGCGTGAGTCGACCGGACAGGATGCGGCGTCTTTCTCGGTGATCTCGCATGAAATGCCGCTTACCATTGTCGGCGTAACCGATCTTGATCCTGACAGCATGCGCGGATCGGCGCGTGCGCGCCTGTTCCTTCCGCAAAAGCTGATTGAGAGCATGCGTCCGATGCAGGCTTACGATATGCGCGCGTCCGGCGGCGTGAGCGCGGATCAGCCAATTTACAGCAACGTAGTAGCACGGGTGAGCAGCGCAGGCAAAGTGGATGCCGTCGAGCAGGCCATCAAAACTCTTGGGTTCAATACGTTCTCCATTCTCGATGCGACCAAGAGCATGCGACGCTTTTTCGCGATTCTCGATCTTTTTCTGGGGATATTCGGCAGCCTGGCGCTGACAGTGGCGTCGATTGGAATTATCAACACCTTGGTGATGGCGATTTTGGAGCGCCGTCGCGAGATCGGGATCATGAAAGCGGTTGGTGCAAGCGATGCCGACGTGCGCGGCCTTTTTTTTGCCGAGGCAGGAGCGATGGGGCTTCTGGGCGGAGTCTGCGGAACAGCGCTGGGCTGGGTTATAGGG
>JBOGLH010000247.1:0-19443 GCA_050746025.1 Terriglobales bacterium | reverse complement strand
GTCACGTACAGATCCGGGAATCCGTCTCCGTCGTAGTCCCCGGCCGCGACCCCTTGTCCATACCCGGCGCCGCCGACCCCGGCCTTTGCGGTCACGTCGGTAAACGTGCCGTCGCGATTGTTTTTATAGAGGGCGTTGCGCAACGGGGAACTGGGCTGGTAAAAGTCACACTTGCCGCTATTCACCAAGTAGATGTCCATCCAGCCGTCATTGTCATAGTCGACGAACGCACAGCCGGCGCCCATGGTTTCTGGCAGATACCTTTCAGGGGACATGCCGCTGGTGTGGACCCAGGTGATGCCACTGGTGGAGGACACAACTTCTTCAAAAGGGTAAATCCGAGCCGTAGTGCCGAGCGCCGGGCGCAGTCTGCTCGCCGCTGCAGCGACGAAGAGTCCCTTGAGAAAATCCCGTCGCGAGGGCAAGAACCGACACAAAAAACCCGCTGTAAATTGTTTGCTCACGGAGGGTGTAGGGTTTCTGTCGATTTAGTTGGGAGCCGGCGCGGGAGGATTCGCCTCTTGCATCTTGCGGTGGATAGCGAACTCGCGGTCGGCATCTTCTTTCCGGCCCACACGGCTCAATGCGACAGCCAGATTATAGTGCGCCATGGGATCGTCTGGCGCCAGCTTCACCGCGGTTTCAAGTGGCTGAACTGCTTCCGCAAATCGCTTTTCTGAAACTAGCGCTGAACCTAGCCCGATATAGGCTTCAGCGAATCCACCGTCCAAGGTAGTGGCACGCTTGAAGTGTTCGATGGCGCCTGCCTGGTCGCCGGCTTTCACCGCAATCTCACCCAGTACGCCTTCAGCGCCGGCGTTCTGCGGATCAATTTTCAACTCCAGCTCAAAATTTCGCTTCGCTTCCTGCACCATTTCTGGAGTAGGGTTTGGTTTCGACAATAGCGCGCGGCCAAGCCGGAAATGAATTCCAGGCAGAGCGGAATTGATCTCAAGGATCTTACGGTACTCCCCAACCGCCTCATCCCACTTGCCCTGCTGTTCCAACTGCTCGGCAGCGAGTTCGTGGGCATGGTAGGAAAAGGGAGCCTCGCGCATCAGCTGTTCCGATGCGCCATTGGAGAGGTCTGCGTAAGCGTGGGTGGCCTGATACAACACCTCAGGATCGTGCGGGAATTCGCGGCGTAGCATCAGCAAAAACTCCTGGGCGTCAAAAGGCTGGTTGCGGATCATCGCGCACCGCAGGCCGTGCAGTCCCACCAATTTTTTTAGATCGCTATTGGTTACGTTCCGAATCGTCTTTCGCAACTCAGGTATGGCCTCAGCACAATGGCCAGCCTCCGCCAGTTTGACAGCGCGTTCAGCAGCCGCGGATGGGTTTACAGTGCTCCCGGCTTGCGATTGTGCAGTCGAGGACAAAAAAGCACAAGACACTACGAGCAAGACATTGGTCATTCTGGCATAGGGAGTCACTGAAAAATCATAGATTGGAGCTGCAACGAAATCAACAGATGTGCTTGTTTAATCGGTTTCGCAGCAAACGGCTATTTTTCTGCACTCTCTGCCACAACGCGGGATACACGTCCATGATGGGGCTCCCAGATTTTCCCACGCAGGTTCTGAAGTATGTCTGAAATCACCTGGTCAGCTTTTCGGTTTCGCGAACAAAGGTGTGTCGCTATTTCCCGAACATGGGGTAGTGGCTTGCCGCTCCCATCAGGAACAGCAACGGGATCGTCAGCCAGGCATTGATGCGCGACGTCAGGAAGGCCATACGGGCCATGGGTGCGGCTTTCTCGGGCATTGGAGTGCCGTTCTCGGCGTTAGCCTTGGTCCAGGCGATTAGGCGCTTCTGGATGCGCCAGATCACTCCCCAGACGTTGAGCAGCATCATCCAGCCGATGCCGCCGCCGATGCCGATGGCCAGCAGGCGATTGCTCTCCCAGGGCTTATCATTCATGTGCAAAAAGAAGTGGGCTGAATGGGCGATGATCACCACGAAAAGAATGGCGAGAACCCAACCTTTGTTCAGCAGGCCTTTGCCTGGAATGAGCAGCGCGTAAAGGATTGCCCAGGTGATGGTCCAGATGAGGAAAAAGCTGGCCATGGGAAGTCCCGCTGATCCGCCGCCGTTGCGCGCGTCTGACCCGACTATGCTTCCCCAGTAAGCCAGCCCGGCCAGCACCGTGATCAGCGCGGACCAGCGAAACCAATGCAGTGCCCGCAACATCAATCCGGGGATGATTTTGGCGCGAGTGGCGGGATCGAGTTCCTTCATAAAGGGGATATTGACGAGATTGAAAAAATAAAGCAATCCGATCCAGATGATGCCCGCAATAAAATGGATCAAGCGCAGCAGCATCAGGAAGTTTGTTTGGAAGTCGCTGGGCAGAGAGAAGTCCGCAGAAACGTAGAGCATTGATTCCGCACCTCCGAAAGTGTCGCGGAAACTTTACAGGAAAGTTGCAGATGTGAAAAGCGGGTGAGGTGCACCGCAGTGTAAAAAGGGAGACCCGTGCGCACTATCCACTAAGGTCAAAAGCGTTTAACCGCAGAGAACGTAGAAAAAAGCTTAGAGAACGCAGAAAAATGCTACCGACGCTGGGAAACGCGCGGCGAAGTGACTCTATCGCGATTACTTCAATGCATTCAGGCGTGCGTTCAGCCGCGATTTATACCTAGCGGCGGTGTTTTTGTGCAGAACGCCTTTCTGAATCGCCTTATCCAGAGCGGAAGCGGTTTGACTGAAGGCCTGAGTTGCGGCAGGCTTGTCGCCCTTGGTTAGCGCCTCACGCATGTCGCGGAGAGCGGAGCGCAGGCGGGAGCTATTGCCGCGGTTACGGGCGGTGCGTCGTTCGGTCTGACGGGCGCGTTTGAGCGCAGAAAAATGATTTGCCATTACGTGTAAATGCCTTTTCTTTAGGGTTCCAGCGGAATTCCCGCAGGCTTTGAATAACCTATTCTACTGGAACGAGTTGCAGAGGGTCAACGGCAAGCTATTCTGGTTGACTGCACCGAGGCATGGCGGTAGGCTTTTAACAGAATTGTTATCTGCCCACCTCATGCGGCGAAGTACAATCCGTGAAGGAACGCCGGGGCGTTCTGCAATCCCAAATGTGACATCTAATTCCTTGCAATGCGCAACTGCGCCTGAGGGTACCTGGAAGACGGAATCTGAATGAAGAAGAGTATTGAAATAATTCCTAACATTGAGGCCCTGTTCGGCACCCGCGACGAAAACCTGCATTTGCTGGAAGACGGCCTGAACGTCAATATTGACCTCCGCTCCGAATCGATCGAACTTGAAGGAACTCCGCGCGATGTTGCTCGGGCCGAGCAGGTCTTTGCCGATTACGACCAACTCCAGCGCGGCGGCCAGTCCTTCAATAACGGAGACCTCAATAGCATGCTGCGGGTGCTGGTTGCGGATCCCAAAACCACGTTGCGTGGCTTGGTCGAAGCGGGGCGGCAGCGTTCCCTCGGTCGCCGTACTGTGCAGCCTAAAAGCCTGAACCAGCGCCGCTATCTCGATGCCATCGAATCGCATGACATGGTGTTCGGCATCGGTCCTGCGGGAACCGGTAAGACTTACCTTGCCGTTGCAATGGCCATTTCGGCCCTGCTGTCGAAGCGCGTCAACCGAATCATTCTGGCGCGGCCAGCGGTTGAGGCTGGCGAGCGCCTGGGATTCCTGCCGGGAACGCTGCAGGAGAAAATTGATCCTTACTTGCGGCCGCTATATGACGCGCTCTACGACATGCTGGAACCGGAGAAGGTCGACCGTTATCTTGAGAAGAATGTGATCGAAATCGCGCCCATCGCTTTCATGCGCGGGCGCACGTTGAATGATTCATTTGTGATCCTGGACGAAGCGCAGAACACAACCTCAGAGCAGATGAAGATGTTTGTGACGCGCCTGGGATTTAACTCGAAAGCTGTGATTACCGGCGACATCACTCAAATCGATCTGCCCAACGCGCGACGCAGCGGATTGCTGGAAGCGATTGACATTCTCAAGAATGTGCAAGGGCTGGCGTTTGCGTATTTCGATGACGGCGATGTGGTGCGGCATCATTTGGTGCAGCGCATTATTCGCGCTTACGATGAGCATAAGACGCGGGCCGTAGAAGATCAGATGGATTTACTGGATCCGAAAACCGCGAATGGTAACGGATCGGTTTCGAACGTGAGCGAACCCGCGGAATAGGACATTTTTTGGGAGGAGGGCGCGTCCCGCGTCCTCTTTTATTTTTCGACTGGATTGAACGCAAATGAAATCGAGCAACTCGATAATCGTTTTTGAAAAGAAGTTGCCGGGGTTGAGTTTGCGGAGGCTCGCAGCATTCGCGATCAAAGCGCGGCGCGCGGCAGGACTTCGTGGCGCAGTCAGCATTTTGATTACCGGAAATTCGACTATGCGCCGGTTGAATTCGCACTTTCGAGGCAAAACCAAAGCTACAGACGTACTGTCGTTTCTACCGGCTGCTTCTGCGAATAGGTTCGCAGGCGACATCGCAATTTCACTTGATATCGCGCTACGCAATGCCCGTCTTCTTGGACATTCAGTTGCCGACGAGATTCGGATTCTGATGTTGCATGGCATCCTGCATCTTGCAGGATATGATCATGAAAAAGATAAAGGCGAGATGGCGAAGAAGGAAATCCTATTGCGGAGACGCCTTGCATTGCCCGCCAGTTTGATAGAGCGAAGTGACAAGTCGCCGGCGCGAAAGAAATCGGCGAGATCGGCACGTACAATGGCGCGACCATCCCGATGAACCTCGTCATAGCCATCACGCTGATCATTCTTTTTGGGCTCTTGACCCTTGCGTCGTACGTAGACCGGGTGTATGCGGAAATAGGAAAGTTTCTTTCCCGCGAATTTCAAGACAACATCGACACCTTTGAGCAGCACGTGGAACCGAGGCTGAAGGTAAGCCGGTCGCGTGCGGCGCTTTCGATGGCTGTGCTGACGCCGCTGCTGATGGCGGCGGTCGCGATGGTGATGGGATTCGCGGTATTCGGCGAAGGTACGTGGAGTGCCGACATGGTATTGGAATCCGCGCTGGGACTTCTCCTGATTGTCATCGTATTCAATCGTTTTCTGCCGTTTGTATTTTTTTCACGCACAACCGGGGCATGGTTAATCCCGTTGGTCTGGCTTCTGCGTGGCATGATTTATCTGACATTGCCGATCACACTTGTTTTAGGATTCCTCCAATCCGTCGCATCCTTAACCAAAGAACATTCTGAGTCGCAACCCGAGACTCAGGCTGAGGCCGTGGACGCGCTGATTGAGGCGGGGCAGGAAGAGGGAATCCTCGATGAGAGCAACCGCGATCTGATCCAGTCGGTGGTGCAGTTCAGCGAGAAGACTGTCCGCGAGGCCATGAAGCCGCGTCCCGAGATGGTGGCGGTGGCGTCCGACACGACGGTCGAAAAATTCATTGAATTGCTGCGGCTGCGTCCTTTTTCGCGCGTGCCGGTATTTGAAGGCAGTCTCGACCACATCGTAGGCATAGTTTTCGCGCAGGATGTGCTGCAAGTGCCCGATGCGGAGGCCCATACACGAACGGTTGGTTCGCTCATGCGCAAAGATGTTCTGTTTGTGCCGGAGACCAAGCTGGGCAGCGATCTGCTGCGAGAGATGCAGAAGACAAAATCACGCATGGCGATTGTCATCGACGAATATGGCGGCGTCGCAGGCCTGGTCACGATCGAAGACCTGGTAGAAGAAATCGTCGGCGAGATCAGCGACGAGCACGAACCCGCCCAGGTCATTCGCGAAACGGAGAGCTCCTACCTGGTGCCGGGGAATATGGATGTAGACCGACTGGAGGAATTGCTCGGTGTGCGTCATGAGCGCCGGGGAGCGGCCACGGTCGCGGGTTTGGTCAGCGAATTGGCGGGCAGAATTCCGAAGAAGGGTGAAGTTGTCGAAGAAGATGGACTGCGCCTGGAAGTTCTGCAAGCAACTGACCGCCGAATTGAACGGGTGAGAGTTTCGGTCGTAAACACCCAGCAGATGAAGCTGATTTAAATGTCCTTTCGCTCTGGCTTCGTCACCATCATCGGGCGTCCTAATGCAGGCAAATCCACGTTGCTGAATGCGCTCGCGGGAGAGAAGCTCGCAATCGTCAGCCCTAAGCCACAGACCACGCGCAATCGAGTGCAGGGTGTGATTCACGTTCCGAAGAAAAAAGGTAGACCGGGCGCGCAGGTTGTACTCATCGACACTCCCGGAGTTCACCGCGCAGCAAGTTCGCTGGGTCGAAAAATGATGGCCGAAGTGCGAGAGGCATTAAATGGATGCGACCTGGCATTGATCATTACCGATGCTGCGAAAAAATCGGACGCTGGCGACGAGTTCCTGCTGGATGTGCTGAAGAAATCGAAAACTCCGGCTTTTTTGCTGCTGAATAAGATCGACCTGCTGCGCGGAGAGACCGGCAAACTGCTTCCGCTGATCGAGAAATATTCGAAGTTGCGCGAGTTTCGTGAGGTCATTCCTATCTCCGCACGCAAACGCGAGGGCATGGATTTATTGCTCGATAGAATTATCCATGTATTGCCGGAGGGACCGCACTATTTTCCCGAGGGCCAGATCACAGACCAACCCGCACGATTCATGGCGGCGGAGTTGATCCGGGAGCAGGTCCTGTTTGCCACCAGCGAAGAAGTGCCGCACTCCGCAACGGTGATGATTGAGCAGTTCGAAGAAGGCGCAAAACTCACTCGAATTGCTGCTGTCATTTTTATCGAGCGCGAGGGGCAAAAGCGAATTCTGATCGGCCACCGCGGCGAAATGCTGAAAAAGATTGGAACTGGGGCGCGAATCGAAATTGAAAAAATGCTGGGAACTAAGGTTTACCTGGAGCTGTTCGTCAAGGTCCGCCAGAACTGGCGCGAGTCAAGGGATTTCGTCGAAGAGCTGGATTGGAGAAAGCAGCTCGAACATCTGGTCGGTCCTAAAGTATAACCGAAGCCGGACTGAGCTGAATCGGGTTTATTCCTTCAGCGCGATCCCCAAGGCCCTCATTTTCCTATAGAGGTGACTGCGTTCGAGCCCCAGAACCTCTGCCGCGCGGCTGATATTGCCGTGGTTCTCGTCAAGCTTTTTAAGAATGAAATCGCGTTCATAAGCTGAGCGCGCCTGATGCAAGGTCAGGAAGTCCCCGCTGCGGCGGCTTCCGTCACGATAAACCAGCGGCGGCAGGTGCTTGCGATCAAAACGTACGGTAGTTGGATTCATGATCACGATGCGCTCGATTACATTACGCAGCTCGCGGACATTGCCCGGCCATGAGTACCGCATGAGGCCTTCAATTGCGTCGTCGGTGATCTCCCGCGGCCGCCGGCCATAGCGTCCAGAAAATTCCTTCAGAAAATGTCCCGTGAGCAACGGAATGTCCTCTTTGCGTTCGCGTAACGGGGGGACCGAAAATGGAATGACATTGAGTCGGTAAAAAAGATCTTCGCGGAAATTGCCGCGTGAAATTTCTTCTTCCAAATCTTTGTTGGTAGATGCGATCACGCGAACGTCGACGGTTACTGGTTCATCTCCTCCTACCGGTGTGAAATTCTGCTCCTCAAGCGTGCGTAAAACTTTAGCTTGCGTCTTCAGGCTCATGTCGCCGACTTCATCGAGAAAAAGCGTGCCGCGGTTCGCCTTAAGAAACTTACCCTCCTTATCTTCTGTGATTGTGGGCAGCGAGCCTTTGCGATGGCCGAAGAGTTCGCTTTCAATCAAGTCTTCCGGGATGGCAGCGCAGTTCACCTCAACAAAAGTTTCATCGCTGCGCAAGCTTTGTCCGTGGATAGCGTGAGCAACCAATTCCTTTCCTGTCCCCGATTCCCCGAAAATCAGCACCCGCCCGTTAGTAGGCGCCATCAACTGGATCTGCTGGCGAAGGGCTTTCATCGGAACGCTGTCGCCGACGATCGCGGTCTTAGGCGCGAGCTGCTTTTTTAAATCCTTGTTTTCCTCACGCAGCTTCTTTGCTTCCAAAGCATTCTTGAGAAGGATAAGGGTCTTGTCGATCGAAAGTGGTTTCTCGAGAAAATCAAAGGCGCCCAGCTTGGTCGCTCTCACCGCGGTCTCAATCGTGGCATGGCCAGAGATGATAATGACCTCCGGCGAATTATCCAGCTCGCGAATTTTCTGCAATACGTCCAGGCCATCCATTCCGGGTAGCCATATATCCAGCAGGACTACGTCGAAGGCCTTTTTGCGCAGCAGTTCCAGGCAGGATTCGCCACTGTCGGTTGCAGCCGGATGGTAGCCCTCATCTTCGAGCACGCCTTGAAGTGACTCGCGAATCGACGGCTCGTCATCGACAATAAGAATATTAAGCATTTTGGGTTGCGTGCACGGCGCCGGCAGAGTGGGCGACGATTGGCAATTCAATAATGAATCTGGCGCCGGCAGGTTTGTTTTCTTCTACGCGGATCGATCCGTGATGATCTTCGATGATCCGGCTCACGATCGCTAATCCCAGGCCAGTGCCGCGTTTCTTGGTCGAGAAATATGGCAGGAACAGACGTTCTTTGAGGTCCTGGGTAACCCCGGGGCCGCTGTCAGAAACGCAGATTTCGACCAGGTCATGATCAGGCACCAGGGAAGTAGAAATTTCAATCTCCTTCACCGCAGATGCCTGCACTGCCTCGGCTGCATTGTCCACCAGGTTGGCGATGGCACGCTTCATGGCGTCCGAATCCGCCATGACCTGTGGCAAATCGGTCGAGAACAATGTTCGCATGTGGATTTCATCGACCCTCCCGTTAAACATGGAGAGTGCGCTTTCGATGATGCCGTTGATGTTTGCGGGTTGCGGCTGGGAAGAAGGAAAGCGGGCTAGAGTGGCGAACTCGTTTACCAGCGTGCGAACGGTTTCAACTGCGCCGCAAATGGCTTCCGCGCAACCCCGGACAATTTCGATTGAAGTGGCATCGGGCGGCGTGCTGCGATCCAGATGACGAAGAATGCGATCGGCTGAAAGCGCAATCGGGGTGAGGGGATTTTTGATTTCGTGGGCCACGCGGCGTGCCACTTCCCGCCATGCTGCCTGTTTCTGCGCTCGCAACAAATCGGATAGATCTTCGAAGACCAGCACATATCCAATTCTTTCGTGATGATGCTCCAAAGTAGCGACAGTGACCGCGACATTCAATTGCGAGCGCTGAATCGCAAACTCCATCTGGGTAGTTGTGGTTCCCATGCGATCCGCGCGCCGCAATAAGTGCTCCAACTCCTCGAGCACCTCTGAAGCGAATAAATCACGTATGGCAGCGCCAACCAAGGTTGATGTCAGCGGTGGCTTCTCGGAGGGTCGCAGCATTCGCAGGAGTGCTTGATTCACGTGACGGACGCGCAGTTCGGCATCGAGCGATAGCACCCCGGTCGGAATGCTTTCAAGGATGGTCTCAATGTGTTGCCTGCGGCGCTCCAGTTCTGAATTGGCGGCGCCCAATTCATGGCTGGCAGTTTCCAGTTTGCGCCGATTGCTGGAAAGCTCTCCGGCCATCTGATTGAAAGACCGCACCAGATCGCCCAATTCGTCGGCCGCTGGAACCTCCACGCGATAATCCAGGTTACCGCGCGAGATTTCCTGAGTGGCCTCGGCAAGCGCTACCACCGGCCGCGTCACCAGGCGAGATAAATAAAGCGCTAGCCACATGCTGGCGAACAACACCATTCCAGTGATCCACCATAAGAGGACCATGTAGGTTCGGCGGACGGTGCGGCGGGCCTTCGCCAACTCCAGATATCGCTGCTGGCTGAGTTCAAGCTGCTTTCTGGCCTCAGTGAAATTGCCAGGCAAGGGCATGGCGACCAGAATTTCCCCCGAATCACCGACCGGAGCCGTTCCGAGAACGTATTCCACGCCATTCCACGAAATATGTTGAGGTTCGGAAGGAATGGGCCGCGGAATTTTCGGCTTTAACAGCGGCCATTCCGCGGGAGCTCCGAAGCTGGCCTCCGCATCACCTGACAGAATTGCAATTGCGAAGCCGCCCTGGAGAGTGGCTTCGCGCATCCGGAATTGGTCCAAAACCCCCGAAAAACTGTGACCGTCGAATGCATGCTGGGTCTCGGGCGCGGATGCAATCGACACGGCTTCTGCATGCGCGTTTGCAGCCACATATTTCGCGAGCATCTGAGCCATCAACGCTGTGTCCTGCCTCACTTCCTCGACGGGAGTGGAAAACCAGCGTTCAATGGAGCGGTTCATCAGTCCATAGGCGAACCAGAACATCACAATGACGGGAAGAAAGGAGAGCAGCAAACTTCCAACTACAAGGCGAGTGCGGAACTTCGATCCCAACACGCCCATGCGGCGTTCAGCAAAAAGTTTGATCAGGTTTCGCGCCAGGACGAAAGTAAGCGTGACGAAGAGCAGGAATACGAGAGCGGAGAGTGCTGCCAGAAAAACTGTTTGTTGCGTAGTGCTGGGATTGATAAATGGCAGATCGAATGAAGACTCCGAAAGCAGAATTGCAAACAGCACAAAGCTTCCCGCTGCCAGGAAGATGATCAGCCGCTTGCGCTCTTTAGGTCCGAGAGGACTGCCTGAAGCCATAGCTTAAAGAATTCGGCGGCTCACAGCCGCAACGAACAAACATTATAGTCTCCGCTCACCGCATGGATTGAGGCTGGAAGCGGCATGATTCACGTCTTCTTCGTCCTTTTAACTACGATGAATATGGGGATGGCAATAAGCTGCGCGGCAACTGAAAAGGCGAGCAATGCGGACAAGGAAATGTCATATAACCTGCCGATGATTACGCTACCGATAAACCAGGAGATGCCGTAAACGCCGGTAAAAATTCCGTAAGCTGATGGCCGTCGTTGCTGCGGAACCATCGTGGCCACGGCCGCGGGGATGATAGATTCGTGAACCCCCATGCCGAGTCCCCACAATCCGACGCCGGCGAGAGCCAGCCAAAACCCGCCAAGAAAAAGCAGAGGTGGCGAGATTGCGGAAATCAGCGTGAGCGGAATGAGAATGCCAATTCCGGTGCGGTCGAAGAGGCGCCCGAATAGTAACGATCCCAAACCACTCGCAGCCATCGCCACTGAATAAAATATCGGGATCCAGAGATTCGGAATGATTGATGCTTTTTGAAAATGAAACGACACCAGCGAGAAGTCGGCGAACCCGGCAGCGACAAGCGCAGCGCCAGCCATGTAAACCCAGAACACACGAGGTAATGCAGCGTTATCCTCCGTTCTGGGTTTTAGCTCAAGATCTTCCGGCGTGGGGTACAGAATCTTTGCGAGAACGAGAAAGCAGAGCGTGAGGATGGCGGGAACCAGCAGAACCGCGAAGGCTTCTCGATAAGTTCCGTGGCGCGCGAGGATGAAGGCCACAACCAGCGGGCCGAGCAGCGCTCCGGCCTGGTCCATCGCCTCATGCAAACCGAAGCCGAATCCCAGGCCAATATCTTTGCTGGCATGCGAAAGCATTACATCGCGAGGCGGATTGCGAATGGCTTTGCCAACACGTTCCAGCACGATCAACAAACCGGCGACCTGCCAATTTGGTGCCCAGGCCAGCAACGGCACAGCGCCCATCTGTACGACATAACCGAAAATCGTGATCGGCCAGAATTGCCGCGTGCGCTCGCTGAATGGGCCGGAGATTAGCCGCAGACCATAACCGAGCAATTCGCCAAGTCCAGCGATGATTCCAACAAGCGTGGCGCTAGCGCCCAATACCGCGAGGTATGGACCGTTGACGCTGCGTGCTCCCTCATACACAAAATCCGCGAAGAAACTTACCACACCGAGCAGAAGGACAAATTTGAAGGCTCGATTTTTCATCGGCGCTTTACGAAACTATCACCAATTTATCTTCTTCGAGAAGATTCGTACCGGACCCACAACTCCAAGGCCGGGCCGGGTTACGAATGGTGATCACGCCGGGCGATCCCGATAGTAATTCCAAACTCAGCAGTTAGAATCTTTTTTGATGCCATTTTTTTTGGGGATTGACGGCGGCGGCACCAAAACTCGCTGTGTTGTCGGAGACGAAAAATCCGAACTGGGCGCAGGAACTTCATCCAGCAGTAAAGTTCAGCGCGTGGGTGAAGCTTGCGCAAGGAACGCTTTGGCTGGGGCGGTTAATGAGGCCTGTGTTCATGCAGGAATTTCGCCTCAGCAAATTTCTTATACCTGCGCAGGAATTACGGGTGCTGCGCGGTCTGAAATCGCGGGAGTGATGCGGGATTTGATAACCGGCATCGTCAGCGGGCAGGTCGAGGTCGCGGGCGACATTGAGATCGCATTCGAGGATGCCCTTGGCTTCGGGCCAGGAGCGCTGTTGATCGCAGGAACTGGTTCGATCGCGTTCGGGAGGAATGAAAAGGGAGAAACGGCACGCGCAGCCGGATGGGGGTATCCAATCTCGGACGAGGGTTCGGGTCAATGGATCGGCGCCGAGGGGGTGCGTGAGGCGCTGCACGCGCGCGATCGCGGCCAGTCGTCAGAATTGTTGGGTGACCTGATGGAAACACTCGGTGCAAGTAATTTCGAAGATTTTATCGTTCGATTGAATGCGAACCCTCCCATCGATTTTGCTTCGCTATTCCCTAGCGTTCTTGTCGCGTCTGACAAAGGAGATCAAGTTGCTACCGAAATTCTGACGCGTGCCGGTCGGGAACTCTGTGGAATGGCAGGGACCGTGATTAAGCGCCTGTTTGGTGAGCAGTCAGTCTCAGTGGCAACCCACGGTGGTGTATTTGTCAGCAGTGCAATCGTTCGAAATTCCTTTGCGCAGGAACTAGAGTCACGACATAGGAACGTGGTTTTGCTGGACCGCGAAGTCGATCCGGCGCGGGGCGCGATTGAGCGGGCAAGGCGAGAGTTCAAATTCGCAAGTTCCTAATGGTGTGGGCAGGCTGGGCAAAGCAATGGATACCAAATCCAATTCGTTTGATAATCCGAAACAAGAACGGAGGGACAGGCCATCCGCGCTGAACCATGACGGAGTTTCGGTTGGGCTCAGCGAAGATGCCGCTCTGGCGCTGGTGAAAAGGGCTGATGTAACTGGAGAAGCATTGGCGCAGCTGGCGAAAAATCTCGTCGTATCGAAAAGCCGCAAAGTTCTAGTTGCGCTGGCTTCACATCCCCGTACGCCGCGCCACCTTTCGATTCCGATGTTGCGACGCATGTTCACATTCGACCTTATGAATCTAGGGCTGGCGCCGGTGGTCGCGCCGGACGTGAAGCGTGCCGCGGAAGAACAGCTGATAATGCGACTAGAGTCTCTTCCTATCGGCCAGAAAATTACTCTGGCTAGGCGGGCGTCTGGACGGGTCGCGGCTGCCCTGCTACAAACGTCCGATCACCGAATCATCTCCCCGGCTCTTGATAACAAACAGCTCACCGAGGCGCTGGTGGTGCAAGCGCTCATGAAGCCGCGTGCACCGGAACGGTTGTATGTCCTGGTCAGTGATCATTCGAAGTGGCAGAATCAACGCGAAGTTCAGATCGCACTTTTGCGAAGTGAGAAGACTCCGGTCGAACGAGCGCAGGAATTGGAAAAGAATTTCTCGCCAGATTTTCTGAAAGACATCCTGCCATCAAGACGGACTTCATAGGAAATCGCAAAGACTCGTCCGACATCCGTAAGCGCTCTAATACTTCAGATTCGGCGGAGGTTCTGGCTCGGCTGAGCCATCGGCGCGGGGGTCGGAAGCCCCGTAATTGATTTTGGCCGTCGAATCATGCAGCACGGCGTTCCCGCGACCCATAGACGTCGAGTATTCCTTTTGTACGTGCAGCTGGTGTCCCATGGCTGAGAGTTTGTCCAAAACCTCCGGCTTCACCCGCGATTCAATGATGATGTTGCAACCCCGGTCAGGGTGAACTGTGAAACGCGCAGTCTCCAGTGCCTGCTGGATGTTCATACCGTAATCGGCAACGTCGGAGACAAATTGCGCATGCGCCAGCGGCTGGTTCGCGCCTCCCATAATCCCAAACCCAATATGCTGATCGCCGCGTTCCATGAAGGCAGGAATGATGGTATGGAATGGACGCTTATGGGGAGCGAGAACGTTGGGAGATTTTGGATCGAGTGAAAACAAAGCTCCCCGGTCCTGTAAGACAAACCCCATTCCTTTTACAGTGATCCCAGATCCGAATATCTCGTAGTTGCTCTGAATCAGGGAAACGATATTACCTTCATGATCCACAGCGGTAAGATAGGTGGTGTCACTTCGCGGAGTACCGTAGGCCACATCGCAGTTCGCGTGATCGGGATCGATGAGCTTGGCCCGCTCTTGCGCATACTCCTTCGAAAGCAATCCTTTAACCGGAACTTTCGCAAACCGCGGATCAGCGTTGTAATGCTCAAGATCGGCATAGGCCAGTTTCATGGCTTCGATCTTCTTATGAAGTTCGGCCACGCTGAGTGGCCCGTCGGGAGAAGCCGGCGCGGTCTCCATAATATTCAACATCTCCAGCGCCGCCATGCCCTGCCCGTTCGGAGGCAACTCATATACCGTCCAGCCGCGATAGGTAGTAGAGATCGGATCGACCCACTCAGGCTTGAATTTCGCGAGGTCGTCAGCCGACATGGTTCCACCCAGCGCTTGCGATGTCGTCAGAATTGCATGTGCGATCTCGCCCTTGTAGTATGCGTCCGCTCCAGCGGCGGAGACCAAGCGTAAAGTTTTTGCCAGATCCGGATTGCGGAATACTTGCCCGATGGCCGGCGGATGGCCATTTGGCAGGTATACCCGCTGACCTTCCGCATTATTGGCGAAAATTTGCGGAGCGCCGCTCCAGAATTCATGGACCAGTTCAGGGACGGCATAGCCCTCGTCGGCATAAAAGACCGCTGAACGAAAAAGTTCTTTCCACGGCAACTTGCCGAATTTGCCGTGCAGTGCACTCCACCCGGCCACTGCCCCAGGAACGGTTACTGCGTCAATCGAACGCAAGGGCATCTTATCGACCCCTTTAGACTTCATGTGATCCAGGGTGAGTCCCTGCGGTGCCCATCCGCTCGAGTTCAATCCATAAAGCTTGCCCGACTTGGCATCGAAATAAATGGCAAACAGATCGCCGCCGATTCCGTTCATCATCGGCTCTTCCACACCCAGCACCGCATTAGCGGCGATGGCCGCGTCTACTGCTGAACCACCCTGGCGCAGCACTTCCGCGCCTGCCTGCGAGGCCTGAACATAGCTGGTCGCCACAATTCCGTACTTGCTTACTACCATGGAGCGGGCAGTGCTACGGTCCTGGGCAGCGGCAGGTGAGAGAAGCAGCAGAACCATCAAAGATATGACGACGGCAGAAGTTCGCATGATTATCCCCTTACGACAGCACGAGAATGTTGTACTTTAGAACTCCATCATGTCAATACGCCTCATCTTCGCAACGCTACTTGCGATTTGCGGTTTTGCACTGGGGGAACAGGAGTCTATTCCGTGTCCCAATTGCGCTGCCTGGAACGCGCCGCAGGCTCCGTTTCGAATTTATGGCAACACCTACTATGTTGGACCTCATGGCTTGAGCTCGATTTTGATCACGTCCGATGCAGGCCAGGTGTTAATCGACGGCGGCCTCGCGGAGTCAGCGAGCCAGATCGCGGCGCACATTCGCCAACTGGGTTTTCGAGTCGAGGATGTGAAGCTGATCGTCAATTTCACACGTCCACTTCGATCACGCGGGCGGTATTGCGGAATTGCAACGGCTCTCTGGCGCCCACGTTGTGGCCAGCAGGTGGACCGCAGAGGTCATGACCAAAGGCGGAGTGGGCCGCGATGATCCGCAATACGGGGTGATTCCGCCTCTCGCGCTAGTCAAGCAGGTGGAAGTCCTATCAGACGGTCAGGCATTCAAGATCGGGTCAATCGTGATCACAGCCCACCTTACGCCGGGGCATACTCCGGGCGGCACAAGCTGGAGGTGGCAATCATGCGAAGGGGGTAAGTGCGTCAGCTTTGTTTTTGCAGATAGCCTTACGCCCGTATCCGCAGATGGATTCAAGTTCACGCGGAGCACCGAGTACCCAACTGCAATCCAAGACTTCCAAAAGAGCTTTTCGTTTCTCAGGTCCGTTCCCTGTGACATTCTTTTAACCACTCATCTGGATGTTTCGAACTTCTTGGAGCAAGTGGACGCGCGGGCGAAGGGAACAAAACCTGATCCGATGATCGACCCCACCGCGTGCCGCAACCTCGCGGATCGCGCTGAGGAGGCTCTTCGAAAACGCATTTCTTCCGAAACAGCGCAGTGATTATTTCTGAAAATGTTGCAGGATAGCTGCGGCCTGATTTTTAGTGACCACAGCCGACAGAGCCGCCACGTCGGCCTGCTTCACCGCTTGCAGACTGCCGAAGTGTTGCAGCAGGCGTCGCGTTGTTCGTTCGCCCACGCCGGGGATCTCGCGCAATTCGGTCGAGCGGTCGCGCATCTGTCGCCGCTTGCGATGGAAGGTCACGGCAAAGCGGTGGGCCTCATCGCGAATAAGTTGCACCAGGTGCAAGACAGGATTGTGATGATCGAGGACGATGGGTTCGTTCTCCTGCCCGCAGACGTAAATGATTTCTTCGCGCTTGGCGATGGATGCCAGCGGTTGATTGATGATCTGCAGAGAACTCAGCGCTTCGGCGGCGGCATGCAGTTGGCCTAATCCGCCGTCGATCAGAATCAAACTCGGCATCTCTTTTTTATCTTCCTGAATGCGCTTATATCGCCGCGTGACCACTTCGCGCATGGAAGCGAAATCGTCCACGCCCTCCACCGTGCGGATGATGAACTTGCGGTAATCGGATTTCTTCATCTTCCCGTCTTCCCAGACCACCATCGAGGCGACCGTTTCAGCGCCTTGAATATGCGAGATGTCGAAGCACTCGATGCGGCGCGGCAGCTCGGGCAGCACGAGCGCATCCTGCAAGGCCTCCTGAATCGCGCGCGCGTTCGGTTTCATGACCCGGAAGCGCTGATCATAAAGCTGCTTGGCATTGTTGCCGGCCAGGTCAATCAGTGACCGCTTGTATCCGCGTGAAGGCACCACGATGTGGACGCGAGTGGCGCGCCCGCCTTCTTCGGCCAGCTGTTCCGAAAGCACTTCCTGAAGCGCTTCCCGGTCCTCGAAGTCGACAGGAACGTAAACATTCCGCGGAACGTAAGGCTGCCCGATATAAAGCTGTGTCAGGAATTGCGAGAAGAATTCGGCAGGATTGAAACTTGTGGTTGTGGGGACAGCCGGCCTCTGCTGTCCAATGGAGGTTGGCTCCGCAGAATCGTCAGCCACAATCCCTGTTGCCGAGCTTTGCCCGGCACTACAGCCGAGGGCGGCTGTCCCCACGTGTTCAGGGGTAGGTTCATCCGCGGGTTCGAACTCTGGCAAGTCCTCCCAGAAGAACTCACGCCGATCGAGCACGCGTCCGCCGCGCATGTGGAACAAATTTACCGCCAGCATGCCATTTTCGAAGTGATACCCAAACACATCGGCGTCATCACCTTCGGCAGCTGCGATTCTTTGCTTCTCCTGCAATTGCTCTACGGTCGAAATCAGGTCTCGATATTTAGCGGCGCGCTCGAACTCCTGGGCCTCGGCCGCCGAATGCATTCGGTCCCGCAGAGATCTAGCCAGTTCCGCCTGGCGTCCATCGAGAAACAATTTTACGTCCCGAACCGCCTCCTGATAAATCTCCGGTGTGGTCAGGCCTTCAACGCAAGGTCCCAAACATCGGCCGATATAGAACTGCAAACACGGTCGCGGGTGGGAGCGGTTCAGATCGACATAACAGGAGGGAACCAGAAAATTCCGGTGGATGAGGTCAACAATTCTGTAGGCCAGGTTTGCGGGGAAGTATGGGCCATAGTAAACACTGCCATCTTTCTTCAGCCGGCGGGTGACGTATACCCGCGGGTACCGTTCGCCCAAGGTCAGCTTCACATACGGGTAAGTCTTGTCATCCCGCAGCAGGATGTTGAAGCGCGGTTTCTTTTGCTTGATGAGGTGATTTTCGAGGGCTAAAGCCTCTTTGTTGTTCGCTACGACGATGTAGTCCACGTCGACGGCTTCTCGAACCAGCGTTCCGGTTTTGGCGTCGGAAACCCGGCCTTCGTGGAAGTACGAACTCACCCGGTGGCGAAGGCTCTTGGCCTTGCCGACGTAGATCACCTCGCCCTCGGCATTTTTGTACAAATACACGCCCGGGGAAGCTGGAATTGACCGGATTTTCTGCTGCAGATCCATGGATTACGTTGGACTCTTGGTATGGGTATGGGCCTTTACTGATTACCAGAGGTACTACTCCCATTTTAGTTGATGATTTGGGCGGGTATGAGGACGCGAGGCTGGTTGATCGCTCATCTTGGATGGGCAATGTACTCAGCAGATTAGGGTGGTTGAGGGTTCTGCGCGGATTCCAGGTGGAGTGCAGCAAGTTGCACCTGTGCCGATTCGGAAAAGAGAATTGCGGAATTCCGCAGACTGTATAAAATTTCCTCTATTTTCAGCCTCTACATACAACGGCAGGTATACTGGATTAGCATCTAAGCCATGTATGATGAGTGCTTTATCGGGGGCTGCACTGCGGTATAGGGTTGGCATCCCTCGTGCTCAGATGAAGGTCGGCTGAACAAGCTGACGGTTTGTAAAACCGGTCTAAATTTTGATCTGACGCGTCCCAGCGGGTCAGGTTCCAGGCACAGAATACAAGTACTGTTGCCCAGGTTGAGATTTGAGAAGAGAGGAAGGAGTCCTCCACACATGAATCGCACTTCGTTAGCATTAGCACTGGTGGCAAGCATGGCGGCGACAGTCGGCTGCGCCAGCAAAAATTACGTTAAAGAACAGACTACGCCGATTATCAATAAGACCAATGAGCTCGATGACCTGACCGCCCAAAATTCTAAGGCGATCAAAGACGTTGACGCCCGCACGCAAGCTGGTCTTCAGGACGTCAACACCCGCACCGCAGCCGCCGATCAAAAGGCTCAGGCTGCCGGACAGACTGCCTCGCAAGCCCAGACCCTCGCGAACAATGCCGTTCACCGGGTTGATGTGCTTACCGATGCAGTTAGCAATCTCGATAACTACAAGATCGTCAGCGAGACGTCGGTTCACTTTGGTTTCGACAAGGACTTCCTGACGAAACAGGCTAAAGACGACCTCGACAAGATGGCCAGCGCCGTTCCGAACACCAAGGGTTACATCATCACCGTAGAAGGTGGCACCGATTCAGTTGGGCCTGCGGACTATAACTACAGCCTCAGCGAGCGCCGCGCAGACTCGGTGATTCAGTATCTCAGCTCGAAATACAACATCCCGGCCCACAAGATCTACTTGATCGGATTGGGTAAGGACAAGCCGGTCGAGCCGAACAAAACCCGCGAGGGCCGCGCCGCCAACCGCCGCGTAGATATCCGTCTCCTGTCGAACTCGACAGGGGCTGCGACACAACAGCCGGCGGCAACTCAGGCTCCGCCTTCGATGTAAGAGTTTCCCTCCTCCCC
>JBOGLH010000246.1:0-14238 GCA_050746025.1 Terriglobales bacterium | reverse complement strand
ACGAAATTTCCCCCACCGGAATTTGTAACTGCCGAATCCACATAAGCTTTATTAACTGCTTGTCCCGACTGCGATGGCGTTGGCAGCACCGGCGAAACTGCGAACTGTTTCGCGCCAGTAATAGTTTCACTTCCGCTCAAGTGCACCACTGTAGCCAATTGCGCGTTCACGTATTGCTGGGTCGCGGCCTGCGCCAGTTGCGTGGTCGTGCCAGCGAGTGTCCGCACTTGAGAAATCGTTTCCGGCGAAGTCGCTCCGATCGACCAGTTCTCAGTCTTCACCGTCCCATCCGTAAGCTGATAAGTCACGGTGTAAACCGTGCCGGCCGGATTGGCTCCGGCATTCGGTGCCAGGTTCGCGGTGAAACTGCCATTGGTTCCCAGCCCAACATTGGTGTTCCCCGCGGCCACAGTCGCGCCGCCGGCAGTCGTAAACGGCGGCCACGAAATAAGGATGGTCCCGGCAGCCGGCGAGCCATCCGCCCGGTAAACCGTATCCGACACCGTGGTAAGTGTCGGGCCCTGAGCTACCGCTTGCCATACCAGGCACGCGCAACTCATCCCCAAACAAAAAAGCCGCCATCGCCGGCGGCTTGCTTGCAACATAAATCCTCCGAATTGTAGATCCTGAGAAGAGCTTCTAGTCGCCGCTCCTCACCTGCTGCTGCAAAAAATTCTCCACGCTATTGACATATACATCGGCAAAATCAACCACCGGACGTCGCGCCGAAATGGTCTCCATTGCGGTCCCCATTTCCCAGCCCATCGAGCACAGTACGCCGAGCGTCATCATGGCCGCGCGATGCACTCCCGCCGCGCAATGAATGAACAACTTGCTGTCCGGATGCTCTAGAGCTTCCGTCGCAAATGCGACTCCGCGCTCAAACAATTCCGCAGGCTTGGGCTGAAAGTCGTCATCAGTCGCGTTCCACAAAACCTGTATGCCATGCGGCTCCGCCAGCGGTGTATCGTCAAACTCAATCTGCATATCGATGACGTGGGTGATCCCCATGCGAGCCACTTCCGCCATGTTCTCTTCGTTCCAGATGCCGCCGCCAAGCCCGATTCGGCTGGTAATCCAAGTAATATCCATCCCCGGTTTCCGTTCCCTCCGGCGCGCGAAGTCAACTCTGCAACCAGCCTTGGACGCTACAAGTCCCGCGTGGCGTTGCAGCGCTTCGGTCAAACGTGACCCGGCGCGCTCCCAATTATTCTTATTCATTCTACGGGATGGCGTTGGCTGACTTCTGCTCGTCGATGTGGCGCCTATTTATTCGGCGAAACCGGCATCAGCCCCAACTGTTCCAACAATACCTGCGCCAGTGAATCCTGCGACTCGGAGCCTTCCTCCGCGCCCGCCGGATACAGACCAATCATTTCGAAAAGATACTTAATCGCCTGGTACTGGCCCTCTTCGCGCACCGCGTCAATGGCCTGCTGCACCATGGGAACCGCATTTCGCGCTACCAATTCGCTGATTTTGCGGCGCAGCTCCGAAAGTTCTTCCGCGGGGCCGGCTTGTTTACTGCGCGTGCCCATGGACACCTCATAGCGCAAAAAGAAAAAGAGCGCGAGTAGCGCGCTCTTTTTTCTTACTCTCTACTTTCAGAATAGCATTCTGAAAAGGTATTTGTGCCATACTTTGCACATTTATATTCGCCTTATTTGCATGGGCTTGCCGAGATTTGGGTGTTTTGACCCCCTTGACAAGAATTTTCCACAGGTCGCCTCGGAGGCAGGCGATTGAGCAGTCCTCCTTCGAGAAAGAAGTCGCTTACTTTGTCCACGGTTTCGGGAAATTCCCGGCACACGGTGCGGCGCGCACAATGCAAAACCTCCGCCGCCTCATCCTGTGAATAATCCTGAAACACAATGACCGCCACCAGGTCTTTTCCAAAACTATCCAATTGATCCAGTGCCTGCTCCACATCGTGCACAAAGATCACCGCATCTTCAAAGCTCGACATACGGTAAGACGTCACCTTGGAACGAAACAGTTCGCGTCCTAAAATTGATGGCAACCGTCCTACTTCAATCGAGATCCGCAAATAGCGTTTCAATAGAGCAATCGTGCGCTCGCGATAGAGCCACAGATCAGGATTGCGTCCAATATTCAATTGGGCGCCTTCTGTACTCTGTGCGTAAGTGGGGATGCGGGCGTCCTCGCCCGCACTTTCATTATTTTCGTAAGTGTGGATACGGGCAACTTCGGCCATAGACTCATCGCACGGTAACGCCTGCTTGGAAGCTATCGATTCTCCTGTATTCATGCGTTTCCTCCTTCGCTCCAAAACGCGACGTTAATCTTTCGCTCGATTTCCTGCTCACGAGAACTTGACCCTCGGTGCTCCCTGAACCGCGGATCCCGCGCCAGTCCGGCCAATATCACCGAGCAGGGCGAACAAAAAATGAGCTCCGAGCCGGTGAGTCGCAACCACAATGCGCCACAACGCTCGCAATATTTGAGTTCCATTTGAATTGCATCGAAGTCCTGTTCCATACATCGCCTCCAAGCGAAAGAGTCAGACAAAAAAAGCCCCGCAACCGGATTTACCGGCTACAGGGCCCGCTTCTATTACGACGACCTGTCTGAATTATTCAGTTATGAACCCACCCCGCAACTTTCATGTGCCGGAGTCGTGTCGAAAATATCCCTCCTCGTAACCTGATTTGAGCACTCGCCCGTTCTGGATGATTACGCTCACCTTGCCATTAAAGTGGATGTCGGAAAGCAAACGTTGAATCGCGGCTGAAAGCACCTCGGCAGCGCGAATTTTGCGGCGGAATTCAGTGAACCCGGCTTCTTCCGTTCCTCGCAATGCCTCACACATGCGAGCCTTCTCTTTCTCCCCTCAATGCTCCGGTTATATCGGTTGGCTGATGCTATAGCTCCCAGTTTTCGTGAGTCAAGGCAAAGCCGTAAAAAAAGGGATTCCCTTGTGGGAGTGAGACTTGCAGGAGCAGTAATAGAAATCGTGGTTACATACAGGCGCACTTTGGTTGTGGATTATGGTGGAAAACCGCAGACGCGGGTCAACCACGTTCTTTCTTCCACATCTTTCAATTAAAGTAAGTTTTGAGGACAATAGCCAGCTGATATAGCGAGTGCTATACTCCGCCCATGAAGTTCAAGGCGTTGCAAGAAAATCTGCGCAAGGCGCTATGGGAACGTATCGACGAAGGCGAACTCACCGGCCTACGTCTGGCCAACCAGACCGGCTTCCGCCAGGCGCATATTTCCAACTTTTTGAACCGCAAGCGCAGCTTGAGTCTGGACGGGATGGATCGCGTCTTGAGCGTTCAGCGGTTGTCCGTGCTCGACCTGCTCGACCCAGATGAGGTCAACAAGCGCGCCACTGTCACCCCACCCAGCGACGATGAATTCGAGAACATTTTCGTGGTCGAGCCAGGTGTCGCGGCCAGCCAGCCACTCATCATGAGTATGAGGGTCCGCGAGATCCAGAAGTTTAAACGCGGTTTTCTCCGCAAGCTGCGTCCTGACATGCACGGCAAACGGGCCGATTGGGAACGCTTTGTGGCCATAAAGATCGACGGTGACGGCATAAGTATGTATCCCCGTCTTTTGCCTGGGGCGACAGCTCTCATCGATCGTCACTACAATTCGCTGGAGCCTTACCGCAAGAACGAATTGAACATGTATGCCGTACGCACGAAGGACTCCTGCATCGTCCGCTACGTGGAATTAGCCGGCAGAAATATCGTCTTAAGGCCCCACAATCAGTCCCATGCGGTCGAAGTCCTCACTATGAGTGAAGGTGAAGGCCTTGCCGATTACCTGGTTGGGCGGGTCTGCTACATGGGCATCGAAACGTAGCCCAGAATGCCTTCAGACCCGGTCGTACACCCACTCTGGTAACCCTTAGTAACCATACGAATTAGACTGGCCAGCCGTACAATGACCATGTCCGAATGGCCGTCTCGTGGATTGCCCATGTGACTGCCGCGCCGCTGACCGTCAGTTCCACTGTAGCGGCGAAACGCTCGGACCTGGAGTCGGAAAAGCTTATGGCGTTTGGTTTCGGTTTCAACAAGCAGAAAGTTCTGAGCGCTGCGGAGAAGTTCGTCCAGCAGGGAAAGTTGCAGAACGCCATTTCCGAATATGAAAAGGTCCTGAAGGCTGATCCCAAAGACCTGACCGTACTCAATACCATCGGCGACCTCTATTCCCGCAGCGGTGAGCAGGAAAAGGCTGCTGACTGCTTCAAAAATGTTGGCGAGGCGTATGCGTCGCAAGGTTTCACCGTTAAAGCCATCGCCATGTACAAAAAATTGAGCAAGCTGAAGACTTCCACCGAATGCGTGTTGCGCTTGGCGGAACTCTACACGCAGCAGGGTCTGTTCAATGATGCCCGCGCTCAATACCTGCAGGTCGCTGAGGATTTTCTCAAGTCCGGACAAGTTGAACAAGCAATCCGAATTTTCCAGAAAACTCTGGAAATGGATCCGGATAATGTCCCCATGCGTGTGCGTCTCGCTGAGGCCTACATACGCATGGGTAAGAAGGATGACGCCTGGAAGCTTCTGACCGCCGCCGCCGAGAGCCTTCGCTCCAAGGGACAACTCGCTGCCGCAGATGAAATTCTGCAGCGGATGTTGAAGCTTGATCCAGAAAATAATTATGCAATGGTGCTTCGCGGCCGTGCCGCCGCCGAAAAGGGCGACTACAACGCCACCATTCAGTGCCTCGCCAAAGTTGCTGACCTGGACAACAATGCCGATGGCCTTCGCGCTTTATTTCAGGCGTACGTGCATACCAATCGGATCGAGGATGCGTCTGCCGTAGCCACCAAATTGGCGAATGTTCACGATGACGTGTCCGCAATCTTCGAATGTGGGGCCGCGATGGCGGAGGCGCAGCGGCCCCGCGATGCGGTCCAACTCTACGATCAATTCGCCGATCATTTGTTGAGGACAGACTCGGCGAAACTCTTCGAGTCTTTGCGTGCGCTGCTTCATTACATACAAGATGACCCCGGCACGCTTGAGCAGGTGCTTGCCATATTTCTGAAGGGGGGCGGAAGTTCTCAGCTCACCGACATTTACGAACTGCTGGCGCATAGCTACGTTCAATCCGGTAACCCCGAGAAGGCCCAGACTTATTACCTGAAGTTGTCGGAATTGGAGCCTGCGAACCAACTGCACGCGCAGAACTACCAGCGCATGACCGACCAGATTGGCTCTGCCGACGCCGAGCACCTCATCACGCCTGAAGAAGGCGCTGGCATGATCGATGAACTGGAGGCCAACGCGCCCTTCATCGAGCAGCGCTATGACGATGAAGTCGCACTCGCATTGAAGGCGGCCCTCACCGATGCCGAGTTGTTCATGTCTTACAACATGCCGGCTAAGGCCCTGGACCCGTTGATCGCCGCATTACCCAGCGCTCCCCGTGACTTGCGCTTGAATCAAAGACTGGCAGCTTTGCACACACGCGCCGGCCGATTTGCGGAAGCTGCAGTATGTTGCCGCACCCTGGAAAGCATTTATCACGACGCCGGACACGCAGATGAAGCGTCGAAGTATAGCGACTTGGCTGTGAAGTATGAGCAGCGCAGTGCCCCGCCCGCCACCAAGTCGAAGGCAATCGCCTCGCCTTCGTCAGTATCGCCCGCCGTTCAAGAATTCCAGATTGCGGCACCAGATCCTGATCCATTCGCTGAAGCTGAGGCAGCCGCCGCGCAATCGGCCGCTCAGGCTCCCGTTCACGATTCGAACACGTCATCTACGCATTCAGGACTTTTCTTTCACCAGGCCGCTCCCGAGGTGCCGGCGGAGATGCCGGTTTCAGCGCCACCCGCGGAGATGCCGCAGGAATTTCCAGGAGCCCCTACTGCGGAAGTTTCCGCTGATAGTCAGTCCGCAGGCGATTGGGAACAAGACTTCGCCATCGAAGTACCGCACGCGGCAGGAGCTGACGCCGCGCAGCCTGCCGCTGATGAGGAAGCAACAACGCCCGTCACGGAAGAAGTCGCAGCTGCGCCTCCTAATTTAGAGGACTCGATCGAGGAAGTTCGCTTCTACATCGGGCAAGGCATGACCGAGCAGGCGGAGAACATACTCGCGAGACTCGAAGCCGTTGCGCCCGGCGCGCCCGAGCTTTCGGTTCTTCGCCGGGGAATTGATTCCGCGAAACAACTTCTCCACGGTCCAGCTTCTGAGGCCCCAATTTCGATCGATGAATCGGAAATTTTTCCGCCTCCGGCAGAAGTTGTGCAAGAGCCCGCGCAACCGTCGGCCGCTCACGCCCCGGCGCAGACCCAACCGTGGCCGAGCCAACGGCCGGTGTTCGATACGCCCGCGCCAGAAGCCGAGTCACCGCTCCTTGAAAATTTGGATCCCGCCCCCGCGCCAGTACCGCCCGCGGCCGCACCCGTGCCTGCACCAGCCGCATCAAGGTTTGCACCCGGGACCTTGGACGAGTTCGTCGCCGATCTCGAAGCCTCATTAGGTAACGACTTCATCGACGAAGCGACCCCTGTGCCGCCGCCTGCGTCCCCGATTACTCCTGCACCGCCCGTAGTCAGTAAATCTCAAATAGCCCGAGCTGCTGTTGCTTCAGCTAGTCAAAGCCATGCCGCTCCGGCTGCGCTGCCGCCAACTCCGCCGCCAGTGCAAGCGTCAGCCCCGGCGCCAGTCCAGATTGCACCGAGGCAGGTTCCGCCTGCGACTCACGCCGCGCCACCGCCGCAAAGGTTCGATCCCGCTTCCAGCGTCGATCTCTCCAGCATGTTTGGCGAGCTGAAGCAGGAACTTGAACACGATGCCGCCAGCGCCGACGAAGATCCCGAGACGCATTACAACCTGGGAGTAGCGTTCCGTGAAATGGGCCTGCTCGATGAAGCTATTGGCGAGTTGCAGAAGGTATGCCAATTTGTCGACCGCGGCCACACTTTCCCCAACCTGATGCAGGCTTATACCTGGCTTGCCCAGTGCTTCCTCGAAAAAGGGATGCCCGAGGTTTCGGTCCGCTGGTATGAAAAAGCCCTGAAGCTTCCTAACCTTGAGCAAGAAACTCGCACCGCATTACATTACGAACTTGCTTCTGCACTTGAACGTTCCGGCAACAATTCTGCCGCGCTCAGTAATTTTCTCGAGGTGTACAGCAGCAACATCGACTATCGAGATGTGGCCGAGCGCATCAAGGCCCTCAGGCCGTAAAATATCCAGATGGGTTGGAAACAAACGTCGCAGGGCAGGAGTGCGTATTGACCGTCGAGCCCACGACGCCACAGGCGCCCACATCGAACCAGGCGAATCCGATTCCCACTGACTCTCCCAGACCCTCGGTGCGGACCGTGCCTCGACCTCATACAGCTGTCGAAATTTGGCTTCTTCGCCTTCGCTCTCTTTTGTTCGTCACCTTGTGCGCCACGCTTGGCGTGCTGCTGATCATTCTTCCCTGGACGCCTCGCTGGACCGATAACCCGCTCCTACTGACCTCGCCCGCTCTCCGCGACTTCGTTTCCAGCGGTTTCGTACGCGGGCTCGCCAGCGGGCTGGGTATTTTGGATCTCTGGCTGGGATTCTGGGAAGCTATTCACTATCATGAGAATCCGCGACCCTGAGTCGCGCTTCGGACATCTTCATGCAATCCTGCAAACCGCAAATTTTGTTTTCCACTGACCTGACCTCTAGCCGCTCTCGACAAGCGAGACAAAGGAACCGATGAGCATCCCTCCCGAAAAGAAAATCGCGCCCATGGCATATGAGAATCCCGAATTCCTCAATAGCCCGGATGGTCGAGTCCTGCGTATCATGTCCGAATACGTCGAGCCCTTAGCGCGATTCCGCCGTGAGCAAATCCAGGACACCGTCGTGTTCTTCGGTTCGGCGCGCTTCCGCAGCCTCGAAGACGCCCAAAAAGGGGTGGAAGAAGCGGGTTCAAGTGAAGAAGATGCCAAGCTGGCCCGCGCCCATCTCGATATGGCCCGCTACTACGAAGAGGCCCGCCGCATGGCTTTCATGTTGAGCCAGTGGGCTGCCACCATACCTGCGCGCAGACGTCGTTTTGTGGTCACCACCGGCGGCGGCCCCGGAATCATGGAAGCCGCAAATCGCGGCGCCCAGGAAGCCAAATCCAAGTCCATCGGCCTCAACATTCGTTTGCCATTCGAACAATATCCCAATCCCTACATCACCCCGGCGCTGAATTTTGAGTTCCATTACTTCTTCATGCGGAAATTCTGGTTCGCCTATCTGGCCAAAGCGCTGGTGATTTTCCCTGGCGGCTTCGGCACCCTGGACGAGCTCTTCGAAATCCTGACCCTCGCACAAACCCAGAAGCTGGCCAAGAAAATCCTGGTGGTGATCTACGGTCGCGAATATTGGGAGAAGCTGATCAACTTTCAAACCATGATCGACGGCGCCGCCATCTCGCCGAAAGACCTCGAACTCTTTAAGATCGTGGACAATCCCGAAGAAGGCTTCGAGTTTCTTCGCGAAGGATTGATCAAATATCATCTCGGCCCGGATCGCCCAAGGCGCGTAGGCGAAGTCGTGCCCGAGATCGCGAAGACAAACCCATAAGCTTGTATTTTTTGACGGTACCCGTCCCCGCGGTTTTGTGAAGGGCCCAATCGAGGGTGCCCCATCCTATCGCGTTCTTTGCGATAGGGCGGGTAACCACGAAGCCTGCGCCGCGGGATGTATGTTTGTGGGTAATCACGAACCCTGAACAATGGGACTGACTCTTGCTCTTCTACTACATCACCGACCGCGTTCAATTCCCCGGAACCGAGTCCCAACGCCGCGAGTGCCTCCTGAAAAAGATCTCAGAGGCGGCCCTCGCCGGCGTCGAATACATACAGCTGCGCGAGAAAGATCTCCCCGGACGCGCATTGGAGTCTCTAACTGAACAGGCCGCGCAACTCATCCGCGACTCGCGAAGCAGCACCCTTCTGTTGATTAATTCTCGAACCGATGTCGCCTTCGCGGCGAAAGCTCACGGCGTGCACCTCACTTCGAATGACATCTCTCCGGTGGACGTCAAAAAGATTTGGCGTGAAGCCGGATCCTCCAAACCAATCATCGCGGTTTCATGTCACAGCGAAGCCGATGTAATCGCCGTGCAAAGCGAGTCGGATTTTCTTGTCTTCGGTCCGGTATTCGAAAAGCGCGGAGTCCCAGAAACGGCAGGAATAGAACGACTCAAGCAAGTTTGTCGCCACCGAATCCCCGTTCTAGCTTTAGGCGGAGTGACTACGGAAAATGCTCATCTCTGCATTGCGGCGGGTGCCAGCGGAATCGCAGGTATTCGATTGTTTCAGGAGAATGACGTCGCAACGGTGGTCACAAAACTTCGCGGATTAAAGTAATCCAACAATATTCAGTGCCGAGCCACCAGCATTCCCAGGATCTCCTGCAACCCATGTCGAATGCGTTTCAGGTCGGCCGACGACTGCACTGGAAAAGGCAGTGGCGCTTGATTTTTCTCGGTCTTGCTCTCGGCGCGAAGTTGTTGTCTCGCGCCGGCAATGGTGAAACCTTCTTCGTAAAGCAGCTTCTTGATACGGAGCACCGCCTCAACATCCTTGCGACGGTACATGCGCTGCCCGGTACTGCTCTTGACCGGCTTGAGCTGGGGAAACTCCGTTTCCCAGAAACGCAAAACGTACGCCGGCAACCGGCACAGCTCCGAGACTTCCCCGATTCGGAAATAAAGCTTGTCGGGAACAATAATTTCGCTTGATCTGCTCGGTTTGGCCTTCAGTTTAGTAATGCTCATAAGATCCGCCAGTGACGCACGGTCACGTGAAAGACGTGTCACATAAAAAACGCGCCGCTACAGCGTTTCTAGCACGATTCGTCTTTCGCCACAACCACTACTTGGCCACAAACAAAAAACCTCTCGAGGATTTTCGTCGAGAGGCTTACAAACTCTTCGTGAGTTTTTCTCACGCAATTAGTGTTTCTTCTTTTTTGCTGCCTTTTTCTTTGCTGGCATCATTACCCTCCTGAACGATTTTCCCTCGTTACTGAACGGTCTCTGCCGACAATTTGCTATCAGCAGCATCACTGATTTCAGATATTGCGGTGTACTCATGCTGTTGTCAACATATTTCTTGCATTTTGAACGAGTTATTAACAGGGAACATCGCAACGCGAATCATCGCCGCTCAACTGAAATCGCCGGACGGCTGCGCAACTGGAATAAGTTTTTTGATTGTGATCCGTGACAATCCGCGAAAATCCGTGGCCAGATTTTCCTTAAGCGCCCGCCGGCATCTTCACAATTTTTTTCTGGATGGCGTAAGTGACCAACTGGGCCTTGTTATGGATATTGAGTTTCCGCATCAGGTTAAACTTGTGCGCCTCGACCGTCTTAACGCTCAACCCGAGAATGCCGGCAATCTGCCGCACCGAGTTCCCCTCAGCCAGCATCTTGATCACTTCACGTTCGCGAGGAGTAAGCGTGGAACCGCGCGCCATGCCGGTAGTGGAGCGTGAACGGAAATCGTCAACCAGCTTTCCTAGCACCTGCGGGCTTAAGTATTTTCTTCCCGCATTCACGTCACGGACCGCCCCGATCAGCCGCGGAGCAGGTGCATCTTTCAATATGTAGCCTGACGCCCCGGCATCCAGGCACTGCAGCAAATATTCTTCGTCTTCATACATGGTGAGGAAAATCACGCGCCTTCCGGGCAACTCCCGCGTGATTCGCCTTGATGCCTCAAAGCTCGACAGCCCTGGCATTCCAATGTCCAGCAGGATTACATCCGGCTTAAGTGCTTGCGCCTGCTCGATCGCCTCCGATCCGTCGCGTGCCTCGCCTACAACCTGCAGGTCAGGCTCGCTCTCAAGCACCCGCCGCAGTCCCTCGCGAAACAGCGTGTGGTCGTCAACAATAAGACATCGGATGGGCATAGCTCCCCGTTAACTGGCCTTCGCTGTCGAGGCGCGCCGGACTGCTCTGCCGCCTCTCTTGGTTTCTGGAATGGAAGATTCTCGCGCGCTAAAGGGCAAAACAACTCGAATCTGCGTCCCTCGTCCGCGCCGGGTGTGAATCGTCATCGAGCCGCCCAGCGCAACCGCGCGCTCGCGCATTCCGGTAAGCCCGTACCCTCCGTCGTCTGGGGCCTTTGTCAGCGCACCGACTCCGTCATCTTCTATTTCAAGGTGAATTTCGCTGCCGGTCGTGCCCAGCCTGACCACGAAGTTTCGCGCTCGCGAATGTTTCGCAATGTTGTGCAAGGCTTCCTGCGCCGAGCGGTAGAGCGCCACTTCAATGTCGTGGTCCATACCCGCAATCTCTTCCGGCAGCTCCACGCGGCCTTTCATGCGGGTCTGGCTGGCCAGCAGTTGTGCATGCCTCCGAATTGCGGCAATTAGTCCAAACTCTTCCAGTACGCGCGGCGACAATCGGGCAATAATTCGCCGCAAACCTTCGATGCTTCGATCCAGAACCTCGATGGATTCCTGGATCTGTGCTTTCTGTCCTGGATTTTTCGCGTCCGACGCAAGCATCTCAAGTTGAAACCGCAACACCATTAGCGCCTGCCCTGTCTCATCATGCAACTCCCGGCTGATGCGCCGCCGTTCCTCTTCCTCGCCTTTCAACAGGTGCCGAGAAATCTCCGCAGCATCCGAAGCGGTCGCATCAACAAGTTGCCGCCTTGGGGCAGCTTTATGGGACACCCAATCACCTCAAAACCACAAAAACCCGAAACCGACCACGTGGGCAGTCGCCCGAAACCACGTGGGGGGACCTGTCCGCTCGAGCGCAGCTCGATTTGCGCACCACCGTCGCTTCACACAGAACTCACCGTCGGCGCGGTATACGCGTAGCCAGTTCTTGGATGAACAACCGGAGTTGCGGGTTTGCCGCTTCATCTTCAACATTACTCATCGGATACAATCCGAGTAGATGCTGAAATTCTTTACCTCTGGAGAGTCTCACGGCGAGGCTCTGGTCGCATTTATTTCCGGACTGCCCGCTGGCATTGAAGTCGCGCAGGACTTTGTGGACCACGAATTGTGGCGCCGGCAGCAAGGTTACGGCCGCGGTGGCAGGATGAAAATCGAGCGCGATTCGGCTCGCATTCTCTCCGGCGTACGTCATGGGCAAACAATTGGCTCTCCGATTTCCATGCTCCTCGAAAATCGCGACTGGAAAAATTGGCAACAACAGCTTCCGGTTGAAAAGGGAGATTCTAGTCTGCACAAGCGTGTGGCGTCTCCTCGTCCAGGACATGCCGACCTTGCCGGCGCTTTGAAATACAACTTTTCTGAAGCACGATACGTTCTGGAGCGCGCGTCGGCCCGTGAATCCGCCGCCCGCGTGGCCGTCGGAGCTTTAGCCAAATTGTTTTTAAAGCAACTAGACATCGAAGTTTTGAGCCATGTGGTGGCCATCGGCGCGGCCAACGTCGAACACGAAGTCCCGTGGGAAAAAATCAGGGAAAGTTGTGCGCGCGAAGAAATTCTCCTGAATTGCGCCGAACCCCAGGCCGAGCAACGCATGAAAGCCGAAGTCGACAAAGTTCTTCGCACCGGCGACTCCGTCGGCGGGGTCTTTGAAGTGGTTGCCCACGGCGTCCCGCCCGGCCTCGGCACCTACGCCCAATGGGACGAGCGCCTCGACGCGCAACTAGCCGGGGCAGTGATGTCGCTCCAAGCCGTCAAAGCGGTTGAAATTGGCGCAGGCGTTGCCTCGGCCTACGCTCCTGGATCGGCGGTTCACGACGAGATCGGTTACAACCGCGACTCTGGATTTACTCGCACCCGCAACAACGCCGGGGGCATCGAAGGGGGAATTTCGAATGGCCAGGAAATTCGCGTTCGCGGTTACCTCAAGCCAATTTCCACCTTGCGCCGTCCATTACAATCGGTAGACTTTACCAGCCGCGAGCCGGTCAAGGCAGCCTACGAGCGTTCCGACGTTTGCGTAGTGCCGGCCGCCGGGGTAGCTGGCGAAGCCATGGTAACCCTGACTTTAGCGCGCAGCGCCCTCGAAAAATTCGGCGGCGACTCCATGAGTGAAACTCTGAGAAACTTTCGCGGATATCTGGAGCAAGTAAAAAACTTCTGATAGCTCATCGTTGATAGCCGCGAACCAACGACCGAGAGCCAAGAGCCAACGACCAACGACCAACGACCAAATGATCTATCCCATCGTGAAATACGGAAATCCCGTCCTGGATAAACCCGCAGCCCCAGTGACCGAGTTCAACGAAGACCTCAAGACCCTGGTCGCCGACATGTTCGAGTCCATGTACGAAGCCAAAGGCGTTGGCCTCGCCGCCCCGCAGATCGGCATTTCAAAACGCCTCGCTGTCATTGACGTTAGTTTCAAAGAAAACCCGCGCGAGAAGCTGGTGCTGGCCAACCCTGAGATCGTTCACACCGAAGGAAAGCAAACTCAAAGCGAAGGCTGCCTCAGTATCCCCGACTTTCGCGAAAACGTGACCCGCGCCAACATCGTCATCATCCGCGCCCAGGACGTAAACGGCAAATGGTACGAAAAAACCGGCGAAGAACTCCTGGCCCGCGCCTTCCTGCATGAGACCGATCACTTAAACGGCAAGCTCTACATCAGCCACCTCAGTGCCTTAAAACGTGACTTGATCAAACGCAAAATCCGCAAGCTGGTAAAAGCCGGCGAGTGGAAATAACTCAGAAAATAAAATGGCGGCGAAGCGACGGGCGTCCACGCCAGTAGAACCAATTCCCACCCTGGTGGTGGGGGTAGGGCATCCCGCCCGTAGAACGCGGCCGCTCTCATGAGGATGCCCCCATTTAGAATGACCCTGCCCCATGTACTTTCTCTACAGCACATTGCTCGCCGCAGCCCTGCTGCTCGGCAGTCCCTACTGGATTTTCCAGATGCTGCGCCACGGCAAATACCGCCGCGGACTGTCAGAGCGATTCGGAGCAGTGCCGCCAAGGCTTCGTACAGAAAGCAAGCCTTCCATCTGGATTCACGCGGTCTCGGTCGGCGAAGTCCTCGCGGTCAGCGAGTTGGTCCGCCAATTGCGATCTGAATATCCTGGGGATCGAGTCGTAGTCTCAACCACGACCGACACCGGCCAGAAGCTAGCCGCCTCCCGCTTCGGCGCACAGAATGTCTTCTACTTCCCATTCGATCTTGCGTTCTGCGTGAAGCCATACTTCGCCGCTCTCCAACCTGAACTCATCGTCGTCGCCGAAACCGAATTCTGGCCAAACTTTCTGCGAGCCGCCAACCAGCGCGGAGCCCGAATTGCCGTGGTTAACGCTCGCC
>JBOGLH010000245.1:0-6303 GCA_050746025.1 Terriglobales bacterium | reverse complement strand
GATTCGCAGGGCGCGCACGAAGCCATTCGCCCGACGTCGGCGATGCGCCATCCTGACCAGATTAAACAGTATTTAAAAGAAGATGAGTTCAAGGTTTACAAGCTGATCTGGCAACGATTTGTCGCGTCGCAGATTACGCCTGCAGTGTTCGATCAGACAACAGTCGATATCGACGCCAAGTCGGGAGCCGAAACATTCTGGTTCCGTGTGACCGGCTCGATTCTTAAATTCGACGGGTTCCTCAAAGTTTATGAAGAGGCTAAGGAAGGCAAAGACGAGGAAGATGAAGAACTGAAACATAAGCTGCCGCCGCTTGAAGCGGGGCAGAAATTGACGCTGAAGTCATTGAATCCGGAGCAGCATTTTACCGAGCCGCCGCCGCGCTATAACGAAGCTTCGCTGGTGAAGGAACTTGAAGAGCGCGGGATCGGCCGGCCATCAACCTATTCGGCGATTCTGAGTACCATCCAAGAGCGGCAATACGTGACCAAACTGGGTGGAAAGTTTGCGCCTACGGAGATTGGTTTAGTTGTTACGGACTTGCTGGTTGAAAACTTCCGCGACATTTTCGACGTGCAATACACCGCGCGCCTGGAAGAAGAGCTGGACGAAATCGAAGAAGGCAAAGAAGGTTGGACGGACGCGCTGGCCGAGTTTTACAAGAAGTTCGAGAAGGACCTCAAATACGCCTCCAAGCACATGGAGAACATAAAGCGTATGGAGAAGCCTACCGACGAGAAGTGCGAGCGTTGTGGCTCTCCGCTGGTGATCAAGTGGGGCAAACACGGGTCGTTTTATGCGTGCAGTTCGTACGACAAGGAAAATCCCGAGAGTTGCACATTCACCAAAGAGAATCCCATCAACCTGCCGGACCTCGATACAGCAGACGTGCAGGAGACCACACAGGAAGAATATTGCGAGAACTGCGGCCGGACCATGGTTCTGAAGCGCGGGCGCTTCGGGCAATTCATGGCGTGCACGGGTTATCCGGATTGCAAGACGACGCGGCGACTGGATCAAGGCAAACGAGTGCCAGACATTACGCTCGAAGAACTTTGCCCGAAGTGCCAGCGGAACATGGTAATTCGCCATGGGCGGTACGGCGAGTTCACTTCGTGCAGCGGGTATCCTGAGTGCAAGTATGTAAAGCAAAACTTCATCGGCGTGAAATGCCCGTTGTGCGCAGACGGCGAGCTGGTGGAAAAACGCGCGCGTAAGGGCAACACGTTTTATGGATGCAGTAATTACCCGAAGTGCAAATTCACATCTGCGAATAAGCCAATTGCGGAGAAGTGCCCGAGCTGTGGCAATGAATTTCTGGTCGAGAAATATTTGAAGTCAGGGCCGGTGATTGCTTGCCCGAATAAAGAATGCGATTACGAACGGCCCAATGAAAATCCAGCGCCACCGCCGGCGGGAGCGGAAGCCTGAAGCGAACGGGCGAGACGCCCGTTCCCCACAATCAATATCTGGAATCAATATCTGCAATCGATAAAGAGGAGATATGCCTAAGAAAGCTACCGCTGAAGATGCTCAGATTGTCATGCGTTTATACGATCTGCGGCGCGAACCAGAAATGCGCAAAGCGCGTGCTTGGTATGCAGGATGGTGGCCGCGCAGCGCAGATGACGTACTCCAAATTCTCAACAGCTTCGGAACCCAGGAAAATGCATGGTTTCGCCAAGTGAACGGATATTGGGACATGGCAGCCTCGTTTGTCGATCGAGGGGCATTGAATGAGGAACTTTTCTTCGACAGTGGCGGCGAGATGTGGTTTACGCTTTCGAAGCTGCAGCCATTCTTAAAAGAAGTCCGCCAGGAGGCAAATATTCCTCACGGTTTTGTGCGCGTTGAGGAGCTTGCAACCCGAACAAAAGCGGGGCGCGAGCGTTTGCAGATGATGCTCAAGAGGGCGGAAGCCAGACGGGCGGCGTCGGCTAAGGCGTAATAAGTAGGCGTTGACATGTGGCGGGCGAGGGCGCCCGCCCTACACGGCAACTACGAAATATATTCGCGGATGTATGGGTCTTGAGTCTCTCGCAGGTTTTTCAAGTCGCCGTCGAAGATGATGTGACCATCTCGTAGTATTAAAAATCCCATGGGCACGGCGGCACGAGTGTGTGGCGGAAGCGGTTTCATCTTGTTTTCTGGGCGATCGAAATAGTGCGTTCCCAGGGTGAAGGCGTCCTGAAGCCGGTGTGTCACCAGCAGGGAACTGGTTTTGTAAACGTCGCGCTGCTTTACGATCAATTCGATGATGGTGTTAGAGGTGACTGGGTCCAACCCTCCAGTGGGCGAATCATAAAGCAGCACTTCCGGATGCGTAATGATGGTTCGGGCGATTCCAACACGGCGGCGCATGCCGCCCGAAAGTTCTGAAGGATACATATCCACGGTGTGCTCGAGTTCGACAAAGCTCAATGCCTCGCGCACTCGTTCCTCGATTTCGTGCTCGGGAATGTTGCCTTCTTCAAGCAGCCGGTAGGCGACATTCTCGCGCACGGTTAGCGAATCAAACAGCGCGCTTTCCTGAAACACGATGCCTACTTTGCGCCGCAATTCAAACAGCTGGTCTTCGGTCATGTCGACGATGTTTTCGCCGAGAACGGTGATATTGCCGGCGTCGGGCTTCAGCAAGCCGAGAGCCAGTTTCAAAATTGTGCTCTTGCCAGCCCCTGCTACGCCGAAAATGGATTTGGTTTCGCCGTGCGCCAGCCGGAAAGAAATGCCGTCGAGAATAACTTTGCTATCGAATGCCAACTCGACATTTTCGAATACCACCGCATCCGGACGCGGCGGGTTATCCGCAGGCGGACGGCTCTCGACTGGAAGTGTAGGGGTCGACATGCTGAGATTATGTCCCTAAAGTGATCATTAATACGCGAGTGATGAACACGTCCACTGCGATGATCAGAATCATGGCTGCGACAACGGCTTCGGTGGTGGCGCGGCCGACACCCTGCGTGCCTCCCTTGGTATTCAATCCGTAGTAGCAGCCGATTGTAGCGATAATGAAGCCGAAGACGACTGGCTTGGTGAGTCCGGTAAACACATCGGAGAATTCGAGTGTCTGCCAGGTGCTGTTCCAGTATTGATGTGTGTCCAGCCGCAAAACCATGCTGACGACAAACGCTCCGCCAATCAGGCCGAGAAGATCGCCGAGGATGGTGAGGAAGAAAAGCATGGCAATGGTGGAAACGACTCGCGGGGTGACGAGTTTCTTCGTAGGGTCGGTTCCGAGAGCGCGCATTGCGTCAATCTGCTCGGTCACAACCATGGAGCCGAGTTCGCTGGCCATGCCGGAAGCGTTCCGTCCCGCTACTACCAAGCCGGCGAGTACCGGGCCCAACTCGCGAACGATGCCGACGGATACCAATTGCCCGATCACCGTCATTGCGCCAAAACGATCGAGGGTGGATGCGCTGTTCAGGGCCAGCGCGGCGCCGGTGAAGAAACAAGCCGCAAGAACGATGGGCAGCGAACCGAATCCGATCAGATCAGCCTGCTGGATCATGTCGGCGACATAGAGAGGGCGCTTAAATAGATTGCCCACAGATCGGACTGCCAGGAGGGCATAATCCTGGACCGACCTGACTTTCTGTTTGGTGTAATCCGTGGGCGAAATAAGTTCCATGCGCCTGAAGGGAACTATAGCAGAGGAGCGGCAGTTTTCAGAGAGAAGGTGTTAGCTTACAGATTGATTTGAACTATTCCCTTGATCTCTTTTTTATTTCGATATTCAGACGTTTTATTTTTTGATTCAGCGTGGAGAGCGGAATGTGAAAACGCTCGGCGGCTTCAGTCTGGTTCCAGGCGCACTTCTCAAGCATGTCGTTAATAATGTGCCGCTCACATTCTTCCATCACATCGAATAGAGATGCGTCTCCGCGATTTTCGAGCAGGGGGATGGAAGCGCTCCGGCCAGAGAACTGGTCAGGAAGAAGATCGGGACCGATCTCTGGTCCCGAGGAAAGCACTACCGCGCGCTCGATCACATTCTCTAATTCACGCACGTTTCCGGGCCAGGCATAATTGAGAAGCTGACGCAGGGTATCAGGGGTGAGTTGCCGAATTGAGCGCTGGTTCTCGTCTGAATACCGGCGCAGGAAAAACTCTGCCAGTAAGGGGATATCCTCTTTGCGTGAGCGAAGCGGCGGAAGATCTATGCTGATGACGTTCAGGCGATAGAAAAGATCTTCGCGGAACTTGCCCTCGCGCACCATCTGTCGCAGATCGACGTTAGTCGCGGCGACGATGCGCACGTCGACTTGAATCTCATGCACGCCGCCCAAATGCATGAACTTGCGGTCCTGCAAAACCCGCAGGATCTTGGCCTGCGTGTCGATGCTCATGGTGCCGATCTCATCGAGAAACAGCGTGCCCCGATCGGCGATCTCGAAAAGACCCCGCTTGGAAGATATGGCGCTGGTGAATGCGCCCTTGACGTGCCCGAAGAGAGTCGATTCGAGCAGGTCGGGGGGCATGGAGCCGGTGTTTACCGGCACGAACGGCCGATCGCGACGGGACGAGTTCAGGTGCAGCGCTTTGGCGATCAGCTCTTTGCCGGTACCGCTTTCACCCTGTAAAAGAACGGTGGACCGGCTGGGCGCCACTTGCGCCACAAGGTCGAAAATCTTGAGCATGACTTCGCTCTTGCCCACGATATTTTCGAAGTTGTAACGCTGTTTCAGGGCGCGCTTGAGTTGAATGTTTTCTTCTTCGGCGCGGCGGCGTGCGACCACGGAGCGGACGTCAGCCAGAAGTTTTTCATTGTCCCACGGCTTTTGAAGAAAATTGGCGGCGCCTGATTGCATGGCGCGGACGGCATCTTCAACCGTGCCGTATGCGGTAATCATGATTACCGCAATTTGCGGGTCGATGGTTCGGATCTCAGGCAGCAGTTCGAGTCCGTTGCGATCAGGCAATGCTAAATCGAGCAGTACCAGATCGAATGGGCGATCTCCCAGTTTCGATAATCCCTGAGCGCCGTTAGCAGCGGTCTCTACTTCATAGCCTTCAAACTCAAGAAACGTCTGAAGCGATTCACGAATTTCGGCTTCATCGTCGATGATCAGAACACAACCCTGCGTTTGCGTGGGAGCGTCGGTCATGCGTCCGGAGATAACGGCGGCTTCAGACATTGACCGCCTTTCTTATCATCGGGAAATCGATGTAGAACGTGGTGCCTTGCTCAGGGGAGCTTTCAACGCGAATTTTGCCTGCGTGCTCCTGAATGATTCCGTACGTGACTGAGAGCCCCAGGCCGGTGCCGCGTTTCTGCCCTTCAGAGACCGCGCTCTTGGTGGTGAAGAAAGGATCGTAAATGCGGTGAATATGTTCCTGCGCAATTCCCGATCCACTGTCGGAAACAGAGACGCTGATCCCATCGCCGTTAGAACTTGTGATCTTGAGCGTGCCGCCGTCCGGCATAGCGTCTTTAGCGTTCAGGAAGAGATTCAGGAAAACCTGTTGCAGTCGTCCGGCGTTGCCCTGGATGGGAGGCAGGTGCGCTGCCAATTCGTCCTGCACGCGAATTCTGCCAGTTTTGAACTGGTGCTCGAGCAAGCTCAGGGTGTCGAAGATAACCCGGTTGACGTCGACTTCGGCGAACTCGGCGCCGCTGGTGCGCGAGAAGTTCAGCAAGTTATTCACGATTTCTGAGGCGCGGAATGTCTGGCGTGTGATCTTCTCGAGCAGCGTGCTCTTTTGAGGATCGCCCTGGACTTGTTTGGAAAGCATTTGCGCGTACGACGAGATTACGGCCAAAGGCGTATTGACTTCGTGCGCCACTCCGGCCGCCAGCAAGCCAATCGAAGAAAGCTTGTCAGATTGCGAGAGCTGGTGTTCCAGTTCCACGCGCTCAGTGATGTCGTCCATGATGATCAGGCGGCCGGCTACGTTGAATTTTTTCGTGACCAGGGGAGCGATGGCGACGTTTACCGTGCGAATTTCTCCGGTTGGAACCGGCAAGCGGAATTTATAAAGATTGTGAATGCCGGGGCTTTGGCGAACGCGCGAGAATTCCTGGATAAACTCCGGAGGGAATACCTCGCCGAGCGAACGAGTCAGCGCCTGCCGCCGGGGCAGTGCGTACATTACTTCCATTTGCGAATTCCACGACTCGATGCGGTCCTGGAGATCAACCGCCAGGACCCCGACGTTGATGGATTCGACGATGTTCTCGTTGAAGTCCTTCAGCCGTTCGTATTGTGTGACCTTTTGTTCAAGTGAGGCATACAGTCGGCTGTTCTGAATAGCGATTGCGAGATAGCCGGCGACGGTCTCAAGCAGTTCCACATCTTC
>JBOGLH010000244.1:0-28762 GCA_050746025.1 Terriglobales bacterium | reverse complement strand
CCTTCCGATCTGGACGTTGAACAAGAACCCGGGCTGGGGATTGAGCCTATCGCATGATGGCAAATCAATTGTGTACATTCAGGACGAATTCGCGGAATCGAACATCATGCTGGTAAAGAATTTTCGGTGATCGCAAGCCCACTTCCTTGACACTCCGGCTCACTGGCTTTTATCCTTAACTGTAGCTCCCTTGGTTAGTTACACGCCTAGATGTGCTTCCGCGGCCTTCGCGGTACCAAGTTTGGAGGGGGCGCGGAGGTTCCCTTGTTAATTGAAATTCGCGAATTAGAAGCTCATCCTGTCGATTTTGACGAGAAGATTCGGCCGGGGGAGATTGATTTCGGCCCGGAAGTTCGTCAGATTGCCGATTTAAACAGCGCCGGGCGGGCTCAGTTGGTCAGGGAGCATCACGGTAAACATGAGCTGATCAATGACATACGGCTAGCCGGGGATTTTTCGACCCGAGTAGAAATGGCGTGCGCCCGTTGTCTGGAGACGATTAACCGGGACATTAAGAACCAGTTTGATCTGCTGTATCGGCCGCAGGGTGCGGATGCTGGGCGATCAGAGCTCTCAGTAACCGCGGCGGAAGCGGAAGTCGGTTATTATCAAGGCGAAGGGTTGCTGCTCGAAGATACCTTGCGGGAGCAGGTTCTGCTGGCACTGCCTTTGAGGGCAGTCTGCAAGGATGACTGCAAGGGCCTGTGTCCACATTGCGGCGGCAATCTGAATCAGCAGCAATGCAATTGCGCCGAGCCGCTGGAAGATCCGCGCTGGTCGGCGTTGAAAGAGATTAAAGAGAAATTAAAAACCAGCTCTTAGCCATTAGCTCTTAGCCAAGGCAGAGCAGGTCTAGCTAAAGGCTAAGAGCCAATGGCTAAAAGCTGTCTTACGAAAGGAATTTCATGCCTAATCCAAAACGGCGACACTCGAAAAAGCGCACCAGCACACGACGGGCGCACGACTCGCTTACTGCCAGGTCACTTTCTGAATGCCCGAATTGTCACGAACGCAAATTACCTCATCGCGCTTGCCCCAAGTGCGGTTACTATAAGGGTCGCGAGGTACTGGAAGTAGAGGAATCCAGATAACACTGCATGCATCGCGTCATTGCTCTCGACGCAATGGGTTCGGATCGCGCTCCCAAGCCTGAGATTGAAGGTGCAATCCAGGCTTCGCGCCGCTTTGGAATTCACGTCGCATTGGTCGGCCCCGAAGAAACTCTGCAGGCCGAACTTTCCCGCCATCCCTTTTCCCGCTCGCTGCCCATCACTATAGTCCACGCCAGCCAGGTCATCACCATGGAAGACAAGGCGGTGCAGGCGGTGCGGGCGAAGCGCGATTCGTCCATGCGCGTGGGATCGCGTTTGGTGCGTGAGGGAAAAGCGGCGGCATTCATCAGTGCCGGAAATACCGGCGCCGCCATGGCGACAGCGAAAATGGTGCTGGGCGGGCTCCCGGGAGTGGACCGTCCGGCGCTGGTCGCGATCATTCCTACCGCAGTCGGCACAGTTTCAACGCTGCTCGACGTAGGTGCCAACGTCGATTGCAAGCCGCATAATCTGGAACAATTTGCCATGATGGGCGAAATTTATTTTCGCAGCATGTTTGGGACCGCGAGGCCTCGCGTTGGATTGCTTTCGATCGGCGAAGAAGAAGGCAAGGGCAATGAGTTAACGCGCGAAGCTTATCCGCTTTTGAAGCAGCTGCCGATTAATTTTGTGGGAAATGTCGAGGGTCGCGACATTTATAACGGCAAAGTGGATGTGATCGTATCGGATGGATTTGTGGGCAATGTGGCGCTGAAAACTTCCGAGGGCGTGGCCAACCTGGTGCGTTCGACATTAAAGGAGACGCTGGCCGCTACTATTACGCGGCAGGTCGGGTACTTGCTTTCGCGCAGTGCCTTTAGCGATTTCAAAAAGCGGCTGGACCACACCGAGTACGGCGGGGCGCCGCTGCTGGGAATTCGCGGGGCTTGCTTCATCACACATGGTTCGTCGAATGCCAACGCCATCAAGAATGCGGTATGCGTGGCCAATGACTTTGCGGAGCGCGATATTACCGCGCACATTCAGAAAGAGATGGCAGCGCTGCATCCTGAAGAAGCGCTTGAAGAAGTCAAAGTGGACGACTAATTTCTCACTTTTTTCCAAAAATCAAAAGCGAGTTAAGACTGATGAATACTGCAGCAACGGCGTTTCTTTTTCCCGGGCAGGGATCGCAAACCGTGGGCATGGGCAAAGATTTGTCGGAAAAGTTTGCCGTGGCGCGTGCAACGTTCGATGAGGCCGATGAAGCTCTGGGCAAAAAGCTTTCCCAACTCTGCTTCGAAGGTCCGGAAGATCAGTTGCGGCTGACGGAAAACACGCAGCCCGCGATCCTCACAGTTTCGGTGGCGGCGTGGCGAGTGCTGGAAGAAAAAGGCATCAATGCCGGTTTCCTTGCGGGGCACAGCCTGGGCGAATATTCCGCGCACGTGGCCGCGGGGACAATTTCGTTCAGCGATGCGGTCAGAACTGTGCGGAACCGTGGCAAGTACATGCAGGAAGCGGTGCCACTAGGAACCGGCGCGATGGCGGCGATCGTGGGAATGAGCCTCGACGCAGTGGGCGCGGTCTGTGGAGACGCTGCGGAGGGGCAGGTATGCGAGCCGGCAAATATTAATTCACCCGACCAGATTGTGATTTCGGGTCATGCAGCCGCAGTTGAGCGCGCGGTGAAATTGGCGCAGGAGCGCGGCGCTAAACGGGCGATACTTCTTCCGGTCAGCGCACCCTTCCATTGTTCGCTAATGAAACCTGCGCAGGAAAGACTAGCGGTGGATCTGCAGAAGCTGGAACTTGCCGCGCCGAAAATTCCGGTTGTCAGCAACGTCTATGCAAAGCCGGTGGAGGATGCCGAAAGCTCAAGAGAAGCGCTAGTGCGGCAGGTGACAGGTTCGGTGAACTGGAGCGACTCGATGCAGTTGCTAATTGCGCGCGGGGTTCAGACGTTCGTCGAAGTCGGCCCAGGGAAAGTGCTCTGCGGGCTGATGCGGCAGATCGATCGTTCAAGAAAATGCGTGAACGTGGAAGATGAAGCGTCGCTAGGAAAGATATTTCGTTAGTTTCGAGGAACTCAGAACCACCATAACCCTTCCGGATTTGCTGACTGTTGCTATGAATGGGCCCGGATTCCCGATGGCGACGCGCGAAATCTTTCGAATTGACTTCAGGAATATTGTAGCCATATCCACACCTTGGATATTGGCCGCGGTCAGTTTGAAAACTTTTGCCTTCGCCCTGGCGATTGCAGTGATTTCGAGTACTCTGGTGTGGAATCTTCGGTCTTTTGTCAGCACAATCCAGCCGCGTTTCCCTACCTCGGCGAGCCATTCTTCATCTCTCGCGTTCGGCGCAAACTGATCGTCGTGCACTTTCACCGACACGTTCGCTTCGCGAAGCGCTGTTGCTATAAGTTCTCTGCCGAGAGATCGGTCCAAAAAGAAAGTAAGTTGTTCAGGCTGCTTCAAGCTGAAGCTCGCAACGTATAGCTTCCTCTATCTCATCGGTAGATCGTCCGTAATCGGTGGCTAGCTGGGGCACGGACTCCCCTGCCTTGTATCGCTCTGCAATGGCTCCTGTAGGCACACCAGTGCCGGCGAGAACTGGACGGCCGAACGAAATCGCTGGATCAATTACTACGAAACGGGGTTCATCCATTCCTCGCTTCCTGGTAAAAGGGTATAAACGAACAGCATTGCCCAGGGAATTCCGCTCGATGCGCTTCAGATAGCCTTCCAAAAACTCGCGAATAGCTAATTGGCCCGATTGAGTAATGCTGATCAGACGTCCGTATTCCCGCACGAAAAGGTCGAGGCCATCAGTTTCAAGCCGATGATCTGCGAGCGGATGTTCTGAGCCAAATTCATCACGCAAGTACTTGATTGCGCGCCTTATCTTATCTAATGGAATCTGGTGCTTGCGACGGATCGCATCAAGAACGTGCGCCTCGACTAGATTGGTGAACGAAAGAACTGGCGGTGTTCGTTCTGGCAAGTTCAACACTGGCGAGAAAAATCGCCGGCCCGATTTAGTGGGGTAAGGTCTGCCAGCGCTCCAGGAACGTACGGTCGCCAACGGAATGGTCAGATAGTGGGCTGCCTCTCTTACTGTGTAAGCTGGGAGTTCCAAGACATTCCTATTTTTTAACGAGGCAGTCATTGACAGGCAGAGTATAGCATCGACAGAACGACAGAGAACTTTACGGCACCAGCCCTATTACTCCTATTCCGTCACCCAGCCGAACCAGTTTCCGCAATCAATCTCATTCGGCGAGAAGTGCAGCGTCTTGTCTGATTTGTCAGCCCACACGTAGGCGTGCTGGGTTCGGTGATTGACGGTGGCTTGAATGATGACTCCATTGCCGCTCGCATAGGAGCAATCGACCGCATAATTTCTAATCGCGCCCCATTCGCTGGCCGGGCCCCAATCTTGACTGAACTCAGCAAAGGTGTAGCTGGAGTATTTCGTAGGGTGCTGCTTCCAGTCTGCGTCTTTGTACCAGATCCCGTACGCGTCCTCAAGATTTTGATGTTCCAGGGCAGCGAAAAATTTGTCGGCGGTATGGCGTTCAGGATAGTCGCGCAGATGGTAGACAACCCACGTCAGTACGAGCGCGGCGACGATTGCCACAATGATCAGCTTTCTGCGACGGCGGTCAGGCGCCTCATCGTACTGCTTAGCGTCCATTAGCGTCATGCTCTAAGCATAATGGAATCCGGGGAAGAAGAAAAAGTTCCAGGCTGCCGGTTGCTCCTAGCCTCCCGCTACTATGAAAAAGCTTGAACCACAAAGGGCACGAAGGTTCACGAAGTAAGTCCCCTTGAGGCTAAGAGCTAAGAGCTAAGAGCTAAGAGCTCTGCTCACAATGTTCGCTTGAACAATGGCACGGCAATCGAGAATGTCACGATCGCGAACACTGAGAGATAAACCATGTCGGGCCAGATCGCGAGCAGGCCGGTTTCTTTCAGCAGCAGCGATTTGAAACCGTGCACAGCGAAGGTGAATGGATCGACGCTCGCGATGACCCGCAACCAGCGTGGAAAGGCCTGAATGGGATATACCGCGCCGCTGGGAAAAAATAACAATGTATTCAGGATGCCGAAGATTGCCCGCGGCACCAGCGGGTCTTCGACCCGCACCATCAGCAAAAACATCATGGTGTTGAAGGCCAATGACGTCAGGAGAATCATCACCGCGAGGCCGACGATAGTTCCGGGCCGGAAGATAGTCCCCACGCCGGCCAGCAGCGATCCGATGAGCGTGATCACCACCCCGGTCATCACCGCTTTGATGGCGCCTGCGGCATTCAGGCCGAGCACCAATTCAGCCTTGGTGATCGGCGTGACCAGATATCCCTCGTGAACGCCCCGGGCTTTGTCGTCGATGTACAGCATACCGCCGCCGATCATTACCGAAACGAACATGGCTAGAGCGATCGAACCCGGCAAGAGATATTTCATGTACTCGATGTACGGATACAGCTCAACGATCTGCAGAACTGTCTGCTGCAAAATTCGCGGCTCGACCGCGGGATTATTAAGCGCAGTGGTGATGCCGGTCATCTCTTCTTCTAGCGTCGACGTCATGAAGTTGTCGCTGTTGTCAACGACGAGTCCAATCTTCGGCCCGTCCTGTTCATAAACGCGGCGGGAATACTGCGGCGGAATAATCACCGCGCCCTGGGTCTTGCCGTTGCGAACATCTTCAACGGCTTTCTTTTCGTCGGTGTAATAGACCGGCTCAAAGGTTCGCATGTTTGAGCGGACCGAATCGAAGGCTTCGCGGATCTTCAGAGCTTGTGTGCCGCCGTCTTCGTCGACCAGGCCGAGTTTGGCGTCACGAATTTTGCCTCCAAAGGCGTTGCCCAGAACGATCAGCTGCACCAGCGGAAAAACCATCGCCACCAGCATGAGTGCCGGTGAGCGGAAGAACTTGCGCATTTCGCGTTCGACAATTGCCATCATTCGATTCATGGCTGCATCCCCGGTCTGGACGGCATGGTGAAGGCGTGGGCTTTGACGAGTTCGTCGCGCAGTTGCCGTCCGGTGTAGTGGACGAAAACGTCATCGAGAGTTGTATTCTGCACCGAAAGCGACTTTACCCTCACATTCGCGTGTACTGCCGCTTCCACCAACTCAGTGGTTGTGCGCGAGCCGTCGCCGGTGAGGATGCGATACATACCCGCCCCTTCGTGCTGGACGGAAGTGACCGCGGTCAATTTGTGCAGGCGTTGCTCCCAATCGGCAGCAGCGTTTTCAAACTGCGCTTCAATCACGTTCGAGCCTGGAACGCTGGCTTTCAGGGCTGGCGGTGTATCGAGCGCGACCAGCTTGCCGTGATCGACGATGGCAATACGATCGCAGAGCCGGTCAGCTTCGTCCATGTAATGCGTCGTGATCAGGATGGTGAGCTGGCGCTGGCTCTTGATGTTGGTCAGCATCTCCCAGACTGCGACGCGTGACACGGGATCAAGACCGGTTGTCGGTTCATCCAGAAAGAAAATCTTGGGGCTGTGCACCAGGCCGCGCGCAATCTCCAGCCGGCGGCGCATTCCGCCGGAAAGGGTTTTGGTTTGCGCGGAGCGCCATTTGGTGAGATCAACCAGTTCGAGCAGTTCGTCGATATTCTGTCTGCGCTTCGCCGCGGGCACATCGTAGAGCTTGGCGTAGATGCTGAGATTTTCTTCGACCGTAAGATCGATGTCGCTGGTCAGGGCCTGAGGGATCACGCCGATGGCGCGTCGCGCGTCGTCAGGATCAGTGGCCACGTCGTGTCCCGCGATTCGAGCATAACCGGAAGTGATCGGGATGAGCGTGGTCATCATGCGGATCAGCGTGGACTTGCCGGCGCCATTCGGCCCCAGCAGCCCAAAAATCTCTTCCTCTTTCACCGAAAATGTAACGTCGTCGACGGCTGTGAAGTCGCCGTATTTCTTGACGATGTGTTCCACCTCGATCGCGTTTACGGCGGCGCCAGATACATCGGGCGCGCCATCCTTCCGCGTAGTTTGCGGAGGAGCCTGCCCTGAGCTTGCCGAAGGACGGGGATTTTGAAGTTGGTTCATCACCGCTGCGCCCCCTCCACCGTATGGGAACTCGTGCCCTTCAACTGCGCCGGAGAAACCAGGACGTCGGCAGTCATCCCTGGTACGTAAGCGGCCTTGGGATTATCCAGTCGGACTTTCAGAACGATAGTCTTGATGTCGCGCTTGCTGCGGCTCACGTCACGCTGGGTGGCGAAGTCGGCCTCGGCGGATTTAAAAAACACTTTGCCGGGAGTGACAGTTCCGCCCGGCAGCCGAATGCGAAGCGTGTCGCCGATCCCGATGTGGTCGGCATTGGTTTCGGGGACCGCCGCCCGCACCCAGGTGTCGGTAAAATCGACGATGGTCACGATCGGTTGACCGGGATTGAGATATTCGCCTTCGCGGGCGGCCCGCACGGAAACCGTCCCCGTAACCGGCGCATAAATCTTTGTATAGCCCAGGCGCACCTCGGCTTCTTTCAATTGCGCTTCCGAATTCAAAAGCTGGCCGCGAGTGGACGCAACTGTGCTCTGCGCGGCGCTCGCCTGGTGCGTGTTAGCAATGGCGGAGTCCAAACCGGCTTGGGCGGCCGTGACTTGCTGTTGCAGGGAAGCGACCAAGGCCTGTTGCGCTTTCAGATTAGCTTCGGCCTGGACCCGCTCCTGATCTGATGACACGCCCTGTTTCGCGAGCTCAATGGTGCGACGGCTGTCGCTTTCCACCTTCTGTAAGGTTGCTTCGGCCTGCAAAAGCTGCGCGCGTGCAGATTCAAGCTGTGCCTGTGCATTAGCCACGCTGCTGGTGGTCGAACCTTTAGTGGCGACGCTGGTGGCCTGAGTGGCTGCAACCTGCGAACGCAGGCTGTCGATCATGGCAGCCGCGGCCCGCGATTGCGCCTCCAATTCCGAAGGATCGAGAACCGCAATCAAATCGCCTTGCTTGACTTGTGTTCCTTCGTCGACTAAAAGCTTTTCAATCCGGCCCTGGACTTGAGGGCTCACAATGACCTGGTTGGCGTCGACTGTGCCGGTCAGGTCGAGGTCGGAGCCGCGCGGCGTGGAGAGCAGGTAATAGCCCAGAGAAATCGCAAAAATAATGCTGAGCAGTATCAGAACTTTATTTCGCGCGTTCATTTGCGCACTCCTTTGGTCCGGGTGAATAAGGCCGCGGAAATGAAATCGATCACAGCGGTCCGGCGTTCCGCCAGGCGTTCCGGTGACATGGGATCACCACCGGTCATGACGCGCATAATTGGCGCGGTCGTGAAATAGAAAACGATGACCGAAATCATCGAAGGGATGAAATGAATCGGGTCTACTCTTCGGAACTCGCCGCTCTGCTCCCCTTCTTTCAGCAATGCAGAAAGCTCCGAGAAAACCGGGCGAAAATATTGCTTCGCCACTCGTTCAATTTTTGAGGGATCATGCCCGGCGCGCAGAAATTCCGCGTGTACCAGTCGATGATAAGGCGGATGAGAAGCGATGTAGTCGAAATGCGCCCCAATGTACGCCGCTAACTTTCTGCGCGGCAACATGTCCTGCGATAAAGCGTGATGAATGGCAGCGCGCACGCCGCTGAAAACCTCGTCAAGAACAGCCTCGTATAGCGCCTCTTTATCTTTGAAGTAGTAATAGAGCAGAGCCTTGTTGACCCGGGCGGAACGGGCGATTGCATCGGTACGTGCTCCAGCGACGCCTTTCCCAGCGAATTCAGAAACCGCCGCTTTGAGAATGGCGGCGCGGCTCTCTTCCGGTTTACCACGGGTGCCAAGACGGATTGTACGAACATCATGCATGTTTAACTAACTGGTTAGTTACATCCTATGATAAGCTTGCGGCGCGATGCAAGTTGCCGATCGCATTACTTGGGGCTTGCTGCCCGGCAGTGTTTCTGGCGTCAGGATTTCCGCTGTATCACAAAAAGCGCTATTTCACCGCCGGCAGCGCCTGCTTATCAGTTATGCCTTTGCCTTCCGTGATGGTGTAAATAAAATCCGCGGGAACGTCTTTCAGAATTTCCTTTTCGCCCATCGGCCAGCGAATTTCTATCTGCGAGATGCGGACCTCGCCGCCGAGGCCAAAATGCACACGTGGGTCATTACTGGACAAATAACTGCCGCCGGCTCGAACTTCAGCGCTTTGGCTGATTTTGCCCGTGGTGATAACAACTTTCGCACCGATTCCCATTTTGTTGCTCTTTATACCCACGAGCTTTAACAGAGCGCGATGATTGTGGTTCGCAGTTACATTCAATAAAAGTTGTGGCGGCCCGTCCATGTCGAGCACCACGACATCGATATTTCCGTCATTCTTCAGATCACCGAACGCTGCCCCGCGGCGGGAAGCTGGAGGAATTTCCGCAAGCACACTTGAAATGTCATCAAAAGTCCCGTCGCCTTTGTTGTGGAAGAGTTGCATCGGTTCTGCGTAGCGCGCCGCCCCCGTGATCTGGTCCATCTGCGGATACACGTGCCCATTGGCAATAAAAATATCCAGCAACCCCGAGTTTGTGAAATCGGCAAAACCTGTTCCCCATCCCACATTTGTATATGTTGGTTGCGCCAGTTTTGCAGGCCAGGTAACGTCGCTAAACTCGCCTTTTCCCAGGTTGCGATAGAGCGTGTCAGGCTGCTCGGTGAAGTTGGTCACGAACATACCGATGCGGCCGTCGCGCAGGTAGTCACCCCAATCTACACCCATCGAGCCTTGCTGCAATCCATCACTGCTCACGGCTGCGCCAGCCAGCATGCTCACATCTTCAAATGTACCGTCGTGTTTATTGTGATAGAGATAATTGGGACCGGAATCATTGGCCACATACAGATCAGGCCAGCCATCATCGTCGTAATCGCCCCATTCGACGCCGAGCCCGTAATAGCGGTCGGGATCATCAACTCCGGCCTTCTTAGAAACTTCTTCGAAAGTTCCATCACCGCGATTGTGAAACAGCAGATCGCTCTCGCCCTGCATCCCCCAAGGTCCGCACTGCACGCGGATTCCCTTGAAGCGGCAAGTCTTCTCGTCGCTGCCAAATGTCGGCAGTTTGTTGATGTCGAAATGCACGTAGCGTGAAACAAACAGATCGACGTGTCCGTCACGGTCGTAATCAGCCCATGCGGCGCCGGTACTGAAACCGTCGGCTGCGACCCCGGCTTTATCGGTTACGTCTTCGAATTTGCAGTTGCCAAGGTTGTGATAAAGCGCATTGCCGCCGTACCCGGTTACGTAGATATCCGGCAGGCCATCGTTGTCGTAGTCGGCAACCGCGACGCCCATGCCCCAACCCTTGCGAGCCAGTCCGGCGGCCTGGGTGATGTTGGAAAACTTGAAATCGGCATCCTGGTGGTACAGCGTAATCATGGGATCGCTGCCCTGGCGAAAATGCTCGATGGTCGAACCATTGCCCACAATAATGTCGAGCTTGCCATCATTGTCGCAATCGATGAGCCCCACCCCGCCGCTCATGGATTCGACGATGTATTGCTTATCAGGAGTAGAAACGTGAGGAATGGCTAAGCCAGCTTCGCGCGACACTTCTTTGAACTGCGGCAATTGAGCCCAGAGGTTGCCGGCAGAGAGAATCGGTAGAAGCAGGATCGTCCGAATCACGAGAATGTGTCGATTATAGTGCGCGGCCTTGGAACAACTGGAGGCAATCGCGCGTACTGCTTATCACCGAACGAGTTGCTGGCCGTCTTTATAGTGTCATTTGCGAATTTGGTGATGTTCCCAGCGACGAACTTGTATTCTGATCTGGCGACTGTAGAATATCGTTTTTCTCGCTAAAACTTGAAACGAAGCACATCGGAGGGTCGGGTGAAGATTTCAGCGCGTTGGCTTTCGGCGGGATTGTTGCTTTGTTGTTTGGTGGGCTTCAAACCTTTGGTTTTCGCCGGCGACAACATTCCTAAAGCAGCTTGGAAGCGCGGCATTGGACAGCCCTTGGAAAACGCAGGCGGACGAAAGCCGGCGCTCGATCCCGCTCAGATGATCGACGATGGCTACTGGCAAGGCGCTCCCGTCGGCGGCTTCGGTTCAGGCACATTCTCGCGCACCTATCGCGGTGATTTTGCACGCTGGCACATCAAGGCCGGAGTCCATAAGTATGAGACGGTGTGGGCGAATCAATTTGCGATGTATCAGAAGTCGGGTGACGGTGACAGCGTGGCGCAGGTATTGACTGCGGGACACCCTGAGAATAATGAGCTGAAGTCGTGGAAGTGGGACTACCCCGCAGGCGCCGGCGATTATTACGCGCTGTATCCCAAATCCTGGTACGACTATAAATGGGAGAAATTTCCCGCCCACGTAACGCTCGAACAATTCTCTCCCGTGCTGCCTGACAATTACCGCGAGAGCAGCTATCCCGTAGCGGTCTATCGCTGGCACGCTGAGAACCCCACCGACAAGCCGGTCACAGTTTCGGTGCTGCTCTCATGGGCCAACATGCAGGGCTGGTTTCGCGACTTCCGTCACGACATGAACGGTGCGATCAATACGGGAAATCACAATCGCTTTGTCGATGAGAGCGCCGTCGGCGGCCACGTCAAGGGAATTGTCTTCGATCGAGTGCGCCCAAAAACTTCTGAAACTGATTGGGATGGCCAGTGGGCGATTGCTTCGGTGCAATCGCCGGGCGTGGATATTACCTATCAGACCACGTTTTCTCCCGAGGCTGGCGACCAGGTGTGGAACTCTTTTTCAAAAGATGGTCGCCTGGCCAATGACAACCAGACGTGGATCAGCAGCGGCGAGCCGTTGGCCGCAGCGATTGCCGTGCGCTTCACTTTGCAGCCGGGAGAAAAACGCGTGGTGCCGATGACCATCGCCTGGGACATGCCGGTGGTGGAATTTGGCGCGGGACGTAAATGGTATCGGCATTACACCAATTTTTACGGAACTACCGGGACTAACGCGTGGAAGATCGCCAAAGAGGGATTACAGGGAGCCACGCAGTGGAGCAACGAAATCGATGCCTGGCAAGCGCCGTACGTAAATGATGAAAGCAAACCGCTGTGGTATCGCGGAGAACTTTTCAACGAACTTTATGTTCTCACCGATGGCGGTTCGTTCTGGGGCAGGCCGGTTGGGTCCACAGCGAAAACTCCCGAAGACTTCGCATTCATGGAGTGCTTCGATTACCCCTATTACGGAACACTCGACGTGCGCTTTTACGGATCGATGCCGCTGATCAAGTTCTGGCCTGATCTGGACAAACAGGAATTAAAGTTGTTCGCTGATACGGTTCCGCAAGATCTGACTGACAAGTACATATGGATTTGGAAGTCGCAGCATACACAGTCATTGCAACTGCGCGTACGCAAGGCCAAGGGCGCGGTGCCGCACGACTTGGGCGTTCCCGAGGAAGATCCCTTCAAGCTGCCAAACGCATTCAGCTGGCAGAACACCAATGACTGGAAGGATCTGAATAGCAAATTCGTGCTGATGGTATATCGCGATTATGTTTTCACCGGCAAGAAAGACACTGCCTTCCTGCGTTACACATGGCCGGCGGTGCAGGAAGCGATGGAACATCTTCGTCAATACGATCGAACGGGCGACGGACTGCCGCAAGGCGACAATTATCCCGACCAAACCTATGACGAATGGATCGTGCAAGGCGACAGTGCTTATTGCGGCGGGTTATGGCTGGCAGCTCTCCGCGCGTCCGAGGAGATCGGGAAAGCTTTGGGCAACAACACAGCGGCGGCGAAATATCACGACTGGTTCACCAAGGGCCAGAAGACGTATATCGACAAACTCTGGGCTGGCGAATACTTCCGCTATGACACGCAAAGTGAATATCGCGACGATATTCAGGCTGACCAGTTAGCCGGCCAGTGGTATGCGAACATCACCGGCCTCGGCGATCTGGTGCCTCATGACATGCAGGTTAAGGCGGCTAAGAAAATTTACGACTTCAATGTTATGAAGTTTGAAGACGGGAACATGGGTGCAGTAAATGGAATGGCGCCCGACGGATCTCTGGTCACAACCAACGAGCAAGTGCAAGAAGTCTGGACCGGAACAACTTTCGGTGCTGCCGCGCTCATGCTGACAGAGGGCTTAAAAGACGAAGCCTATAAAACCGCATGGGGTGTTTACCACACAACCTACGAGACCGAAGGTTATTGGTTTCGTACGCCCGAAGCGTGGGACAAGACCGGGCACTATCGCGCATCGATGTACATGAGGCCGGCCGCGATCTGGGCATTGGAGATGACGCACCCGCCAAAATGACTTTTTGGAGAAGATAAAAACTCAAAAGCACTGTCATTCCGAACCGCTTTAGCGATGAGGAATCTGCTTTTCGCGGTAACCGGCACAGACGCGCCCAATTCACTGCTTCGAGAAATGAATCACAACCTTCTGCGGAGCGATCAATTCGTGGGGATTCGGGGCCATTCGAAGAACCAATTCGCCACCCCTCACTTCTGCGCCTTCGACTGAGGAAATCTGCCCAGGATTCCAAATTGAGAGTTTATACTCCGCCGCTGCCAATCCTTTCGGTTCCAATGTGAGAGTGTCGCGCGAAGCAGACCAGGTTTCTGAAACGATTCGTAATCCCTGGCTGGAACTGCCGAGATACGGCAGCGCGTTGTTGAATACGAGTCCGAAATCATCTTTCAACAGGATGCGAAGTTTGCTCCTACCTTTCGGAGCCACCACACGCACCACAACATGCTGGTCGACGTCGCTTTTCAAAATTTGAAACTGCACGCGGGCGCCGCTGAACTCCACGCCAATAATTTTGGCGCGCGGGCTGACCGCGGGTGAGAACTCGACCGTCGCATTCCCGCTGCTGTCAATCTGCAATTCCATCTCGGCCAACGTCTTGTGGAAAACAAAATTTAGCGTCGCATCTCCGACGCGCACAGCACGAATGGCAAACGATGTCCAGTCCGCAGGAACATGCGGCGTTAAAACGACTCTGTGCTGGACCGCGTCGGTCTGCAATCCGAAAAGTCCGCGCAGCAGCGGGCTGATGACCATAGCCGCCGACCAGATCTGGTGCGGAGAATTGGTTGAGAGCGGCTGATAGTAATCCCCGGAGAGCACCTCGGCGACGTGACCGAGAGAACCGTCTAGCGCGAGCAGTGCGTTCGACCGGAGATTCGAATACGCCGGAAACGCCCGGTGGTAGCGGTATTCGCCGACCGAAGCCCAACCCGTGAACAATGGCCACACCGATCCGTAGTGATACCCGCCAGCGTCATAACGCGATGCCCGGTCAGAAATGATGCGCATACCCCAATCCGTTTCATGATCGGGACTTGAAAGCCGATCGAGCATCAAGCCCGCCTTCTGCTGATCCAAAAGTCCGAACCACATGGGCACCGTGGCCAGCACGCTGGGCTCGATTACTTTCTGATTGTTTTTATCGAGCGCGAAAGCATAAGTGCCGGACTGTTGCGACCAGAATGCCTGGTTCACCAATTCTTTTTGTCGGGCAAAATCATCCGCCAGTTGTTTACTAACGTTATCTTTGCCCACAAAATGCGCCAGACTCGAAAGCGCCGACAGCGCCTGCGCCCCGAGACCGCTCTGATAGAGTTCGGTTTTTACGGGAAGGAGCGGTCCGCCTTCGACCCAGCCGTGTCCAAACCCAAAATTTTGCGGCAGCCCTTGAGAGTCATAGGTCGAGCGAAGGAACTGATATGCCTTCCACAAGCTGTCCCATTTTTCGCGGACGAACGCTACGTCTCCGCTTTCGGTGACGTAGTCATTGGCGGCGATGATGTAGAGTGGCGTCGCATCGGCAGAAGCGTATGCATACGGGTAATCGGTGAACCAGTTCACGAAATTGGCGCCCTGAGAAATCTCGTGCGGGACCTTCCCGTCGGCGCGCTGGAATTTAGAAATGAATTCAAGAGCTGTGCGAGTGGTCGAGAAATCACCCTCGGCATCGAGCGCCTGCGCCGTCCAGAAAGAGTCGCGCCCGAAGAACCAGGCAAAGCCCGGCCGCTGGCTGGTTCCCGATGTGCGATATCCCGCGACCAAACCGGTCCCGAGGTATGGACTTGTCACCAAACCCTGAATGACGCTCACTCGCGCCCAGTCGTAAGCCTGCTGCAGTTGTGCGTCCGGCAGTTCAAGGTGGACGGTCCGCGCCAGGTAGTCGTCGTAGTATTTCGCGGAATCTTTTTCGAGGGCTGCATAATCGCTAATCAAGTGTTGATAAGTATTCTCAGCTTCGGCCCGGCCGTTCACCGATGCCGCTATCGCAATGAGCTTGGTCTCGCTGCCCTTAATAGTTTCGCCCAACCGGATGGCGCTCTCTGCTGATTGCGAATAGTTTGTCTGATATTCCAAGCTGGTTAATTCGGCGGTCGGCGAACCCACCAGCGCCGAGTACTTTTTTTGTTCTTCGCCCAGATAAAACGCGCGCAGATCTTTATCCCATGCGATGTAAGTCCCGCCCAGAGCGGCCGGCCATTCCAGTTGAAAGTCACGGTCAAAGATGGCTTCGATTTCGAGCGGATGTGCGGTCTCAACTTCAAACCTGATCACCGCTCCCGATTCGTGGACCGGAACGAATAATTTTTGTGTCACTCTGAATGTGTCGCCGGTGTAGATGATCTCGCTGTATTCGGGATGAACCGTGACGGTGCGCACCAGTGATTCAGCAGGCAGGCTGCGACCTTCAGTACGAAAATTCACATGGAAATTCCGGAGAATTTTCAGCGGATAAACCCAAGCTTCGAGATTCCCGCTTTCATTGCCGAAGAGTCCGGCTCGAGTGCCAGTGGCGGAGATAAATTCCCACGGACGATCAGTACGTGAAAGTTCAAGATCACGCGTTTGTGCTGCACCGGGAATGCAGCACGCCAAAAAAAGGATCAAAGCGAGCCAATCGGTATTCAAGCACCGGCGGAATTGAAAGTTCTGCATAGTTGAATCGCGTAAACTTGCAAAGTCAGGAAGCCGTTCACTATAAAAGTAGCGGCGGATAGTAGCAAGCGCCAAAGCCGGGAAGGTATTCTCTCTTTTGTCTTCTTCACGCCGGACGTTTCTCAAGTCCCTTAGCCGCTCCGCGCTGGTACTTTCCTTGAGCGATGTCCTCGGTCTGGCGCGACCGGGTCCCCGGCTAGTGGCGGAAGCGCAGACTCCCTCAAAATCAAATGGTTCGCTTGGCGCAACCTTTACTGACGTAGGCCGTGCCGCTGGCCTCAACGCGAAGACTATCTACGGTGGCGAGCACAAGAACAAATATCTGCTCGAAACTACCGGCTGCGGAGTTGCATTTTACGACTACGACAACGACGGCTGGCTGGACATTTTTCTGGTAAACGGCTGGCGGCTGGAAGGATTTCCCTCCGGCGAGGAGCCGACCTCGCATCTCTTCAAGAATAATCGCGATGGAACTTTCACCGACGTTACGGTGAAGGCGGGGCTCGTTCATCATGGCTGGGGACAAGGGGTTTGCGTCGGCGACTACGACAACGATGGCCACGATGATTTATTCGTGAGCTACTTCGGCAAGAACGTTCTGTATCACAATAACGGCGACGGCAGCTTTACCGACGTCACCGACAAAGCCGGTGTTGGCGGAAACGGAAAAGGCTGGAATACCGGGTGCGCGTTCGTTGATTACGACCGCGACGGCAAGCTGGATTTGTTTGTCGCAAATTACATCGATCTTGATCTCGCAACCGCGCCGGTGCCGGAATCCGGTCCGTGTCTTTATAAAGGTGTGATGGTGGCTTGTGGGCCCCCGGGATTAAAAGGCGGCAAAAATATCCTCTTCCACAACAATGGCGACGGAACTTTTACGGATGTCTCGGAATCGAGCGGAATTTTAAGCGCGAACGGGACCTATGGTCTAGGCGTTCTAACAGCCGATTTCGACAACGACGGCTGGCCGGACATCTACGTGGCCAACGATTCAGCGCCCAGTGCGCTCTATCACAATAAAAAAGATGGCAAGTTCGAAGATATCGCGATCGAAGCCGGATGCGCCCTCAGCCCAGATGGCAAGCCACAAGCCGGCATGGGCGTGTCCGCCGCCGATTATGATCTTGATGGCAATCTCGATATCGTGAAAACCAATTTCGCCGGCGACACGCCCTCGCTTTATCACAACCTGGGTGGAGGAAATTTCGAGGACACCACCTTTACTGCGGGTCTTGGCGCGCACACGCAATATCTCGGATGGGGATGCGGATTCTTCGATTTCGATAACGATGGCTGGGCCGATATTTTAATTTGCAACGGCCATGTGTATCCCGAAGTTGAGCAATTGAAAACCGAAGCTGGATACGCGCAGCATAAATTGCTTTATCGAAATTTGAGAAACGGCCGGTTCGAAGAAGTCACTGACCTCGCTGGGCCGGGAATTACCGCGGCAGTTGCGGCGCGGGGGTGCGCCTTCGGCGACTTCGATAACGATGGCGACCTCGACGTGGTGGTCAACACCGTCAACGGTCTGCCGCAGCTGCTGCGTTGCGATTCGACTTCAGGAAACAATTGGATCAAGCTGAAGCTGATCGGCACAAAATCAAACCGCAGTGGAATCGGAGCCCGCGTAAGTTGCACGGCAACTTTTCCTGGCGACAGCAAACCGCACCGTCAAATTGACGAAGTCCGCAGCGGGGGCGGCTATTTTTCGCAGAGCGACCTGCGAGTTCACTTCGGTCTGGGCAAAGCTCAAAAGGTAGATCTGCTAGAGATTCGCTGGCCGAGTGGGCAGGTGGATACGGTGAAAGATGTTGCGGTAAATCAGTTCGTCACCATTAAAGAAGCGGCGGGAATCTTATCGACGGAGAAGAAACCGGGAAAGCGCTGATGCCGCGATCACTTCCTTTCGCGCTAATTGATCGGCGGTTGTAACTGGCCAAAGACTTGCGTGATCGCCGAACGGCGGCGTAATTCAATCAGCAGGGCCTGCGCGGCGTTCTGATAAGTCTTGCTGGGGTCGGAAGTGTCGCCCCAGACGGCATCGTAGACGATCTGCGACGCTTCGCGAATGTCCATGTGCATGGCGGCTTCGAGCACGTCAACGCGCTCCTGAAGTTCGTCATAACAGCTCTGGCAAATGCTGGCCGCAGCCGGCGAATTAGGGTGCTTCTCGTGGCGATCGCAGTGCATGGCTGGAGTTGGCGAATCCGGAGGCAATGGGTTGGCCACCACCTGGGAATTGAAGTCGCGCAAAAAGCGCTCGCGCTCTTCTTCCAGTTGTTTAGGGTCAGGTAATTGTTCGGCGGGAGTCACGGTGGTCAGCGGCTCCGCAGCAGACACACGCTGCTTGCTTTTGCAAACTGGGCATGCCGCAAGGTCGGCTGCGAAATACGTCTTGCAATTGGCGCAGGGCAAGCCAATTCCCGTTGGTTTCAGTCCGAAACCGCCGCCCTTGAATTGATCAACCTGCCGTGCCGGAGCTGCTGCTGTTCCGTGTCCGCGTCCCGAATCCTTTGCCGAATCCAAGCTGTTCATAGGTACCTTGTTCTGCCCCAGGCTGAAACTTCAACGCTATTGCGGATTTCCCGAGTGCATAAGCCGCATCAGTTCTTCTTCGCGCGCATGGTAAAGCTGCTTTGCAGGATCTAACCGGCTGGCGGTTTGAATTTCCGCCAAAGCCTCGCGGTCCTGGCCCATGTTCATAAGGCAAGCGGCCAGCGCGTAGTGGTGCTCCGCCGATGGTTCCAGGCGGACCGCTTCACGGAATTCGGTCAACGCGGCCGGAAGCTGGTTCACTTCCAGTAATCCTGTGCCCAGGAAATAATGCGATGTAGCCGAATCTGGCTCGAGTTCTACCGACGTACGCAGCTCGCGAATTGCTTCTGCCTGATGGTCAGCCGCCAACAGCAATTGCCCTAGCGCACGATGTTCCGGCGCGCTGTTGGGATTTTGTTCGACCGCCAGTTTCAGCTCCGCAATCGCCGGCGTGTATTCATTCTTTGCCATGTAAGCGCGGGCCAGCGACTCGTGCCCGTGCTTCCAACTGGGATTCATGCGGAATAGTTCGTGATATTCGGCAATTGCGGTGTCGTATTCACCTTTTGCAAAGTAAATTTGGGCTAGATTTTCCCGAATGGACGGTTCAGACGGTGCGAGTACTTTCGCTTTGTTGAGTTCAGCAATACCTTCATCAAACTTTTTATCTTTACCCAGCAAGGCTCCGAGGCTGCTGTGGGCCGGCCAGAGATCTGCATTCAACTGCAGCGATTTGCGGAAGAGTTGGACGGCAGCATCAGGCGAGCCTCCGTCACGCGCCACCAATCCCATTTCGTAATAGATGTCAGCATTGTTAGGATCGCGCGACAGTGCCTCTTTGAAGGCATTGATTGCCGGGCCATACTGCTCGTTGGAATATTGACCGAGGGCCAGCATGCGATAGGCTTCGGCGTTGTCGAAATCCATGCTGAGCGCGGTGCGGGCCTCGCCAATGGCGTCATCGCCGTCGTCGTCTTGATAGAAAACTAGCGCCAGCCGGTTGTGGACCTCAGAAAAATTTGGGTCGGATTCCTTGGAGCTGCTGTACTCGTCGAAAGCGTCATTCCAGTGACCGCGCTGCTGGGCGATGTATCCCAGGGCAAAATGCAAGGCGCTGTTATGGGTATCGCCTTCCAGCAGACCGGCGATGATGGATTCTGCTACATCGAATTGTTTGTCCCGAGAAGCAGCCGCGGCTTCGGCGAGCGATGCGGGGCATGCATCATTAGCTGAAGTTTTCGGGGAACGGCGCAGCTCCGACAGCAAATCTTTTGTGGCCCCGGCAGCGCGAAGTTCAGCTTCCACACGCGGGGTGAGAGTTACAGCCGACCCACGTTCCTGAATTGTCTTTGTGAGACTGTAAGTGGATGCGTCGCCGGCTAGCCAGCCTAGCAACTGCGCGCAATTTACCGGCGCCGCACTGTTCGCGAATGAAGGGACTGCAGCGAAGATCAGGCTAAAAGCGATTAGTTTGCTGCGCACTGGAACTCCGAAGGTCGGCTGGTGTGCCGGAACTTATACGCTGTCAAGAAGATAGAAGCTGACGGTAATCTGGGCTAGGTCACGGAGGTAATAGCCATTGCAGGAAAAGGTACAGATAAAGTCGCGACCGCCGACCGACCGTTCCATTTGACGGGACGGTTGCGGTTCAGTAACGTCTTACGTGCAACGGACTTGGCGGAGGTTCCCTTATGGAAGGTCTGTTTCAACCCATGCATTTGCTGGTGATTTTCCTGATCGCCTTGCTGATTTTTGGGCCCAAGAAGTTGCCGGAGTTGGGTAAAGGAATCGGCGAAGGTTTTCGCGCGCTGAAGGACAGCATGAAAGATCCGCCAGCGGAGCCTTCCCGGAAGAATGCGCCCGCCGCGGCGCCCAGCGCGACGGAAATTAAGAGCTAGTTATGAATCTTGATCTATTCCAGACAAAGAGGCGAACGAATCACGCCGCCGTCCCATCTTAAAGTCGAAAGTAAAAACGAAGGGACAGAACATTATGGCCGAACTTCATCACGACGACCCGAAACGCGCAGACGAACCGAAACCGCCAATCCCGACTCAAGAGGAAGAAGAGAGTCTGGATAAGACTATTGAAGATAGCTTTCCCGCGAGCGATCCGCCCTCATCTATACCAGATCCGGACGAAGATAAAAGTGCGGCTTGATTGAAGTTTGCATGGCGTTGCCCAGCCTTTGCGAATTCACGAAAAGGGTGGGGCAATCTCTTCTTAATGAGCTTGGTCCGACCCACGTTTGCAGCGTTGATCGGGAACCCGAGGCGGATGAAACCCGAGTTGAAGTGCGTCTATAATTTTGTTTGCGCCAAGTTGCGTACTCGAAATGGCTTTCACTCTCCTGGTTAATGGCACTGAGCAGCATGCGGATGTTCAGCCAGAGAAGCCGCTGCTCTACGTTTTGCGGGACGACCTTGGCCTGACCGGCACGAAATACGGCTGTGGTGAAGGGCAGTGCGGCGCTTGCACCGTGCTGGTTGACGGATCTCCCGAGCGCTCCTGCCGCCTGCCAATTTCCTCGGCCGTGGGTAAGAAAATCACCACCATCGAAGGATTAGCTCGCGGAGATCGCTTGCATCCTGTACAGCAGGCTTTTCTAGATGTCGAAGCATTCCAGTGCGCCTATTGCACGCCGGGCATGATTATTTCCGCGGCGGCGCTGCTTGAGCGCACACAAAATCCCAGCGAAGAGCAGATCATCAGCCACATGGAAGGCAATATTTGCCGGTGCGGCGCTTACGGGAGAATTATCGAGGCGGTGCGCCGTGCAGCCGCGGCCTCCGGGAGCTCCAAAAATGCGTGATTCTGTATACCGAACAGACGCTGCCGTGGATGAACTCCGCCAGCCCGAACTGCAGGACTCGGAACTTAGGCAACACGATTCGATTTCGCGTTTGCCGCACGCTTTTAATTTTGATCGCCGCGGATTTTTCAAAGTGCTTGGGGGAGGCTTGCTGGTCTGCATCGCGGCTCGCCATGCAATCTCGCAGGAATCGGGCACTGCGGTGCGTCACGACCACGAATTGCCGAAGACCCTCGACTCCTGGTTGCACATCAGCGAAAACGGCGAAGTCACTGCGTTCACGGGAAAAGTGGAAGTGGGGCAAAACGTTCGCACGTCACTCGCGCAACAGGTCGCCGAAGAGCTGCGGGTGCCGCACACATCGGTTCGATTGATCATGGGCGATACCGAGCTGACGCCGTATGACATGGGCACATTCGGCAGCCGCACGACTCCGCAGATGGGCATGCAGCTCCGAAAAGTCTCCGCCAGTGCTCGCGCGGTATTGATCCAAATGGCAGGCGAGCGCTGGTCAACCGATGCGGCGGGTCTGACCGCGGAAAACGCAAAGGTCCGCGACTCGAAAACGAAGCGCTCGGTCACCTACGCGGAACTGGTTCATGGACAAAAATTATCCAAGGTCATTGCGGATGATCCGGCGCTTACTCCGGCCACAGATTGGAAAATCGCCGGAACCTCGGCGCTGAAAACGAACGGTCACGATTTTGTCACCGGCGCACACCAGTACACGTCAGATATCAGACGTCCGGGAATGCTGCACGGGAAGGTTGTGCGACCCGATGCCTTCCATGCGAAATTGATTTGGTGCGACACCTCGCAAGCAGAGAAAATTCCTGGTGTAAGCGTTGTACGCGACGGAGATTTCATTGGCGTCTCTGCAGCGGACGTGATGACGGCGGATCGTGCTGCACAGGCAATTCGGGCCCGATGGGATGCGCCTCCACAAATCTCGGACCGTGAGCTTTTCGATGAGTTGAGAAAACCTTCGTCCGACAAGAGCGACGATACAGAACAATACGTCTTGGGCTCGGTTGAGCAGTCGCGCGCACAGGCAGAAAAGACGCTGCGGCAAACTTACAGCGTCGCTTATATCGCGCACACTCCGCTCGAGCCGAGAGCTGCTGTCGCAGAATGGAAAAACGGCAAGCTGACGGTGTGGACGGGAACTCAGCGCCCGTTTGCCGTCAGCGAAGAACTCGCGCAGGCGTTTCGCCTGCCGACCGAAAGCGTGCGTGTGATTGTGCCCGATACCGGCTCGGCCTACGGAGGTAAGCACACCGGCGAAGCGGCGGTTGAGGCGGCGCGGCTGGCGAAAGCTGCGGGGAAACCGGTCAAGTTAATCTGGTCGCGCGAAGAGGAATTCACCTGGGCTTACTTCCGCCCCGCGGGCGTGATTGACGTGAGTAGTGGAGCGAAAGCCGACGGCAGTCTTGTGTTTTGGGAGTTCGACAACTACAACTCCGGTGCGGCCGCGATGCGCACGCCTTATGAAGTTGCCAACCAGCGCATCACGTTTCATCCTTCTGACGCGCCGCTACGTCAAGGATCTTATCGATCACTGGCAGCTGCGGCGAATCACTTTGCGCGCGAGTCCCATATGGATGAACTGGCGCATGGATTGCAAATTGATCCGCTGGAATTCCGGCTGAAGAACCTGAAGAATGATCGCCTGCGTGCCGTGTTTCAGACTGCGGCAGATAAATTTCATTGGGGGAAACAGAAGAAATCGGGCGGGACTGGTTTCGGCATTGCCGGAGGGTTTGAGAAAGGCGGTTATATTGCCACCTGCGCGGAGGTCTGGGTCGAGCGCGGGTCAGTCAAAATTGTGCGCGTAGTCCAGGCTTTCGACTGCGGCGCGGTGGTCAATCCCCAAGGCTTAAAGAATCAAATCGCGGGCGCAATTATGCAAGGATTGGGCGGCGCTCTATTTGAGGCGATCCGTTTTGAGAATGGGCGAATTGTGAATCCGCACCTTGCGGAATATCGCGTTCCGCGGTTTAGCGATCTGCCGCAGATCGAGGTCGTGCTGGTTGATCGCAAAGATCAGCGTTCGATGGGCGCGGGTGAGACGCCTCTCACTGGAATTGCGCCCGCGGTTGCAAATGCGATCTTCGACGCCGCCGGGGTGCGCTTGCGATCTATGCCCCTGGTGCCCAGCGGATTGCCCAGTCACGCTTAGCTGTTCAATAGGCGAGAATTCAGCAACCCTATTCGAATTGGTATCATCCTTTTACTGTCCTAAACTCAAATGATTACAAGGTGAATATGAAGCGACTTGGCACGCTGTTTTTCACGTTCTTTGGCTGCGCTCTCGCCGCCGTGGTGATGAATGTGGCCCTGTTCGGCCAGACGAATTCTTCTCCGTTTTACGATTATCGCGATGAGAGCCCAGGCAAGATGCATAAAATCACGACCAACGATTTGCCTAAGCCGTTTGCCAGTAAATCTGCGAACAATTTTCCGGTGCCGTCGCCGCGACCGGCAGATGCCATGCCCAAAACGCTGCCTGGATTCAAAGTAGATATTTATGCCAGCGGCCTTGACGAGCCGCGAAAAATACTGGCCGCACCCAATGGCGATATTTTCCTGGCGGAAACTTCGAAAGGCGAGATCACAGTTTTTCGGGGAATCAAAGACGGAAAGCCGGAGCAGAAATCAACTTTCGCTTCGGGTTTGAAAGAGCCGTTCGGGATTGCGTTCTATCCTCCGGGAAAAGATCCGCAATGGGTTTACATTGGCGATACCGATTCGGTGAAGCGTTTTGCGTATCACAATGGCGATCTCAAAGCCACCGGCCAGGCGCAAACCATAATTGCTGAGATATTCCCCGGCGCAGCTCATGCCCACGGACATTCGACCCGCGACGTAGCCTTCTCGCCCGATGGCAAGAAGATGTTCGTGTCCGTGGGGTCGGCTTCGAACGTTGATGATCCGGACACGCACAAAACCGAATTTCATCGCGCGAATGTTCTTGAGTACAAACCCGACGGCTCGTTTGTGAAAATTTTCGCGTCAGGCATTCGCAATCCGGTTGGATTGGCGGTGAATCCCAAGACCGGCGAGCTCTGGACCGCGACCAATGAACGCGACGCGCTCGGCGATAATCTTGTCCCCGACTACACCACTCACGTCCAGGACGGAGGTTTTTATGGTTGGCCATGGTATTACATGGGCGGTAACCATGATCCGCGCTTGCCAGATAGCCATCCCGATCTGAAGGCCAGGATGCTTACGCCTGATGTGATCATCCAGCCGCACAGCGCTCCCTTGAGTTTCGCGTTTTACGACGGCAGCCAATTTCCTGCCGAGTACAAGGGCGATATGTTCCTTGCGCTGCACGGATCGTGGAACCGCAACCCGCGCACCGGCTATGAAGTGGTGCGAGTGCCTCTGCATGGCGAAGGCAAAGCCTCAGACCAATACGAAGATTTTCTTACGGGATTTGTAACCGCAGACGGAAATGTCTGGGGTCGCCCCGTCGGTATCGCGGTCGCGAAAGATGGATCGCTGTTGGTCAGCGATGATGGGACGGGGTCGATCTGGCGTGTCAGTTACGAAGGGAAGTAGCTGATTATTAGTTCGTGAAGTAATTCGGAAACATTGGGAGACGGGCGTCCGCGCCCGTTTTTTTTATCCGCAACTTGCAGCCGTTGGACTCTATCTCTCCAGCTAAGGCCTCCTTCAACAGAGAGTTTGCATCAGAGTCTCGGACCTGAAAGTGAGCTTTGCCGACACAGACCAAAACTGCACGGCGGCATGCCCCGACGAAGCCCAGCGGCTCTGGCCATAGTTTGCTCAAAAGGGAATTTGATCATTCCGAAGCGCTTCGAATCGCCGCCCTCGTAGCTCTCGTGGCAATGGTGATATTGATTCTGGCGGGGCTTTTCGCTCCCGGTCTGCACTACACGCTGGCCACTCCACCAAAAGATCCGATCGAGAGCAAAGTATTCGTGAACGAACTGGAATCTGTCACCAATTTCAAAATCACAACCAATAACGGCATCCAGGTTTTAGAAAACGGCGAGAATTTTTATGCCGCTGAATTGGATGCTATGCGCCAGGCACAGCACAGCATCGACCTCGAAGCCTACATCTTTCATAAAGGACGTCTGACCAAAGAAGTCGTAGATGTGCTTACGCAGCGTGCTAAAGCTGGCGTAAAGGTCAATCTGGTGGTGGACTCGGTGGGTAGCTTCTCCACTCACAGGAGTTACTTCAAGAGTTTGAGAGCGGCAGGCGGGCGAGTCGAGTGGTACCACAAACTGCGTTTGCACAATTGGTTTATGAGCAACAACCGTACCCACCGCGAAATTACGGTTGTCGATGGAAACATCGCTTTCGTAGGCGGAGCGGGATACGCCGATTGGTGGCGTTATCAGGAGAAGAAAGAGCCCCGCTGGCGGGACACGATGATACGCGTCCAAGGGGATGCGGTGTCCGGAATCCAGGGAACGTTTGCCGAAAACTGGCTCGAGTCCTCGGGTCAGATCCTTGATGGGCCCGATTACTTTCCCACCGAAGCTAATCACGGTACGAGCACGGCGCTGGTGGTTGAAAGTTCACCCACATCAAGAGGTTCCAGCCCCGCGCGCGTACTGTTCCAAATGTTGATCGCGGGAGCACGTAAGTCAATCTTGATCACAACCCCGTATTTCCTGCCGGACAAGAGCATGCGCGAGGAGTTGGTGCGCGCCAGACGGCGGGGCATTACGGTTAAAGTCGTTGTTCCAGGCCATCACGCGGACCACACGATGACCCGCAGCTCAGGGCGAAGCGTCTATGGTGACCTGCTGAAGTCGGGCGCTGAAATTTACGAATATGAACCCTCAATGATTCATGCCAAGATCACTATCGTGGATGGCGTCTGGAGTGTGGTGGGCTCGACCAACCTCGACAACCGCTCGTTCGGCATCAATGACGAAATCAATGTTGCCGTACTGGATCCAGGCGAGGCCGCGATACTAACTCACGACTTCGAAAATGATGCTGCCGATGGTAAACGAGTTAACTTGCAAGAGTGGAACAATCGCGGAGTGTTCGAACGCTTGCTTGAATACTTCGGCTGGATTTTCGAACATCAGCAATGATTCGTCGCATCCGCATCGCGACCTACAACGTCCATAAGTGCCGGGGCCTCGATCGGCGAACTAGCCCCGAACGCATTGCGGAGGTGATCAATGAGCTGGACGCCGACGTCGTCGCCATTCAGGAAATTCTTAACGTAAAACACGGGCCGGCTAAATATGACCAGGCGTGCAGCGTTGACAAAAATCTTGAACAATATGAGTGGCGTTTTGGAGAGAACCGCACTTTGCACGGTGGCGGTTACGGCAACATGACGCTCAGCCGGTGGCCAATACAATTTTGCCGGAACTACGACCTTACCTGGCGGCATCGCGAGCGGCGCGGTTGCCTTCGGATCGATGTTCTTCCCGAGCGCGGAATGGTGCTGCACATTTTCAACGTTCATTTGGTAACAAGCTTTTTTGAAAGACGGCATCAAGGCAGGAAATTACTAAGCAGTGAGGTCTTGAGTGGCGGGGGCCACAGCGGCCCGCGAATTGTGGTTGGAGATTTCAACGAGTGGACCCGCGGACTGGTATCACGATCCATGGCCGATGCATTTGAATCCATCAACCTCCGCAGCTTCATGCGTTATACGCGCACTTATCCAGGGATTTTGCCGCTCCTGCACTTAGATCATTTTTACTACGACAAACAGCTTTCGCTCAGGAGCTTCCGCTTATACCGTAGCCGAACCGCGTTGATTGCATCTGACCACTTGCCGCTGGTAGCGGAATTTGAGATCGGATCCCCGTGAGGCGAGGGATGCGGCCCAAGGCCCCCCGGAGTTTCTCCCGCGTTTTCCGCATTCTTCCACAAGGAATTTCCACACTCCACAGTTTTCGCACAGCGCCCCCGCGAATTCCGATTGCTGAACCTTCGCGAATGCGAGACATTGCAATCACTGCAGGCGTGAACGACACGCTACCAGTGATCGCGAAAGCAGGTTCTGCGGCAGTTTTCCAAAGGGCCGAATCCGGAACAAGTCGCAAGGCTTGGGTCGAGGGAAAGCCGAAAGGATACGCTGCCGAGCGGTTCCCAAAGCGTGAAAGCGTTGTGGGCACCCAGGGCGTTGCGGCCTCCTCAGAGAACGGTCTCGCCTAGCGAGACTGCGACCGGTGGACGCGATCAGACGCGGTACATCTTCGGGTGTACAGGCGCTCTGGAGTTCAGGGTCTGATTCGAACGGCCCGCCGTCATGCGGCGCACTGGTCGAAGCTGGCTAGGGCACGGACTAGGTAGCCCTTTGCGGTGTCAAGGGGCGCGCGTGAAATTCATGCGGCAACGTGCGGTTCGGGTGGCTGGCCCGGACCGCATTATTTTTTTGCCGTAGACACTAAAGCGTCTAAGACCTCACCACAGAGGACACAAAGTTCCACAGAGAAGTTCCAACAGAGAACACGAACGCCAAAGCCATCATTGCCTTCTCTGTGGCTTTCCCCCTGTGTTCCTCCGTGCTCTCTGTGGTAAAGCTTTTGAACTTGCCGGTTACATCTCCGAAATAAGAAGCACCCATCAAATTCCATTGACCTTCGCTTTTTATTCGGCCATACTTTTTTGGGACAGCGGACGGGAACTCTCCCACGTGGGCTTGACGCAATTATGAATCCGCAGAAAAATAATTTCGGATTTGTTTTCCGAAGCAAGTTCCAGCCATCCACAACCGTCGTGCGCGTAATATCACCTTCGCGTTCGACAAAAATTCTTCTCAAAAGTACCGGCGCTATTTAATTGGCAACGACTGATTACATCTCCGCGCAAGCGCTTCCCGCAAATATTGAGGCCGAGCGTTCTATCCTTGGCGCCATCCTGCTCGACAACCTGGCTTACAACCAGGCCGCCGAGCATCTGAAGCCGGAAGACTTTCTGCTCGATTCGCACCGCCGAATTTATTCGCGGATGATTGATCTATCCGAAGCTTCGCACTCCGTCGACCTGCTCACCATCGACCTGATCACTTTATGTGAAGAGCTTTCCCGGAAGAGTGAACTGGAAACCATTGGCGGCGCGGCTTACGTTTGCGGATTGCTCGACGGGGTGCCCGATCGGCCGAGCATCGAGAATTACATCAAGATCGTGCGCGACAAATCACTGTTGCGCTCCCTGATTCATACCGCTACCGCGGCCATCGCCCGCGCCTCCGAGCAGCATGACGCCGCGGAAGAGATACTCAACGACACCGAAGACCAAATCTTCCAGATTTCGGAGAATCGAATTGGCCGCGGTTTCATGGGTGTACAAGAGATCATCCGTGAATCCTTCGGCTCGGTGGACGCCTTTCTGCAACGGGGCAGCCGGATTACCGGGCTTGAGACCCACTACGTCGATCTTGATGAAAAGACCAGCGGATTCCAAAAGTCGGATTTGATTATCATCGCTGCCC
>JBOGLH010000243.1:0-15578 GCA_050746025.1 Terriglobales bacterium | reverse complement strand
TCATCATTCGCGCCGACGGCCATAATGTATATCCCAAAGACTACATCGAGAATTGCGTTCAATGCCTTGAACAGACCGGTGCCGACAATGTTGGAGGCCCGTGGCTGACCGTGCCTGCAGATAATACACTTGGCTCGCGCTTGGTCGCAGCCATGCTCAGCAATCCCTTTGGGGTTGGTGACTCGCGCTTTCGCACCGGCTCCGAAGAAGGGTTCGTGGAAACCGTCCCTTTCGGCGCCTTTCGCCGAGAAGTCTTCGACCGAGTTGGAATGTACAACGAAAAGCTGGTCCGCAATCAGGATAATGAACTGAACGCGCGTATTCGAAGAGCCGGGGGAAAAATCTATCAGACGCCGGCGTTGCAAACCACTTATCACCCGGTCGCCGGATTCCTGCAACTTCTGAAACAGACTTACCGGAATAGCCAGTGGCACGTTTTCAGTGTGCGCGAGAATGCAAAATCCATGGGATTGAGGCACTTTGCGCCGGCGCTCTTCGTCGTGATCTGTGCCGTCCTGATTGGGGGCGCTGCTGTGAGTCGTGTAGCTGCGGTTCTCTTGGCATCACTCTTAGCTGGCTATCTGCTGACCGGGTGGTATTTCGCTTTCACTAGGAGCAAGAGCTATGGCCTGGGTCTGAGACTTTTGTTGCCTTTGGCCTGTTTCTGCTTCCACCTGAGTTATGGATTGGGAACCTTGGCGGGGTGCCGATATCTTCTGACACCCCCTAGCGCCAAGCCAATCAGAGCCGGACAAGAAGTCGGTCAGGATCAAATCGCCTGAACATGAGATCGAGTTCACCCGTGATGTCGACCGAGGAGGCGGTGGCTCATCCTCTCGCATCAGAACTCGCGCGTATTCGTGCCGCGTATGCGGAGCGCCACGATGGCTCAATCTATTCACTATTCGAACCTGCCCAGTTGCTCGCCATTCAGGAGCGCGAGAGGCAACTGCTGCGGATGTTATCTACTCGCGGCGTTGTCTCTCTAGAGCCGTGCAAAATTTTGGATGTTGGCTGCGGTACGGGTATGTGGCTGCGGGAATTCGTGCGCTGGGGAGCGCGGCCGGAGAACATCAAGGGCATTGATTTGTTGCCGGAGAGGATTGCCCACGCGCGAAGGTTGTGTCCCCCGGAGGTAAAGCTGGAATGCGGCAGCGCCACTCAGCTGAAAAGTGGAAATGCCGAATTTGATTTAGTCATCCAGTCCACCGTATTTACTTCCATTCTCGATCCCAAGGTCAAAATGCAAATCGCACGCGAAATGCTACGTGTTTTGCGGCCGAAGGGATTCATTATCTGGTATGACTTCCATTTTAATAATCCCAGAAATCCGAATGTGAGGGGAATCAAAGCCAAAGAAGTGAAGTCACTGTTTCCCGACTGCCGCGTTGAATTTCACAAAGTAACCTTAGCCCCACCGCTGTCTCGACCAGTGGCACGGCTATCAGAAACCCTCCACGCCATTTTGTCCAGCATATCTCCTTTGAGAACTCACTATCTCGCATTGATCACACGTATATGAATACAAAAGCTGCAATGATCAGAGTTCCATTCCACGCCGCCGCGATGGGCGAGGAAGAAGTTCGAGCTGTCTCGGAGGTTATCCGCTCGGGATGGCTGACCATGGGGGCACGGACATTTGAATTCGAACGCCAGTTCGCCGCTTATGTTAATGCCCCGTATGCGATTGCGGTTTCGTCATGCACGGCCGGGTTGCATTTGTGTCTTGAAGCGGTTGGCGTCAAGCCCGGCGATGAGGTGCTGGTACCGACCACGACCTTTACCGCAACCGCAGAAGTTGTAACCTATCTGGGTGCGCGGCCGGTTCTGGTCGATATCGATGCGCGAACCCTTAACCTTGACATGGTTGATGCGGCGCGGAAGATAACCGCACGCACGCGCGTCATTATCCCCGTACATTTCGGCGGTCAGCCTTGCGACTTAGCCGAGATTCAAGACCTCGCCGACAGACATAAACTGCATGTCATAGAAGACGCTGCTCACGCCCTTCCCGCCACCTATCGTGGGAAGCCCATCGGGTCGGTGAGTGAGCTAACGGCGTTCAGCTTTTATGCCACCAAGACGCTCTCCACCGGCGAAGGGGGAATGATCACTACCAGTAATGAAGATTACGCGCGTCGCCTGCAGATTATGCGATTGCATGGCATTAGTCGCGATGCATGGAAGCGATATAGCGCAGAAGGCTCGTGGCACTACGAGGTGGTCGAGGCAGGATACAAGTACAATCTGACGGACATGCAATCCGCCCTTGGCATTGTTCAGCTTAGTAAGTGCGACACAATGAACCAATCGCGAACGGGAATCGCGAAACATTACATTCAGGAATTCAGCTCTGTTGATGCGTTAGAACTTCCCGAAGTGTTGCCGGACCGGACCACTTCATGGCACCTCTACGTCCTGCGGCTGCGGCTTGAGCAATTGAGGATCGACCGCGCCGGATTTATTCGGGAATTAGCCGATAGGGGAGTTAGTGCGAGCGTCCACTTCATTCCTCTACACCTGCAGCCCTTCTATCAAAAAGCGTTTGATTACAAAGTAGGTGATTTCCCCGTGGCAGAACAGGAGTACCAGCGCTGTCTATCTTTGCCGCTTTATCCAACTATGACGGATGAGGAAGTGGAACAGGTCATCTGGGCCGTGCGAGACGTTGTGGGTTGCTGGTCCAAGTAAAGTGCTGCCCCCGACAAACACTTGTAAATAGTGTGGAACCATTGAATCCATCAGTAACAGAGGCGAATGAGGCTCGATCCGGTTCGAGGAACCGCCTTTACCGGCGGGCGGGGAAGAGGGCGCTAGACGCTGCCGTATCGGCGATGATGCTAATTGTAATCTCGCCCCTGTTGCTCATTGTTTGCGGGGTGGTGAAGCTTACCTCGAATGGCCCGGTGTTTTACCGTCAAGAACGGGTTGGCGAAGCCGGGAGACCATTCAAAATTGTGAAGTTTCGATCGATGGTTGTAGATGCCGATCGCCGGGGACCCGGGCTCACTTCAGCTGGTGACCCCCGAGTGACCAGATGTGGAGCGATCCTGCGCCGGCTTAAGATCGACGAACTCCCACAGCTCTGGAATGTGCTCATAGGTGATATGAGTTTGGTCGGTCCACGGCCTGAACTTCCGGTCTACGTTGCAGATTATGATTCGCGGCAACGGGCCGTTTTGGTAGTACGGCCAGGCATAACCGATACAGCATCGATTGCTTTTCGTTGGGAAGAAGAGCTACTGGCGCAGAGATCTAATCCGGAGCAGTTCTATAGGGAATATATTCTGCCCCGGAAAGTCGCCCTCAACCTTGAATATGTCGCGAACATATCGCTGGAATACGACTTTCTGCTGATATTACGAACCGTGCGTTGCCTGTTCTCTTTCCCGTCGGCCAATTACAAACACTAGTTCTTTATTCCGGTTCAATCGTGAGCGACAACACGCTGGGGAGCTGTTTTATTGGCGTCTTCCGAAAAATATTATGATCAAATATGCTCAGAAGTTTCTACGCACGCACTCGTGGTTTGTAGCCATTGTTCAGGCCTCGCTTATTGCTTTTTCTTTGGTTCTTGCGTGGCTGTTGCGTTTTGACTACAGTCTGCCTGACCGCCGAAGCCTCCTGTTAGCCCTCACTATATTGGTTCCAGTACGGCTAACTGCGATTTGGCACTTGGGACTTCTGCACGGGTGGTGGAAGTACACCGGCGCGAGTGATGTTCTGGACGTGCTGAAGGCCGTGACTATTGGTTCATTGGCATTTGTACTTACGATTCACTATCTGCTTGGGTTGCACGGCTTTCCTCGATCAGTCTACGTTCTGGAACCTGTCCTCACGGCGGCCTTGTTGATTGGAGTACGTGTGTTTTCCCGTCTAGTGGCCGAATCGGTGCGTCAGGACTTAGTCTCCGCGAGAAAGGTTATGTTGATAGGCGCGGGAGTTGCAGCTCAGACTGTCATACATGAACTAAAGCGGCCTAAGAGCGGTTATGCCGTTGTTGGTTGCTTGGATGATGATCCTTCGAAGGAAGGTGTGAAGATCGGAGGAGTGCCCGTGCTTGGGAACCTAGGTAAGTTAACTGACATGGTTGATCGTTATGTGCCAGACGAGGTGCTGATTGCCGTCCCTTCGGCGTCTGGCCACCAGATGAAGAGATTCGTAGAAATCTGTGAACGCGCGCAGGTAAAATTTCGCACCGTTCCCGCGCTGCGCGATGTAATCCACGGAAAAGTAGCCGTCAGTCAGTTCCGGAATGTCAGAGTAGAGGATCTCCTGGGGAGGGATCCGGTCGACATAGATCTGCAGTCCGTCGAAGACGGCATTACAAATCGTGTGGTAATGGTGACCGGCGCCGCAGGATCGATTGGCTCTGAGCTTTGTCGGCAGATTCTTGAATACGCTCCTGCTGGTTTGCTGTGCGTGGATCAAAATGAAACTGGCATGTTTTACCTGGAGCGCGAGCTTTCTTTAGCCCAGAATAATTGCCCGCAGGTATTTGTTGTAGCGGACGTGGGCGATAGCGAGCGGATGCAAAAACTATTCATTGAACATCGGCCAGAGGTGGTATTTCATGCAGCCGCCTACAAACATGTTCCTATGATGGAATCGAATGTGGGCACGGCGGTGAGGAATAATGTTTTTGCTCTGCTTGATCTTTTGCAGGTCGCGGAAGATAACGGTTGCAAGGGTTTTGTTCTGATCTCATCAGACAAAGCCGTCAACCCTACCAGCACCATGGGCGCAACCAAACGTCTTGGTGAGTTGATAATTTCGCACCGGCACAGCCATAAAATGCGTTGTGTCGCGGTTCGATTCGGCAACGTCCTTGGCTCATGTGGAAGCGTTATTCCCGTGCTCCAGGAGCAACTTCGCAACGGCAGGCCGCTGACCATCACACATCCTGAAATGAAACGTTTTTTTATGACTATCCGCGAAGCTGTTTCTCTGGTGCTTCAGGCCTTTGCCATCGGAGATCAAGGCGACGTTTTGGTTCTGGATATGGGAACTCCTGTCAGGATTGTAGAGCTGGCGCGGACATTGATTCAGCTTTCCGGCAAAAAGGAAGAGGAAGTCGAAATATCGTTTACGGGGATGCGTCCGGGAGAAAAGTTATTTGAGGAGTTGTTCTATCCAGAAGAGGTCGTCCGTGAAACCTCGTGCCCAAAAATCAAGAAGGCAAGCAATGTGCTTTGCGGCTGGGGCGAACTCGAGGCTCAATTGGACGATCTCAGAGCGACTCTATATGTGGACGGTGCAAGTCCCATTCGTGCAAAAATCAAGCAGATAATTCCAGAGTATTCATATTATCCAGGAGAAGTCTGCCCATTTCCCGAGGAAAGCCCGGAACTGCGGAAGTCGGCGATGGGGGCGTAGAGTACCAGCCCCGAATTATGCTTGTGGGTCCTCGATGCTACAAGTCTCGGTTAGACGCATCAGGTACGAATGGACAAATGACAGTTTGTACACAGGGTAATCAGGTTGTCCTCCCTATCTTCGCCCGAATGGCTCCGAAATTGTTGATGATGAACTTCGAGATTTCTCATAGAACCGCAGAACTGGCATCGCCACCTATCTCGTCGCAACACTTGTTGGCGGAGTTTTGCTTAGTCATCTAGTCCGAGCCGAAGCGGAGTCGACCTTCCGCAGCGTTCATTCATTGCGCCCGCGCGTTCACCATTGCCGCGAATGCCTGTTGCTGCTCTCCTGGCAGGAACTGAAAGAAAGTCGAGAGCGTATTTAGGAGCACTTCTGGTCGGGTACCATCCAGACTGGCTCCGGCCAAAAAATCTGTACAGATCATTTCTAGGCATTAACCACGGGATTGTCGCTTCCGAGCATCAGAGCGGCTGTCTCAATAGCCTGCTCAACTACCGGGACTTGGCTTTTATAGACCTTGAAATAGATAAGCTCCCAGGGCCCGAAGTCCTTTCCGGTCAACTCTCTCTCCACTTCACGCCGGAATGTTTCCTTTGGGAGCGCCCGAGCTTTGTGCAACCAGGTTGCACAATCGAAGTCCTGCCCTTCCCTGTTTTTCGCCAATTTCGCCAACTCCAGACCCTTCTACGACTGTCCGGGTGACGTTGACCACACCGGCTTCCTTCCGTCGCTCCCAAGCCAAGATCTCGGAAAGTCCCACCAAATTTCTGTCATCGAGCTCATTGCGCGCCAGAAAAAGACACACGTTTCGTCGAGCTTGGGCGTTATTTGTGTGAAGTGGGCGCGGGGCAATACTGGCAGATGGAAAAGCTTGCGTCCTTCGACGATTTCCTGGAAAGACGGTTCCCGGAATCAAGAAGGAAGGCTTACTACCTAATGTCGATCCACGAGCATCTGCCGCCTGAGGTCAAACGGGAGCTGAAGCAGGTGGGCTGGACGAAGAGTTTTCCACCTGTTCTCGCGTAGCTTCACGCAGTATTTTCGTGCCACAGAAATCAGTGGCATAAGCCTTGACGAGCTCAGCATCTAGACTGTGCTGGCGGATCGATTGGCAGAGCCGATCGCGAACTCGTGAGCCATTTTCGTGGGCATTTTCGCGAGCCTTCCTAATCTCACGTTCGGCTCTGTCGGGAGCGCCATCGGACCGATTTCCTCTATGGAGCAGATGCCCACCGCATAATTATTGCCACGGCGAGGAAGCTCGCGGTGTTGTTGCATCACTTGTGGGGGAGCGGAGATCCTCGCGAATTCAGGATCTTCTCTGCATTTGTGCGATATAGCTTCTCCAGTATTTCGTCCGGAAGTCCGAAACCATTCAGGCTCCAGTGGTAGCCGAACATGCCGTGTTCGTAAAAGTGCTCATCCGATGTTTCGAGAACTCTGAAGGTGACTCGGTACATCTCCTTTTCGAATCCCATGTCAGTTCCGTAGAGCAAACGATCGGCATACTCTGCATAAAATTTCGCGGAAAAGCGGGGAATGGGAGCTGTTTCTACGTATCGGGCGGCGATATCGGCGTACAAGTTGGGATGTCTCTCAAGCACCTGCCCCAATCGCGCCAGGTCGTAATCAAGATTGGCAAAGTGGCAGGCCATAAAAGTTGTGTTCGAATGCTTTTTGACGGTGCGTTCCAGTATGTCAATCATTCCGGAGTGCCTCACGATGTCCGGTTGATTATCCAGCCGCCAGTGGAAGGCATTCATCAGTCCGTCGTTCGTGTTGTCCATTGGTTCGTACATCCAGATGGGATCGGCAACATGAATACTCACCGGTAGACCCAACTGGCCGCAGCGTTCAAACAAGGAGTCCATGCGCGAATCGTCCGGGTGCATGCCAAGAGCATTTATTGAGCTCGAAACGAGCCCTTTACCTTTGTCGTGGAGTTCACCAACCCCGCCTGCGCCTGCCTGATGGCACTTTTCCAGTGCACGTACAGCCAGAGGGCCGAATCCAGGCTGGTCGTAGCCGCTGTAATCAAAGCCGCACCAGATCTCGAAACGTCCAGGATACGCAGAAAATTTCCGCTGAACATCTGTAAAGTTTTGTCCCGATGTCTCGGTAAGAAGGATGGTCTTCTCGACTCCGACCTCATCCATATTCTTGACCCACTCTGCGATTTCTTCTGGCGTCTTGGCATAGGCGTGGGAGTGCATATCAATGATCGGGTATTTTGCCTTGGGAACTTGGGTGATGGGGATCTTGTAGAGGGATTTTGGCCGGTAATCTTTCAGTAGTATCGTTTCGGGCGAGGCCTGTTCGGGTGCTTTTTGGGCATCTGATGAGTTAGGAGCCTGTTGATCTGCCAAACGGGGCACGCTCCAGGCGGGTGTAACACCGACCGCCAGACTGGCCGCGCTAACCGTCTTCAAGAAGGAACGACGTTTCATTAACCCTCCTCTATATATATTCTTTCAGGTGTCACGCTCACCAAATTTACTGTGGGCGCACTTCAACAAGGAGATTTCCCTCGAAATCAACCGCTAAATGCGCGCTATGTCGCGACACTGTCCCGTAGTTCTTTCCTGTCACGTAGTCCACAACGCTGTACTTGCGGTCTTCAAGGCCGCGCAATTCAACTGTTCCTTTCCAGTGCTTAGCGAAAAAGGCGTAGTACATGGTCTTATCCTTGCGTATTGCGTGAGTCTCCGGCACATCGAATCCAATGTCATAGAGTTGTCCGAGGTATTCCCCTCTGGACAACATCTTTTCGTGATAGATCCGAAGCCACTTTTCAAATTCTTTTTCGCGCGGCGCAGTCAGATCGGATTTGCCGTGCTTCGTAACCAAAGACGGAAGGACAAACTGTGTGCCCACAACGCCCCCCACGCCTACAGTTGAGGCAAAGTCATTGCCGCCATCGCTCAGTTCTACGTGATCGCCGAAGAATGGAATGTTATCTCCCATCAGGGCCTTCAAAGTTTTTCCCTTGGAACGAACCTGAAAAGAACTTTCCGGGTCGGAAGCCACTGACATATTGAAGTGCGGCATGGTGAAGAAAGAAAATGCTGTGCCACAAGGGCAGAACTCCACCAGGGCGCCAGGTTTTACAGACTGCGCGGTTTGGTAAATGGCTTTGAAAAAATCCGGTAAGGCCTCTACCGACTCCTCTGGCTGCCCGTGATGGTGAGCGGAGTTGTAGCAAGCCGGAACACCGTTCATGTCCTGGCCATCGAGCTTCAGCCCATCAAATCCCCAATCCACCAAAATCTTTTTGACCAGAGCTCGGTGATGCTCCACGACTCGCTGGTCCGCCGGGCACAAGTAATATGAGTTCCACCAGGAAACTTTTCGCTTGGAACCGTCACGGTTCAGCAACTCGTAGTCGGGATGCTCACGGAGCAGTTCGGAGGTTGGTACTGCGCTCAGCGGGGACCACCAGAGTTGGGCCTTGAATCCTTCCTGGTGAATGCGATCCACCAAGGCCTTCATGTCAGCATCTCCGTGGGGGAATTTCTTGGGATCAAGTTGCCAGTCGCCAACATTGTTTTGCCAACCGTCATCGAGCGTCACCCACGTGAAACCCAGGCGCTTCACCGTCGGGAGCGAGTCATACACCTGCTGAGGCTGAACTGTTCGGCCGTATCCCCACGCGCACCAGATTGCACCAAAACCTTCGTCAGGAGCTGTAGCCATCTGAAAACCTTGCTTCATCATGAAGCGCCGGTACTCGGTGAGCGTGCGGAAGTAGTCTCCTTGGTGGACTGTGACGAAGGTGCGAAAAGTGTGAAAACTTTCGCCGCTGCCTAATGAAATGGCTTTGCTGAAACGTACAGCAATCCTGGCATGGGCTGGATCGGGCATCGACACGGGCAAGGAAACCAGCTTGGGACGAAGCTCGACATGTCCCACAGCGATTCCGACATCACGACGCCAGACGTCAACGATCGGCGTGCCACCACCGTAGTCACTGGCATTCATGCCTTGATAATTCTCTTGCTGAAATTTTGCATGCAACGGCAGGATCCAGTTGGGACGTTTCTCATAAGAGCCGCTTTGGTATGACCAGAAAGCTGGCGAACCTGCACCGCGCTGCGCGTTGACGGTGTATGCGTTGTTAGTCCAACTTTTGATCACGACCTTGGATGTTCCGGTATTTGTGTACTGAACATCAAAAAATGCCATCGCCGGAAAGTTGTCATAGATGGTGACTGTGACTCTCTTCGTCAACGTTCCGGCTTTCCCGTCGACAGTCACTTGGGTTGCATCGCCAAAAGTATCTTTCGTGCGCTGCCGTTTTTGCGACGTCAGCAAAAATCCAGCCCACGCCTTGGTGGTGGTCACAGTCTCAGAGGCAGTGAATGGGCCCATCGGCATCTCTTTCTTGCCGAAGCGGGCAACCACCCGGCTGCGTAGGCGGTTATCAAGTTCAATGCGGATGTTGCCACCCTGAATTTGAAGCTTGGCCGTGGCGATCTCCGCAGCCGTTACAAGGGAACAAGACGTAAAGACAGCGGTGAGGACAATCCAGTACCTGATCGCAATCATGGCTCGCATTTTCTCGTGGTGTTGGACAAACAATATAAAACGATATGAATGGTAACAGTTGTATAGTTCACCGCGACGGCAGAGCATTCCTGTCTGGGGTGTGCAGGTTTCCACTGACGTCGCGATGGCTCAAGTTGCTCTGGCATTGGAGTTCGAAGTCCAATCGAATAATGAAGAGAGATAATTCGGTAGGATGGCTCGCGAACTTAGCGCGCGTCCGCCCCTCCAACAGCTCCTGGGAACCACCGTACCGTGTTGTCGTGGTAGAGCTTCCGTAGGACAGGCTCTGGTAACTCGAGACCCTGAAACTTGCGGCCCTTAACCTCAACCGTTTTGTTTGTGGCAAAGAACCTCCAATCGCGGGCATAGGTGTCGTTCCATTCCGCTAGCGCCTTTTCCGTATCGTCTTTCGGCATGACCACCAGATCGGTCCCGTAGAGGACGCGGTCCTGGTATTTGATCAGGAACGCCCGCACTTTGTCGCGCGGCTGGATCATCAGGTACTCAACCCGGGCCGCCGTATCGACGGCAAAGTTTGGATAACGATCGAAGCGCCTCGCGATCTCATCCACATCGGTTTCCATGCTGCCCAGATGCGCGCCAACTACCCGTAGCTTGGGATTCTCGGCGAGAAAATGATCCCGCGCCGCGAGGATTGCGGCTTTTGAGGGCCACTCGGGATGAGCGTAAGCGTATTCGTCGGGATGCTGCTGGTAGTACGCATAGTCGGGGCTGGAGGGGTTTGGGGGCTGCCAGCAAGAATCCGGCTCCGCGATGTGTGCGACTACGGTGCGATGGTGGGCGGCAATAAACTGATAGATGGGTTCGAAGGCAGGATCGTCGGGCATCACATATTTTCCCGCCTTCGATTTCATCTCCATTCCCATGACTTTATAGATCTTCACAGCGATTGCTCCCTCCGCGAAGTCGGCACCGAGCTGGTGGATCGTGCGCTGGACGAATCCCGGATCTTCGAACTCGTAAGGGCTGAAGGTTGTACAGAAAAGCGCCCGTCCCGCAGTGATGTGGACGACCTTGAGCACGTCGCTCCGCTGCGGCTCCAACCCCTTGCCGAAGGAATCACGGTCATCGATCACAAGGATGTCGAGAACGCGCAGGTTCAGACGCTTGAGGAAAGCCCCAAAAGCCGGGTCATCTTTGTAAATATGAACGTGCGCGTCAATCGGTGCCAGAGCAGAAAAGCTCGCGAGCTCGGCCGCCGGCCGCAAGGCGGTTTTGCTTTCGCGACCCGAGAGCAGCACCGAGGCGAGCAGTATCAAGACGGTCAGCACAGTCGTAGCCAGCGACAGCGATGTCCTCTTCGAGGCTAGGGATATCAAGTCAACCTCCAATTAAAAGGTTCGAAATACAAGCCAACTACCTTTCGGATTGTCTTCCACCATGGGAGGGAGTGCAATCGGGACACCCCATCGAATCCATGCACCTGCCCTCGGCCACAGTATTCCGTCGTCCTTGTCATCGGGAGTGGCTTGGCCGGTAAAAAGGAAGGACAAGATTCATTCTGACATTGCGGATGTGAGAGGGGCCGCACTGATCCGCGAAGTTGTCGCTGATTGGAATAAGATGGCCGCTGTTACTCGTGAGCACGTCTGAATTCTGCCGAGGGGTTTAACCTTGGATCCCCTTCCCTTCGACTATCGTGACATAACGATCGACTGGTACATCCGCGAATGTCTCGACGCGGCCACTGGGCAACGGCCAGCGGATCTCAAGTTTTTCGATCTTAGACCGCGCTCCCAGCCCCAAGACCACGCGCGGATCGTGAGAAGAAAGATAGCTTCCCCCGCCCGTCTTCAGACAAGTGCGCCTTAGGTCGCCCGCTTGCCAGGTGATGCGCGCTCCGATGGCATCGGAATTACAGTTCCTTCCCACCAGGTGTAAGCCCAGCCAATGGTTGCCTTCAGCCGCCAAGTTCTTAAGTATGACCGGTGGCCCATTGTTGACTGTGACAAGAACATCGACCGCGCCATCATTATCGAAATCGCCCACAGCCAATCCGCGCGCGGCAAACACCTCGTTGAAAACGGGGCCGGCATTGGAACTGACGTTCTCTAGACCTTTGCCGTTGTTATGAAAGAGCAGAAACGGCTCCCGGTAGGTTACTTCATTGGAGTGCTGCTCGATTCTGTCGTCCGGATGCCCATTGGCAACGAACAGATCCATCATTCCGTCGTTATCGTAATCGAAAAACTTTACACCCCAGCCGCTCATGAGCCGTGTGGCGGAGCCGATGCCTAAAGGAAATGCCATGTCCTCAAAGGTGAGATCGTGGTTGTTATGGTAGATGGAATACATCTCGTGATCCACATTGGAGACGAACAAATCCTGCCAGCCGTCCTGATCATAATCTGCGGAATCGACGCCCATGCCGGAGCGGGCGCGACCATCTTGACTATAAGCGACCCCGGCCGCGAGGCCGATTTCTTCGAACTTGCCTTTACGATTGACAAAGAGAAAATTGGGAACAGTGTCATTGGCCACGAAGAGATCCATCCAGTTGTCGTTATTGATGTCGGTCGCAACCGCTCCCCAGGCTTTCCCGTGAGCCTTACCGATGCCGGTTTCCTCAGAGACATCACGGAATGTGCCATCGCCGTTGTTATGAAACAAGTAGCTCGGCATTGGCTCATAGACTTCAGGAAGGCAGTAGCGGCGTTCCCCGGTACGACTGTCGCCGCAAAACTTGTTCTTTGATTTGTCAAAATCGACAAAACGGCATACGAAAAGATCGACTTTGCCATCATTGTCATAGTCGAACCAGACTGCACTGGAGGCCCAACCCGGGGCCGCCACTCCTGCCTTATCGGTCACGTCAGTGAAGGTGCCATCGCCATTGTTCCGGTACAGAATGCTGCGGCCGTACTGTGTAACATAGAGATCGGGAAACCCATCAAGGTTATAATCGGCTACGGCAACGCCCATCCCGTAGCCCCCACCAGGCACACCAGCCTTCTCCGTTACGTCGGTAAATGTGCCATTGCGATTGTTACGATACAGCGCGTTGCGAAGAGGGGGCTTTGGGTCGAAGAAATCGCAGCGGCCGCTGTTGACCAAATAGATGTCCATCCAGCCGTCACCGTCGTAGTCGAAGAAGGCGCAACCGGCCCCGGTAGTTTCAGGCAGGTAGTACTCAGGTGAACGGCCGTTTACATGTTGCCAGGTGATTCCTGTCGCGCTAGAAGGCAATTGCTCGAACAGTGGATGAGCCGGTGGCTGGCCAGCCCCATCGAGCAAGTGACGGAACGGAGGACGGCAGGATACGAATTGCTTGGGGATAAGCAGTGGGAACGCGCTTAGTGCAGCAAAGAATTCCCTTCGGGTAAAGTTTCCCATCGCTCTTGTGCAACTCCTCGATTCTTCGTCATACAAATTTCGGAGATGCGTGCCGTCGCAGTTCTGACATATTCATTTTTCTTGCACTCGACCCTGTCCCTCTGCCACGGTGTAAAACCTGTCGATCGCGGGGATCGTAACCTCTTCTTTCTTCCCGCTCGGCCACTGGATCTCCATCCTCTCTATGCTTGTACTGGCGCCCAAACCAAAATGCAGTCTTAAGTCAGAACTGGAATCGTAACTGCCACCGCTGATCACGTCTTGGCGAATTCTCATTCCTCCCGCGGTAACGAGGACCTTGGCGCCAATGGCATCGCGCGGACTCCCTGGTCCACCGACCAGTTTTAACCCCACCCAGTGATTCCCGTTCTTTACTACGTTGCGCAATAAGGTAGGCGGTGAATCAATATTATTTATCACAAGGTCTACGTGGCCGTCGTTGAAAAGATCAGCGGATGCCACGCCACGCCCCGAAAGGAGGTCCGCCAGCCCGCTGCCGGTGGCGGCCGGCACCAGTTCGAAGCGCGAGCCGTGAAGATTCCTAAAGAGCAGCGGCCGCTGTTTATATGTAGTCCCCCAATCGTAATGGTCTGCTTCGGGATATGTATGACCGTTAGCCATGAACAGGTCAAGCCAGCCATCATTGTCATAATCGAGAAAGACGGTTCCCCAGCCTAGAAAGGGGATAGTGGATTCACCGATACGTGCCGGGTAGGACACATCCGTAAAGCTATCGTTGCCATCGTTCCGATACAACGTGTAGTTGTCGTCGGAGAAAGTGGTGACGAACAAGTCCAACAAGCCGTCGTTGTTGTAATCGCCAACCGCTATTCCCATAGATGCTTGCGCACGACCTTCCTCGTTCAGGGCAAATCCGGAGACATAACTGACGTCTTCGAATGTCCCATCGCCGCGATTGCGATAGAAATACCGCGGCGTGGAGTCGTTGGCAACAACCAGATCTAGCCGACCATCGTTGTCGATATCGGCGAACGCCGTCCCGAGTCCGTAGTCAAGGCCGGGATCAGAAACACCCGCTTTTGCGCTCACGTCGGTGAAAGTCCCGTCGCCGTTGTTATGGAAAAGATGGTCTGGCTCTCCGGTCAAGCCGCGCGGACCACACATCACGCTCTGTCCCCGGTACTCGCAGTACTTGCCCTTCATTTGGGGACTGCCCGGTATGGGAGGATTATCAAGATCAAACTTTACATAACCGGCGACGAAAAGATCGAGGTGACCATCGCCGTCGTAGTCGCCGAAAGTTGCGCCCGTGGACCAGCCTCCCAGCGCCACTCCAGCTCTTTCGCCAATATCAGTAAAAGTTCCGTTGTGGTTGTTATGGTACAAACGGTTCTTGCCAAAATTGGTTACGTATATGTCCGGCCAGCCGTCGTTGTCGCAATCGCCTATCGCGACGCCGAATCCCCATCGATCATTGGTCACACCGGCTTTGGCGGTGACATCAGTAAAAGTTCCGTCATGATTGTTATGGAACAGAGCAGCCCGCGGGGCTGAAGTATTCCCCTTAACGCTGTCGAAACTCCCGCCGTTTAGGAGATAGATGTCCGGCCAGCTGTCATTGTCATAATCCAGAATGGCTACCCCTGAACCCAGTGTCTCGAGAATGAACTTCTTTTGCGGAGTGCCAGACTGGTGCAAGAAACTATCCAAATGGGATTTTACAGTTAAGTCTTCGAACACAATGGGAGCGCCATCCACGAGGTCGCCTGCAGTGATGACGCGGTTTTGCTTGTCGCGCACAGCAGAGTGAGGCTTGCCCGTGGCAGCGCCGCCTTGGTCCGGTGTCTTGGGCTGGCTTGACATCCCCGATTGATCGTCTTGTGCTGATACGACAATGCACAGCAAAAGTACGCACATCAGCCAAACGAGCGCATCCTGCAGTGGCCGCAACCGCCAGGCGAATCCACCCGAATCCGAATTTCCCTGAGAAAGGCCCAGTCTTGCATCCAATACTGCTCTCCTGCTCCCTTTGTCGCTTTCCGCCAACAACCACGCCCTTCGAGTCTTTCTACCAAATTGAGCCGGGCGGCCAAAAAACATTGCCGCCTAACTACAACGGCGGTGGTTGCGGGGAGCCGAACGAAAACCGCAGTTACGGGCGAAAACCGATTTCGATAGCCGAACCGGACGATAATTTTAAACTACTGTTTAGTTCTTGACAGTGTTGATTTATTGGGAATAATCTTTCGAATTGTTACGGATGCTTTCTTTTGCGAATTATTCCGTGCTCTTCTGTCCATAGGTCGCAATAAAGTGGCTAATACAAAAAGACCACTTCG
>JBOGLH010000242.1:0-14642 GCA_050746025.1 Terriglobales bacterium | reverse complement strand
CTTACAAGCTGGCTCAAGAGGCGGCCCAAGCCGGAGGAAAGTTTATTGTCTTCTGCGGCGTGCATTTCATGGCCGAGAGTGCCGACATTCTGGCGCGTCCTGGGCAGGTGACTATTCTTCCTGATCTCAACGCCGGATGCTCCATGGCTGACATGGCGGAAATCACGCAAGTTGAGGATTGCTGGGAGAACCTGGTCCGCGCAGGCATCACTAACGACGCGGGCGACGGTGTGACTCCGATCACTTACATGAATTCGACGGCTGCGATCAAGGCTTTTTGCGGCGAGCGCCGTGGCGTGGTCTGCACGTCGTCGAATGCGGCGGGTGCGTTCAAGTTGGCGGCGAGCAATGCTCTTTCGCGGGCGGGGGTGCCCGCGCCACACAACCAGCAGCAAAAGATTCTTTTCCTGCCCGACCAGCACCTGGGCCGCAATACCGGTTACAAGCTTGGAATTCCGTTAAATGAAATGGTGGTCTGGGACCCTTACATGCTGAATGGAGGCCTCGATCCTGAGCGGCTCCGAAAAGCACGCGTGATCCTGTGGAAGGGACACTGCTCGGTTCACCAGCGCTTCCTTCCTGAGCACGTGGATAATGTGCGCGCGAGACATCCCGGCATTCGGGTGATTGTGCATCCTGAGTGCCGCTGGGAAGTTTGCCAGAAGGCTGACGGCATCGGATCGACCGAGGGTCTGCTGAAGATGATTCGCCAAGCGCCGGGCGGAACAATGTTCGCGGTGGGTACTGAAATTCACCTGGTAAATCGCATGGGCAAGGAGTTCGCCGCGGAAGGGAAGAAAGTCATTACGCTCGATGATTCGGGATGCCTATGCACGACCATGTTCCGTATTTCGCCGCAACATCTGTGCTGGGCGCTGGAGAACCTGGTCGAAGGAAACATTGTGAATCAGATTAAAGTGCGCAACGACGTGAAACGTTGGGCAAGAGTCGCGCTGGATAGGATGCTGGAAATACAGTAGTGTGGCGCGGGCGCCCTCGCTCGCGGGCAGTGGTTAACTTGATCTAAACTGGGGAGCGAACTCTTCGCGGGCGGGGGCGCCCGCGCTACACGAATTGCCGTAGAATAGGAACATACCCCATGTCCTCACGCACTTTTACCCTCGACGAAGCACAAGAGTTGCTGCCGGTCCTCGAATCCTTGCTGCGAAAAGCACTCGACGGCAAGAAGCTGATTGAATCAGTCGATGCCGAACTGCAGGAGATCGCCCATCGGATCTTTATGAGTGGCGGAATGTCGATCAATGTAGTGCATCTAGCGGGGCGCAAAGCCGAGCGCGAGAAAACCTTTCAGCGGGTGAAAGATGCCATGGATGAAATCGCCGCCATTGGCGTGCAGGTGAAAGACCTCGACATCGGCCTGCTTGATTTTCCATGCGAAGTAGATGGCCAGGTTGTGCTGCTTTGTTGGAAGTTGGGCGAGAAATCAATTAGCCACTGGCACGGTGTCAGCGAAGGCTTTGCCGGACGCAAACCTATTACTTCGCGGATTGCGAACGCCAAGCGATCCCACTAGTCTTTTTCTTACAGATAGAACTTTCCTTGCAAGACTCCCATTCGACTCCGTTCTGGTTCCAGGCAGGGATGTTGTCACTCGTTGGTACAGGGTGCGATTCCGGGGTGAATCTCTCTGCTACAATTTTGCAGGCTGAATTAGGGTTTAAAGTCCTGCTGAAGGTTTCACAAATGCGAAGTTTCGGGCGAAAAGGCTGGATTCTGGGCGCGGCGGCCGTGCTGGTGTTGGGAGCCGGGTGCACCGGGTTTTTTGTCAATCAGCCAAATTCAATCTCGGTAACTACCCTGGCAGGGGCAAGCACTTTTACGGTGGCTCAGGGATCGACAGTCCAGCTGCAGGCGACCGCCAGTTTTAACAGTGGCTCCAAGGACGTTACCAAATCGGCGAACTGGCAAAGCTCGAGCGCGTGCGCTACAGTTAGCGCCGGAACCGTTAAAGGCCTGGGAACGGTGTCGAACGTAACCATCACTGCGTCGGTTGGTGGCGTCAATGGATCAATCACCGGAAGCGTTGCCGGCGGGACCGGGAGCCAGCTGACTATTACGTCCTCTCCTTCCGGGACGGCATTCACCAGCGGGACCAGTGCGCAGTTCTTTGCCGCTCTCAATGGTACCGACGTAACTGCATCGACTACCTGGTCTTCGAGCGACACCTCTATCGTCGAGTTCTCCTCTAATACGGCATCCTTCGTGGGTTCAGGTACAGCCACGATTACGGCCTCATACGCGGCGGGAAGCAACTGCGCAACCGGTTCAGAAACCCTGACTGTGCAGTGACGATTTGGTCGCTCGCAGATCTGGCGCAAGTATGAACGCCCTCCATATTAGACAGAGTACTATCCACCTTCGTCCTATCTCCTTTCGTAACCTGTTGTATTTTCCACAGTCGCGATAAAGTCCTCCCAGTAAGTCGCACGCGCACTCAACTAAAACTGAGGACCTGGGATGAAGTACTTTATTGTGCTCGCGTTAGTCGTGTGTCTTACCGGATGCGCGGGCTTAAGTTCATCTTCAACCGCCGGAAACAACAATCAGCCGGGCCAGCAGAGTCCACCGCCTCCAACACCGCCCGCGCCGGAGCCCCAGGCCCAGACTTACGACATGCTGGCGTGGATGACCATGGACCCAACGCTTGCGTCCAGTCATCATATGTCGGGCACGGCGAACCCGATTTATACCAGCGTTGCCTCAGACCGTTTCTTTTGGACTAAGACCGGACAGGGTTACCCGTGGGACATCCAGCTGTACGACAACAATTACATTTACTTGTGGGTCACTGAACTGAACTGGCAGGACCCCAGCACATACAAAGTCTTTCATGATCCAGTGCTCGGCGATTACAACCTGCCATTAGTTCCGCGATTTGCGCAGGGCGGCTTTCCGGGATCGAAGGTCACGATCGCCGCTTCCAGTTCCACTTACGAAACTCATAGCGACTGCAATACGTTTACTACCCAGAAACTCGGCGGGGTAGTGAACACCGTCTGGGGACCTTACTCGGAAACGCTGGGTGGTGATCTGCCGGACAATCTGCAGACCCTGGTGATCAGTTATCAGTACAGCTGTGACAGCAGCCTGCAAAACTGTAAGCACAAAGAAGAGTTTCACGTCGCCAAGCCTTACGGCTTGGTCAAGTGGCAGCATCAAAAGCTACAGTCGGATGGGACGTATGCTCCACCGGACAACGTTACTTACTTGAACAAGGTGGCGACAGGGCAGGTTAAGCCTTACACGGTGTGCTTCTAGCTTGTTGCAGGCCGAGTACCTGTCTATCGGCTGAATGGGCAGACAAGAATATTCGGTCCAAAGTTACGTGGGTTGCCGCCTAACCCGCGCAGTTCAATTAGCCAATCTCCCTCTTTGTCATCGATCCAGCCGGATTGGAAAAGATAGAGCGTCTGTTTCCCGGCGTCCTCGCGCCTTGCTTCCGAGAGCAATTCTGGAAATGTAGCCCGGTTAAAACCCGCCTGCTCGGTCATCGAAGTGAGTACGTAATATTGGCCGCAGCGCATTTTTGTTAATCCCTCTTCTGGCGAGAAAGGTAGGGGCATTAGATCGCTGCACAGGTAATAGTTGAGTACCATGCTTCCCTGGGCGTCGGTGAAGAGAACTGATCCCGAAGGAAGAGACTTTATCGAGCTGACGGCTTGATGCATCAGGTCGTGGCGTTGATTATGCGGGCGCATGTAAGGGCCGGTGGGCGACGGGAACAAATTGCAGATGAGCAGGGCTGAAACGAGCAGAAGGGCTTTTACGAGTTTGGTTGTGACGCTGGGCACACCCAGCGGCAAGCGGTCCAGTCCGATGGCTATTCCGGAAATTGCAAAGATCGCAAGCAACGCGTCGTGCCGCGTGCCGCCGTATGGATAGACCCCGGCGATTGCGAGCAAGAGCGTCACTACGAAGGGTGCGGCGAGAAGTGTCACGAGTTCGCGATTCCGCGACTTAGGCCCACCGTTCTGGTGAGTCCAAAGTAGTGCGACCAAAGCGAAGGCGAAGAGACCGAATCCAATCACGCCTACGGTTCCATGGCTGAAAAAATAACGAAACAGGCGCAACGTGTTACCCCATGCGAAACTCGCGAAGCGGTTCTTTCCCGGTTGAAAAATTGAACCTTGCAGCCAGGTTGCGCCGATTTCAGATGGCACGCCGCTTTCTCTGAGCTTCGATATGTGAGACTCATAGAGGAACGCGCAAATTGCCAGAGCGCCAGCCTGGCTCACGATCCATGTGCTGGTTGGTCGGGCGGGCCATTGCTTGCATACCAAACACACCAGCCCATAAAGTCCGATGGCGGCCGCGAAGATCATCGCCGAATAATGTGTGAGTAGCGCCAGGTACAGAGCTGCAGCGGATAGCGCCATCCAGTGAATTTGGCCATCGTTCTCGAGCGCGCGTTCGAGGCAATAGAGGCAACCGGAGCAGAAGAGCAGCAAGAATGAATATTGCCGGATCTCCGCCGTCAATGAAATGAGCGACGGCGCAAACAGAAACATCGCTAACCCGAAACATGCCGCGGGCTGGCCTGCAACTTTGCGAATCCACAGAAACATGATCCAGCAGAACAGAGTGCCCGCGATCACAAACGGAAGCCGCAAGAAAGACTCAGATCGACCAAGCAGAGACCAGTAATGAAAAAACAGGATCATCAACGGAGGATGCGTGGTCGTAAGGCTCGCTTGGTAAGCGAGATTTAGAGAAGGTCGGTGGGCGAGAAAATAATGCAGGGCCTCGTCAGGATTCAAAAACGCGAGCCATGCCAGTCTCAGTCGCAGGAACAGCCCAGCGGCGAGCAAAAGAAAGTAAAACCATGAAGCAGGCGCGTGCGACGGTGGGTTGTGCTCGGGCGTCGAGACTGCAGTTCCCATGCGAAAATCTATTCTATTCGGGGCCCCAAATTTCGCCTTGCTAAACTAACTCAAGATGACTTCGTCGCCACGTGACGCGCATACCGTGCCTGCGGCTGTCACCAAATTCCCGCGAGTAGCGGCTCAATCCGCGACTCTGTGGTCGCTGCTTTCAATTTCAATCTGGTTCGGAATTGTCGCTGGGTTTGGCGAGGGCTTTGGCCTGCTGCTTTTCCAGCGCGTCAACTGGCGGCAGTGGGGGCGAATCATGCATGTTTCAAAAGAAATATTTTGGATCTCGCCCATAGTTGATCTGTTTTTCTTTTTGTTGATCGGCTTTTTGATCGCAGCCGTGGGGCGCAGCTTTCGACGCATCCCCACTGCTCGAGTACTGGGCTCATTACTTGCTTTTCTGACCGCCTACGACTGGCTCATGTTGACCGGGCACTTCTATCGTCGCGCGGCGCTTTTGTTTGCCTTGGGAGTTGCAGTGGCGTTCAGTCGCTGGTTTCGGCAACATGGATCGGGCGTCGTGACCGCCTGGCGTAGATCTGCACCGTGGCTGCTCGGCGCTCTGGCTCTGGTGATGGTTGGAATCCAAGGCGGCAAATCGATCAGTGAAGCCCACGCATTTTCAAAGTTGCCGGCGGCAGCGCCCGGCTCTCCGAATATTCTCGTCATTGTTGTCGACACACTACGCGCGGACCATCTTTCGTCCTACGGGTATTCGCGGCAGACCAGCCCCAACATCGACAATCTGGCTCGCCATGGAGTGTTGTTTGAAAATGCAATCGCACCATCGTCGTGGAGTCTGCCTTCGCACGCGTCGCTAGTTACAGGTCAACCGGTGCACGAGCATGGCATGGGCAACGTTGAACCGATGCAATGGCTGGGGTGGGGCACATCCGGACTGAACGGTTTGCCCACTTTAGGCGAAGCGTTGCAGAAACGCGGTTATCGCACCGGCGCGTTTTCTGCGAACCGTATTTATTTCACCGGCAATGTTGGACTGGGCCGGGGCTTCATCCACTTCGAGGATTATTTTGACGGAGTGGGCGACTCGTTCGTTCGCACGCAATTCGGAAGAGAGTTTGCGCGTTTCTACATGAATCGGAGCCCGAAAAGCAAGATCACGCGGGCCTTTCGCTACTTCGGCCTCAGCTCCTGGCTGGATAAAGACTCTGAAGGCTCCGGCGATTACGGCGGAGTCTACGGAATTCGCAAGCGGGCGGACGAGGTGAATCGCGAAACTCTGCGCTGGATCGCGAAGGATGCGCAACATCCATTTTTTGCATTTCTGAATTACCTCGACGTGCACTTCGCTTACGGTGGTCCCGCAGGTTACCCGAAACCTGCATGGGACCACGGCACCACCATCGATGAATATGACGCAGGCGTGAAGTACACCGACGATTTCATCGGCCGCTTGCTGCAGGGCTTAGAAAGCCTCGGTGTTTTGAATAACACAATTGTGATTGTGACCTCCGATCACGGTGAAGCGCTGGGCGACCACGGCCTCAGCTTCCATGGCGCGGCTTTGTATTGGGACCTGGTGCATGTTCCGCTAATATTTTCCTGGCCCGGGCACCTGCCCCAAGGAGTTCGCGTCGAGCAGCCGGTTGCGAACGCAGATATCGCGAACACCGTGCTAAGCATGATCGATGCCAAGGAAAACCCGTTTCCCGGACCGACACTGGCGGAGTTGTGGGGACAATCAGTGCCGAAGCAGTGGCCGAATCCTGTTTCCGAGTTGCCGCAGACCAACACCATCGTGGCGGCAGATCGGGCCATGCAGGGCAAAGTACCGCTTGCCACCGATGGCTCGATGAGCTCCGTGGTTTCGCCGCAGTGGCATCTGATTCGTCATGAAAAATACGAAGATCAAATCTACGACTGGAAAACCGACCCTGCGGAGTCAGGCAATCTGATTAACACTCCGGCTGGACGTGCGGCTGACCTGGCGCTCGCACCAGATTTATCTCATTAACCATGACGGTAGCCGATGTTACCAGCGGTTCCGATCGCGAGTTCAGGGTAGCCTTAAGGGGTGAAACTCCCGTAAAATTGATTAAGGGAGATCGCATGCATTTTAATTTGCTCGCGTTTTACGGCGGTCCGGACCAGGTGATGACCATCACCTCCGGTATTGCCAGCCTCGTCGGTTTTTTGCTGATCTTCTGGCACAAGCTTGTGAATGCGTTTTTTAAAATGCTTGGCCGTGGGCCGAAAGTGTCTGATTCCGAGCCGCCACAAGATAAGACCTCATCTTAGGCGCGCTGCAATCTTGGGCTGCGGCGTTCTGGCAAGATTGACGTTTCATCACCAATTCTGAATCATAAAATTTCGAATTCTTGTGTCCTCTGGGAAGGGATTTCTTTCCAATGAAGATTTGTGTGTTCGGCCTTGACTGCGCGGCGCCTGAAATAATTTTCCGCGACGAGCGCCTGGTGAATCTTCGGCAGTTGATGGCTGCCGGAGTTTATGGCCGCCTCGAGAGCGTAATCCCGCCGATCACGGTTCCCGCGTGGATGTGCATGTGTACCAGCCAGGACCCGGGTTCGTTGGGGGTCTATGGCTTTCGCAATCGGCTTGATCATTCCTACGAAAAACTTGGATTCGCGAACTCGGTGTCCATCAAAGCGCTGGCGATCTGGGATCATCTGGGACGTGAAGGCAAGCGGTCGATCATCGTTGGGGTGCCCCCGAATTATCCGCCGCGGCGGATCAACGGGATCAGCGTGGGATGTTTTCTGACTCCCGACACTACGAAGAATGACTTCACTTATCCGGTAAGTTTCAAGTCCAAAATTAATGAACTGGTCGGCGAATATCCGGTCGACGTGAAAAATTTCCGGACCGAGCGAAAAGATTGGCTGAAAGACGAAATTTTCAGTATGAGCCGGAAGCAATGGCAGGTCGTACACTGGCTACTGAAAGAGCAGCAATGGGATTATTTTCATTTTGTGGACATCGGCTTGGACCGTATGCACCACGGCTTTTGGAATTATTTTGACGAAAAGCATGTTCAGTTCAAAGCTGAAAATCCATATCAGAACGCGATCCCGGAATACTATCTCTGGTTGGATGAACAGATAGGGAAGGCGCTGGATATTCTCGACGAAGACACGGTTGTGCTCGTAGTTTCGGATCACGGGGCGCAACGACTGGACGGAGGCATCGCCATCAACGAATGGCTGATTCGTGAGGGCCTTCTGGTCTTGAACGAATATCCGAACGCAATAACTCCTTTTGATCAACTCAATGTGAACTGGGACAAGACGATGGTCTGGAGTGAAGGCGGATATTACGCGCGCGTCTTCTTCAATGTGCAAGGACGTGAACCGAATGGAGTGATTTCGCCAGGAGAATATGAATCTCTTCAGGATGAAATGAAGGCCAGATTCGAAAAGCTGACTGACGACAAAGGTCAACCGCTCAATTCGCTGGTATTCAAGCCAAAGGAAATTTATCGGAATGTTCGCAACGTTGCGCCAGACCTGATTGTACATTTCGCCGGACTACTCTGGCGTTCCATCGGTTCGGTTGGCCACGGCGCGATTCATGTTCAGGAAAATGACACTGGACCTGACACCTGCAACCACGCGCAATACGGCATGTTCATTCTTAATGCTCCGAACTGCCCACTGAATGGGGAGTTCGAGGGTGCGCAACTGCTGGACGTTGCGCCTACATTGCTTGATCTCGCAGGCTACGAAATTCCGGAGATCATGCAGGGACGATCTCTTGTGGTCGCAATGCGGGAGCAGTCTGCGCCTAAGGCGTCAGAATAGGAGGTCAAACTCCCCACCCTGCCCGAAAATCGGGGAGATGAGGCTCCCTGAAATAATTTATCGTGAACACGTTTAGCTTCTACTCGCGCCGAATTTGCTTGGCTACAATAGGCCAACATGAAGCGGCTCGTTCTTCCAAGCCTGTTACTTTCTTTAGCCAGTTTGAGTGCGTGCGGCGGTGGGACAATGGCGGTCGTAACTCCGCCACCGCCGCCTCAGCCAGTTGTCAGTGCCAATGTGACCGTGAGTGCCACGCCCGTCGCGCCATTTGATGTAGCGATGTCTACATCCTTTCAGCCGGCGGAGTGGGACTATACCTTCTTTCAGACATCCGCGAGTGCCAAGCAGACACTGCTGGGGAATTTACAACCCCACCATGTACGACTGCAGGGCATTTCGCAAGGCGTGCCGCAAGGCAGCGATCGCACGGCTTCTACAAGTTGGGATTTCTCCAAGCTAGACGCCATTACGCAGCCAGTGCTGAGCGTCGGCGATCACAGCCCTGAATTTCAAATCGCCAAGGCGCCACCGTTCATGTATGTGAACAATGACAGCAGCAATTCATTCAGCGATTTGAGTTTTCAGCAGTTTGCAAGTTACGCGAAAAATCTGGTGCAGTACTACGACACCGGCGGGTTCACCGATTCGGGCGGGACCGCGCACGTTTCGCCGGCCTATCCTGCCCAGAAAATCACATGGTGGGGAATCTACAACGAGCCCAGCATCAACAACAATCTGACCGCGACGGAATATACGGCGATGTACAACGCGGTCGTCCCCGCGATGCAGTCAGTGGATCCGTCGCTGAAGTACGTCGCGATCGAGCTCTGCTGTAGCTCGGAGAGCTGGGTCCAGACATTCGCCGCAGGCTTGCATGCGGGCGTTCCCGTGGATGCAGTAGCTACTCACTACTACTCATCTTGCAATCAGGCGGATACCGACGCGCAGCTTTTCGACACTGTCCCAACATTTGCCTCGAGCATCGCGACGATTTATGGCTTGATGGCTGCGAATGCGGCTCTGGCGAATGTCCCGGTGTGGATTACCGAGAACAACGTCAATGCTGACTTCGACAAAGGGGGAGGCATCAGCAATTGCAACGGCACGACATTCGTTACCGATAAACGCGGATCGAGCGCCTTTTTTGCCGCATGGCGGCCCTACGTTTTTTCGCAAGTCGGGCAGGCGGGCGCGCGAGCTTTGTATCACTGGGACTTTGACGCCGACCCACAATACGGCGAGGTGGACTTCGCAACTGGTAACACTCAGTTGAGCTATTGGGTGGACTATTGGCTGGCGCAGATGTTCCCGTCAGGCGCGGGACAGCAGTCTCTGCAGTTCATGAATTCCGATACTGCTGATATCGAAGTCTTGCCGGTAATGAATACAGATGGCAGCGTGGCGATTATGATTTCAAACCATGCCGTTGCATCTCTGACCGATAATAATGGCGCGGGACTCACGGCCAACATTTCACTAGACGTCAGCGGTTTGGGCTCATTCACAAGCGCGAACGAAGTAATGATCGACGCGAAGACAAGCCCGGCGAATGGACCGACTTCCACCGTAATTTCGGCACAGTCGCCAATTACCCTCAACTTGGGCGGGTATGGGGTCGCGTTCATAAAGCTGCAGTGAACTACTGGGGTTTTTTCTTTTTGCCGAACAGGCCACCGATCGCGTTCACAACGCCTTGAGTATTTTGCCCGCCCGGCACCTGCGATCCCAAATTCTTGCCCAACCCTTTTCCCAATCCGCTGCTCAACATTCCTTTCACGTCAGGAACGAATTTAGGATCAGAAGCTGTGCCTTGAATAAAGAACGGAACGGTTGCGCCCTTCCCGCTCAATCCGGCCAGCGATGAGACTGAACTGACTGCGGTTCCGCTCAGACTGGCTTTCATTTTGTAATCCAGCGCGTTTGACGGGCTGACTGTGCCATCACCGGTGACAGTTCCCAGCGAAGGAACCACCAGATTCACATTGCTGGTCTGAATTCCAGATGGCGCAACATGCACGTTCGAGCTGAAGTTCTGAATCTCGGTGTCCGAGCCGGTTTTGATACCGCTAAGCATCGATATGGCGGACATTTTTGATCCCATGTCGAATCCGTGGAGCTTGGTATTGGCAAGTTTCACCGGACCTGTAATCACCAGTTTCTCGACTGGCCCATTTACGCTCATATCCGCCGTCAACGTTCCGCCTTGCAGTGAAGATCCGGACGGAAGCGTAACGCCAAGCGCGGGAAGCAAAGTTTCGAGGTCATCGACTGGCATATTGTCGGCATTCAGCTTCATGCTCAAAACCGGCGACTCGCCATGGAGATCATATGTGCCAGACAGCTTCGCGACGGCCTTCCCAACGTTTACGTCGGCCTGGATTTGTCCAGTTTGTTTTTGCAATTCGTAGGTTGTCTGGTACTTCAATGCAACCGGGCGTTGCGCGGGAGAACCCTTTGGAGAAAGTTTGATCCGGTCAATCGTGGCATCGCCGCTGCTCTGCGCCTGCGTGCCGTTGGAGTTCACCGTTCCATTGAAACTGGCCACGCCGGCGATTCCAGAACTGGGGTCGATGATGCCCGAGGCACCCACGTCAAAATTCTTCACATCAAGTTTCGCATGCACCGGCGTGATCGATGCGTCGGCGGGATTGATCGGCCCTGCATTGCCATCAAGACCAATATTTCCGCCGCCCGGTAGGTCCGCAGTCAAGGTAAACGGGAACTGAGAGCTGAAGGAGAAATCCTTCACCGTGAGGTTTACGTTTTTGTAAATGTGTGGCTTACCTTTGCCAGTGTCGGCTATCGAGACTTGCCCGTTTTTGATGCTAAGTTTTCCTACCGACAAATTTTGTTCAATCGAGGATTCAGACTTTGGATTCGAGGCTTCCTTGGGATTTTCCGGGGTAGAAGGCGATGTTTTTGTCGGCTCTGCTCCTGATGAAGGAGGCGCTTGCCCAGCACTGGACGGCGGAGTGGCCCCCGTCTTCTTCGTCGGACTTGCCGTGCCTATGCTCGAAAAATTCCACTTCCCGGCGCGGTCGCGCAACAGGTTCACCTGTGGCTGGGAGAGCGTGAGTTCGGTGATGTGCAGAGTCTTCGAGAGAATCAAAGGAACTATTTCAACGCCAACGTTGAGCGTCTGCGCTTTTATGAAAGGTGAGCTGCTGAACGAAGGATCGTCGGCTATCGCGATATTGTCCGCAGCAAGGCTCCCTGACCACAGCGAGAGACTCAGATCTCCTACCGTGACGTTGCGGCCCAGTGCTTGGGTGAGCTCGGCTTCGATTCGCGGACGGTAGTTATTCACGTTCACCACGAACGGCAACACCAGCACAATAACGATCAAAACCGCGATGACGATTCCAACGATCTTCAGAGCTAGCTTCATGAGGACCTCCAGAGTCCGAGGGCGTACATTTAAGATGAGGCGTTCACTGCTGGAGTAGTCTAAAAAAACGCCTAAGTGTAACAAAAATAGCTAGGGTTCAGGCGATTGGCGCAGATCAGGGTCGGGATTCTCCAATTCTTTCTCCCGCTGGGCCCGCGCCTGATTGGAAATCCCGGCAGCTTTTTGCATTTCACCTTTGGCCTCTTCCGTCCGGCCGAGATGCTGCAGGATCTGGCCGCGAAGGTAATGGACGCTGGCGTTGTCCGGCTGGAGCTTGAGGGCCGCGTCTGCCTGCACAAGTGCCTTGGCGTATTCGGCCTGGTTCTGTAGCACGCGAGCCAGTTGGTAACGGGAACTTGCCAGGTTGGGGTCGATGCGCAACGCTTTAGTGAAATATTCCTCAGCCTGCTTCAGGCGTTGCTGATTGGCCGCGATCAGTCCGAGCTGGTCGTAGTTGTATGCGACGTCAGGCTCGATCTCTGCGTCTTTCAGAAACTCGGCCCGGGCATCGTCGAAGTTCTGCTTCTTCATTTCAGCAAGGCCAAGATAAAAATGCACGAAGGGCAGCTTAGGCGAGGCTTGCGAGGCCAGCTTTAGTTCTTTTATCGCCTCGTCGTATTCTTCGCGATTGAAGTGCGCCTTGCCCATCAGCAAGTGAAATTCAGCGGTATCGCCGCCGACCTCGACCAGCCGCGCCATAGTGCGTTGCTCCAGTTCCGGCTGCTTTGACTTCCAGGCGGAGATCGCCAGCACATAAAGAAAATCCAGGTCGTTCCATTCCTGCTGCTGCAACGGTTGCAGCGCGGCGGTTGCAGATCGGTAGTCCTGCGTGAAGAAATAACAAAGCCCCAGCAGATAACGCGCTTGTAGCGACGAGGGAGAACTGCTCACCACGGACTCGAAGGCCGGAATAGCTTCGTTGAATTTGTTCTGTCGGTAATATGCCAGCCCAATATTGAGCTTGATCCCAGGCACACCGGGAGAGAGTTGCTCGGCTTTCTGCAGCATCGCGAGCGCAGATTTCCAATGTTTCTGGCGCATGTAGACCACTCCCAGGTTGGCGTAGGCGGGCGTCGAATTTGGATCCAAAGCCAAAACGCTGCGAAATGAGGCTTCGGCTTGCGCAAGATGTCCTTGCTGCAGAGCGGTTTGGCCGCGTTCAAAGATGGCCCGGGGATTGCTCTTAGCGTTGGCAGCCGTCGGCGTTTGGTGTGTGTCCTGAGAGTTTGCGGAACTCAAACCCACCGAAAACATTAGCCCCGCAACCAGCAATAAGGGGCAGAAAAAGCCAGCGGGATTTCGCGAAATGCTTGACACTGGTGCGCGTCTCTGCTGTAGTGTCCGCCAGCGGAGACTGCAAATTCAAGCCCCGGGCACACAAGGCAGGCCGGTAGTGGTTACCATTCGCGAAGTAGCGAAAGAGAGCGGGTTCTCGTCTACGACCGTTTCAATAGTCTTAAACAATGCGCCGCTTGCACGCTATATTCCCGATACAACAAAAAAGCGCATCGAGCGCGCCGCCAAGAAGCTCGGTTACCGGCCGAATGTTTTTGCGCGTTCTCTTCGCAACCAGCGCAGCCACACTGTCGGCGTCATGGTGTTTGACATGACGGATCCCTACTGCACGCCGATCCTGCGCGGCATTGAGAGCACGCTGTTTCAGGCTTCGTTTCTGCCGATCCTGACCGATGTTCATAACGAGCGCAGCCGGTTTGAACGCTACCTGGAAATGCTGCTTGACCGACGGGTCGAAGCATTAATCGTTGTCGCGAACTGGCTATTTGTCGAGATCGATGTGCTAGGGGACTTGGAAAAAGCGAATCTGCCAACCGCAATGATCGGCCGCGAATTGGAAGCCGGCTCCATCAGTTCCGTGACCGTCGATAACGAACTAGGGTCCCAGGCCGCGATCGAACATTTGTTTTCGCTGGGGCATCGCCAGATCGCTTTCATTCGCGGACCGAAGCGTATTACCGACACCGCACCGCGCTGGAAAGGCGTTCGCAATTTCGCGAAGGCCCATGATCTAGAAATCGATGCTGCCCTGGTGTTCGATCTCCCGGAGTCGAGCGATCCAATTGCCAGCTTCGAGGCGGGTTATAAATTGACAGAAAATCTGATCCGTCAGAAACGCCCGTTCACTGCTCTGATGGCGTTCGACGATATGACCGCACTGGGCGCTGTCCGTGCCTTGAGTAAAGCCGGAATAAAAGTTCCCGAGCAGTGTTCTGTGATCGGATTCGACGACGTGGCGCATTCAAGCCTGCTCACGCCGGCATTGACGACGATCCGGCAGCCCATGGCCGAGATGGGCAAGATGGCGGTCAGCATTGTTTCGGAAGGTATTACCGCGGTGCAAGAAAAGCGAAAGATCGTCGCCCAACATCGTAAGCTCATGCCTGAGTTGGTGGTTCGCGATTCGACCTGCAAGCTACTTTGAACAAGATCTCTGAAAAGAGATATCCCCCAGCAACTTCTCACCCTGTGAAAAAAGACAATCGCGTGACAAAACAATAACCCCGGCCTGTGTTTTTGGCTTGACAGTCGTTTAAGCTTTCATCCAGTATTAACACGATTTAATAA
>JBOGLH010000241.1:0-45239 GCA_050746025.1 Terriglobales bacterium | reverse complement strand
TTTCCAGCCGGACACGAATCAGAAGCTGGTTTTTTGCTCTGGGATTGAGCTTGCTGCCAACACTTCCAGCGGCCGCCCAGTCCGAAGGCCAAGCCTTGCACGTATTCGTTGGCAAATCGGTTGTGATCAACATGCAGGCGCCGGTCTCGAGAATTCTTTCAAGCAATCCCACAGTGATCGACACGCTTGCGACTTCGCCGACGCAGGTTGTAGTAGAGGGAAAAGCGCCTGGCGTCAGCAGTCTGATTCTGTGGGACTCCAGCGGACACTCACAGATTCTCGATGTCACGGTCGATGTGAACATCTCGCATTTGCGGACGGCGATTGAACAAACTTACCCAGGGCAGCAGGTAAATATGCAATCCGATGGCGCGCACTTGATCCTGACCGGCACGGTATCGGATGCAAAGATTTCTGAGGACATCGGCAAGATGGCGTCCGCCTACTCCGGCGGAGTTGTCAATTCCCTATCGGTGGCGCCGGTACATGAACAGCAAATCCTGCTGCAAGTGAAGTTCGCTGAAGTCGACCGGACAAAATTACAGCAGTTTGCTCTAAACCTGATCAGCGCCGGTGCTGCCAATACACCAGGAACAATCACTACGCAGCAGTTCTCGGCGCCCACTCAGAATGGGCAGCTTTCGAGCCACATCGGGGCGAAAAATGCTGGATTCACCAGTTCTTTTCAGCTCAGCAATCTACTGAATATTTTTCTATTTCGTCCCGACCTGAATCTTGGCGCGACGATACAGGACCTTGAAAGCAACAATGTTCTTCAGATTCTGGCTGAGCCCAACCTGCTGGCATTGAACGGTCAAAAAGCGAACTTCCTCGCTGGCGGCGAATTTCCATTCCCAGTAGTACAGGGCGGAGCGAACGTAGGCGCGGTCACAATTCAATTCCGGCCATTCGGTGTAAAGCTCGACTTTACTGCTTTCGTGGGCGCGGACCACATAATTCGAATGCACATAGCTCCGGAAGTGAGCACTTTAGATTTCACGCAAGCAGTCACAATTTCTGGATTCACCGTCCCCGCGATATCTACCCGCCGCACCGAAACTGAGATCGAATTGAAGGACGGACAGTCGTTCGGCATCGCTGGCCTGCTCGACAATCGAGCGACAGTACAACTCAGCAAGATTCCGGGCATTGGCGATATACCGATTCTGGGAAATTTCTTCCGCTCACGGTCGATCAATCGCAGTGACAGTGAACTGATGGTGATGGTCACACCAAGAATCGTAGATCCCGTGCAGTTGAATGCACCACAGGCTCTGCCGCCGGCCAATCCCGTCAAGTTCCTGGACAATCCACGATTCGATAAGGGTCTGCCGGCAAGCCTGGCAACACCAGACAAAAAACAAGTTCAGCCACCTTCGAGTGCGAAATGAATCCGATGTCAATCAAAGACGCGCCCAATAGTTCGCCGCGCGAAAGCTTCACCAGCCACGATCCTCTGTCCGTGGTAGGGATTTGTCTGGATGACGAGACCTGGGCGGTATTGCAGTCCTTCGCGGAATCAGCGCCATTAATCCGATTGCGCTCTCATCTGTCCGAGTACCGGGTACAAGAAACCGACCCCGGAAGTGAATGGATGGGCGGGTCAGCGCCTGAGATCTGTATCCTGGATTTTGACCGTGACCGTCGCAAGGCCGCAGCGGCCGCTGAACATATTCATAGCGTTTCCCCTGGGACCGCAATTTTTGCGGTGTCCGCTGACTCTCAATCTGACTTGATTATTCAAGCCATGCGCAGTGGGTGCAGCGAATATTTGCTGAAGCCGATGGGGCGCGAACAACTTCTGAATGCAGTGGCGCGAGTAGGAGGGCGAAGGAAAGAACGCTCTCAACCTTTTCGCGCCCATGTGCTTGCGTTCATGGGGGCCAAGGGCGGGTGCGGCGTCACTAGCCTGGTCACGCAACTGGGTGCGCTACTCGCCAGGTCGTTTTCCAAGCGCACCCTGATTGTTGATCTACATCAGAATTTTGGCGACGCCGCTTTATATCTCGGGGTCACTCGCCACCGCTACCACTTCTTCGAGCTGGTTGAGAACAACGATCGGCTGGACGCCGAACTGCTGCAGAGCTTCCTGGCACATCACCCCAGTGGGGTGGAATTGATACCTGCGCCGGAGGGAAATGATGGGCCGCGGAGAATCCTGCCCGGCGCAATTGTTCAGACGCTCGACTTTCTGCGCATGCGCTATGACTACATTCTGGTAGACATGCCTCCGGGATTAAGCGACGAAAACCTCGAAATGATTCGGCACTGCGACCAATTTCACATGGTGGCCGTGGCCGAGGTGTCTGCCCTGCGCAACGTAGCGCGGCAGTTTAATTATTTGACCCACAAAGAAATTCCCGCCGAGCGGTTTCGGGTCGTGCTGAACCGGCACCAAAAGCGCTCATTGATTACCGACGGTGAAATCGAGAAGACACTGGGACAGAAAATCTTTTGGAAGGTTCCGAACCAGTATGCACATGTGGTCAAAGCCATCAACGGTGGTGAGTCGATTGCACAGCTTTCAACCTCAGAGGTTGCTAAAAGCCTTACCGAGCTTGCCGTTCAACTTGGAGCGAAGCCGCCGGGAACTGATAAAAAGAACGACAAGAAAAAAGAGACTCCGGGTTTTCTGGGGTTGTTAGGCCGGTAGTTTAGGGAGAGAGTATGGGCGAATTCAATTCACTTGCAACACAACTCGGAGTGACGAACGGCTTACCGGTGGCCGAAATTAAGCGGACCGGCCTCAGCTTCAAAGAATATCAGGACCTGAAATCGAGCGTTCACCGCGATCTCATCAGCAGAGTGGACTTGGAGCGCGTCGCTAACCAGCGCGACGATAACACTCGCGCCCAAGTGCTGTCAGTGATTCAGGACCTGGTTGCGAATCTGAAGACTCCACTCAGCGGCCGTGAACGCGAACGCCTCGCGTTGGAAGTTCTGGACGAAGTATTTGGATTGGGACCGCTGGAACCGGTGTTGCAGGATCCGACGGTGAGCGACATCCTGGTAAATGGCCCCCGGCAGGTTTATGTGGAGCGTGGTGGAATCCTTGAAGAAAGCAACCTCATGTTCAAGGACAACGCGCACCTGATGAACATTATTGACAAGATCGTCTCCGCGGTCGGAAGACGCGTCGACGAGTCTTCTCCGATGGTAGATGCGCGGCTTGCCGATGGGTCACGCGTCAACGTAATTATTCCGCCGCTGGCAATCGATGGACCGCATATCTCCATACGGCGCTTTGGTCACATTCCAATCACTGAAGACGACTTGCTCAAGAACCAAACCCTGACCAAACCGATGCTGGAATTGTTGCGAGCCGCGGTGAAAGCCCGCATTAATATTGTGATTTCTGGAGGCACGGGCGCCGGCAAAACCACCCTGCTGAATGTTCTTTCGGGGTACATTTCCGAGAAGGAACGAATTGTAACCATTGAAGATTCCGCCGAATTGCAACTGAAGCAACGGCACTGCGTGCGACTGGAAACGCGCCCCGCCAACATTGAAGGCACGGGTTCCATCATGCAGCGTCAATTGGTGATCAACAGTTTGCGTATGCGCCCAGACCGCATAATCGTGGGCGAAGTCCGTGGCGAGGAAGCGCTTGATATGTTGCAGGCGATGAACACCGGTCACGACGGCTCGATGACCACGGTCCACGCCAACAGCCCGCGCGATGCGATTGCCCGTATCGAAACCATGGCGCTGATGGCGAACTTAAACCTGCCCGAGAAGGCGGTTCGCCGGCAGATCGCTTCTGCAGTTCAACTGATCGTCCAGATTTCGCGTTTCACCGATGGCTCACGCCGGGTGACTCATGTCACGGAAATCAGTGGCATGGAAGACGAGGTGGTGAGCATGCAAGACGTATTTGTGTTCGACAAGCAGGGCATATCTCCGGACGGGCGAGTGCTCGGGGCCTTTACCGCAACCGGAGTGCGGCCTAATTTCGCAGAGCGATTGAACGCTTCGGGAATCAATGTTCTGGCGTCATGGTTTGAACATTCGCACAGTGTGAACTAGGGAAGACTAAATGCCTCCATTGTTAATGTTCATCTTGCTTTTGACCGTAAGTTTCGCGGTCATCTTCTACCTCGTCCGCCCTACCAAGGGGGAGGCGGCGGTGCAGCGGCACTTAGAGGCCATTAAGGTCGCGCACTCCGACCAGGACGAAGAAGCGATAACGATTCTCAAAGAAGAAGGGTACAGCCCAAATCCGGCAATAAGCGGAATCGTGCGGCAGATTCCGGGCGCCAAAGAAACATTGGATCTGATCGGACAAGCAGGCAAGACATGGCCCGTCAGCGAAGTGATCGGTATCGTGGGCGTTTCGATGCTGCTAACCGCGGCCATAACCTCCTTCTTCCTTCCGGACGTACTTCCTCTGCTGGCCGCAGTTGGGGCTGGCGCTATTCCATATATTTATCTGCTGATTTTGCGGGAGAGGCGACTGCGGCTGTGCGACAAGTTCCTGCCCGAGGCAATTGACTTGATGGCTCGCGGCTTGCGTGCGGGTCACGCACTGCCCGCTGTGCTGGAGATGGTCGGCGAAGAAATTTCCGAACCGCTAGGAGCCGAGTTCCGCACTTTGCACGAGGAGCAAACGTTTGGGCTGCCGTTAAGAGACGCAGTTATGAATATGGTGAGCCGAGTGCCCCGCGATGACATGCGCTTTTTGGCCACAGCGATTCTTTTACAAAAAGAAACCGGCGGCAATCTGGCGGTCATTCTCGATAAAACCGCGGTAGTCGCTCGTGAGCGAGAGCGGTTGCGAGGGCAGTTGAGGATCTACACTGCACAAGGCCGTTTTACCGGTTGGATCCTCTCTATCATGCCGTTCCTTATGTTCGGCCTGCTCAGCATGCTGAACTGGAGCGCGGAGAAAATGCTGTTCACCGACCATTTGGGAAAAATAGCGCTCTCCATCGGAGTCGGTTTCCTGATTTGCGGGGTCTTGGCGATCCGGCACATTGTGAACGTAAAGGTTTAGCGAATGACGCTCATTATTCTCGGCATTTTTTTCTTCATAGGTTTTCTGTTCCTGTTCCTGTTGCTGATGCCGCGTCCATCGGCAGCCGGAGCGTTGCTGGAACAGGCCACTAGAACGAGCCGCACTGCGGATGCTGTTCCTGTCTGGCGCTCTGCCCTGAATGTCGATTATTTCGCGAAGCCCTTCACCCTTCTGCGCGGACTTTTCTCTCCGGAGCCTGATCCAGACCTGGTACGCCGGCTCAGCCTGGCAGGGTACCGCAAACCTGCGCACGCCGACGTTTTTTTGGGGGTGCGGCTCGCGGTCCCGGCCATTCTCGGAGTGCTGGTTGCATTGTTTGTACCGACGGCCACAATTTTGTTTTTCTTGATGGCCATAGTGCTCGGCTTTTTTATCCCGGACTTCTGGCTGTCGAGCGCGATCACGCGTCGGCGGCAAAAGATCAAGCTCAGTCTTCCCGACGGACTCGATTTTCTGGCCATCTGCCTGGAAGCTGGATTGGGGCTAGATCAAGGAATCATTCGGATGGGCCAAGAATTACGAGTGAGTCATCCTGAGCTGAGTGAAGAGTTTGTTCAAATCAATTTCGAACAGCGGGCTGGGGTGGCACGGGTTCAGGCGTGGAGATCTTTTGCAGATCGGGTGGATCTGGAAAGCGTGCGCTCGTTTGTGGCCATGCTGGTGCAGACGGAACGGTTTGGGACCCCAATTTCGAAATCCTTAGGAATGTTCTCCGACGCGCTTAGGACCGCTCGCCGACAAAGAGCCGAGGAATTGGCTGCGAAAACCACGATCAAGTTGGTTTTCCCGTTGGTGTTTTTTATCTTTCCGACCATGGGAATCGTGGTCATGCTTCCGCCCTTCATCTCGATTGTGCGGAATTTGGAAACTTTTTTGAAGTAAGAAGGCAGTCTTAGTGGTGGCAGCTAACTTCAAGGAGAGGTCAGATAATGGATAACGTAACTCTGATTCGCGTGGTGTCAGGCGTACTAGCGGTGGTGGTGTTTTTTACGCTGGTTTACAGAATGAAGAAAAAAGCGCCTCGTTAACTGCAAGCATTTTGACCCCTAGAAAGGGCGCGTATGTTCAGTAAGCAAAGGCACGTCTTTGTGTATAACAAAACCAGGGAGACCTTCCTGGCTTTTCGAGTGGCGGTAGCCGACTCGATCCTGGGCCGGTTAATTGGCCTGCTCGGAAGGAAGTCGCTTGCTCCGGACAGCGGAGTCTGGATCGTTCCCGCCAATGCGGTACACACCATCGGAATGCTGTTTTCGTTCGATTTGGTTTTGATCGACAAGGACTTCAAGGTAGTAGGATTGCGCGAGCTGGTTCGACCATTTACGGTGACCTGGCCCAACCATCGGGCCGAGAGCGTGATCGAGCTTCCGGCGCATTCGATATTTCGCAGCCGTACCCAAATCGGAGATCAACTGCTGATTGAACGATACGAAGCCAAAAAGCCTCCGCGGTCCGGCCTGTCGACCGGGGACATGTCTGAACAGGAACGCTCCAGCGTGAATGTAAGCGTAGCGGGATCGCGTCCGCAAGTGACGGTCGCCCAGCAAAGTTCTGCGATGGATCTTTCGCGATCGAACTACGTCGACACCGAGAGCCGGTGAATTCAGGCGCATTTTCGGCGTTGCCAAAAAAAACGTCGATCGCCGCTTAGCTAAACTTTCCTCCGCTCTGAAGCTCATATCCGAATTTCCTTTTCCGGATGTTTGCGCTCGTACCAGCACGGCGAACATCGTGCGTGCGGCAACAACGCATTCACACATGTATCCGGCTACGGCGGTTGGTAATCGTACTCCGTCTTGCCGTTTTTCTCCTCAATCGCATAATAAAATTGCACCATCACCGTGCCATAGGGACCGTGACCGGTTGCTAGTTTGTTTCGCCAAATCAGGAAATCGACAGCGTAGAGGAGCACGCAAACCTCAATTAACGTTAGACTGAGGATTGCGATTTTCTTCATCGGCAAATCGTCTTCATCACGCTGATCGTGTTTATTGGCGATTGAGCCGCTTCAATTTACAGTTAAGTAACAACTACCGGGACCGAGTTGCATACCATCGCTTAGGGAGCCTGAATGTTTGCGCGTCACAATCGAAGGGTAAATGCTGCATTATCGAGCCGACGGTTGATGGCTGCCTTGCTATTCTTGTGTTGCGCGAGCGCCACAGCTCAGTCTCCGGAACTACGGCTCCATTTCGATCAATCGAAAACCACTATCGCATTCACCTTGGGTGATGTTTTGCATACTGTCCATGGATCCTTCCAATTGAAGAGTGGGGACGTGCAATATAACATTGCCACCAAATTTGTGACCGGGAATCTTATAGTCGATGCCACCTCCGGGCAAAGCGGCAATCACAGCCGCGATCACAAAATGCATAAAGAAATTCTGGAGAGTGCCCGGTATCCGATAATCAGCTTTCGGCCCGACCGCGTAGAGGGGAACGTAGCGACCTTGGGCGCATCAAATATTCAGGTGCACGGAATGTTTTCCATTCACGGCGCTGACCACGAGCTAACCATGCCGATACGGGTAGAGGTTTTTCCTGATCACTGGACGGCGGACACTCATTTCACGATTCCGTATGTAAAGTGGGGCATCAAGAACCCGAGCACGTTCATACTGCGGGTCAGCGAATCGGTCGAAATTGATGTTCATGCCTCCGGTGTAAACCCTTCGTCCGGCGGGGCGCATTAAGGATTTGCGCCCGGCAAATCTTCAAACTGAGTGCGAACTTTTCCATCAGGTGTGATGGTGTGCACCGCAAAACCCAATGCACCGCCCCATGGCAGCCAGGCAGTCGATGGCGCCACATGCCAGGTGATTCCTTCGCGGTCAAAAACTCGACCGTTGTGCCAATGTCCTACCAGCATATCTTTAATACCCAACTGCCGCAGAGCCTTCATCTCCTTTGAACGGTAGGGTTCGCTGATTACCCAATACGGCTTCGGATCAGGGAATTTTCCGTCGTGAAAAATCGGGATGTGCTGCACTCCGATCACGACTTGTTTAGAGTTGCGCGATGCGGGCGGAAGCCGGTTCAGCCATGACAGCATTCGTTCCGACTCGTCTTCGGTTTCTGGGGGAAGCGGTGCCGGTGATTTGGCCCCGTACACATCGTAATTGCCTAGAAGTTGGGAATCGATTACCACAAAGCGCACAAACTTGACCTGAAATTCATAATAGTCCTTGCCGAAAACCTTTCGATACCGGTCAACGTCGTTGCTGTGGACGTCATGATTTCCCGGCAGATAATAAAGAGGCGCTCTCAGTCTCTTGAGGATTGAACGAGCTTCCTCCCAAGCCGGTGGATTCTCTCCGATGTCGCCGGAAAGAATCACGGTGTCCGGGTGGCGGTCGTTAATCATTTTTACTGCCTGGCGAAGGTTTTCGGCCGCATGAGGCGCGTGCTGGTCCCCAAGATGCGTATCGCTGATTTGTACGATTGAGACCTGGTCGTCGCGATCATCTTTGGCGCGGGGAGCGTCTTGAGCCACAACCGTTGCCAGGGTAAGAAGGCAGGGAGCAACGCACAGTGCTGAAGGAAAGAGAAACTTTATCTTCATAAACCTGTAGAGGCACAAGAGAGACACTGGGTTGTGTAGTGCGACGGACAAGCTGATTCACTATTCGTAGCCTATACATTGAATACTGCACTTGCCCTAAGAGGATAGAAAATTTACATCGTGGCCCCGACGATTTGTTCGCTCGAATCAGCATCTTCAGACCGCAACTATCCCAGTCTTAGCCGTGTTTGCTCTCATAGTACGTTTGGAAGAAGGTTTGCAAGAAGCAACGTGGGAGCGAAGACTATGGAGCCCGTCGTCAATTCTGAAGTGCGCGAATTGTGCAAGGCGGTTTCGCAGGAACAAGATTCGGACCGGCTGAAGAGACTGTTGGATGAACTGTTGACCACATTGGACGAGCGCCAGCTGTTGGCTTCATTGCTGTAAGAGCCTGTGTCGCGGGTCGCCGGAAAAACAGCACTCGCCGGTTCATATCTGTCCAGGCGCCGTGGGTTCGCAAGTCATGCATGTTTCACTGCAATAAGTAGAAGGCAGCAAAATGATGCTAGCTTCTGTCCCTTCTAACAGTTTTTCTAATCAAGATTTTTCCTCACCACAAATACAGTTGAGCAGGCGCACTCGCCATACGTAAACCGGGGCGCACGCTTTGAAGCGAGACATCTAACATATAATATTCCTTGACACGTATATAACTCTTGCGGTATATACAGGGGGATGGAATCTGTCTTCGAAATTATTGCAGAGCCGAATCGCCGAGCGATTTTGGGCCTACTGGTCTCGTCGCAACAATCAGTGGGAGACATCGAGCGTCAGCTTCGTATGTCGCAGCCGATGGTGTCTAAACACCTGAGAGTGTTGCGGGACGCCGGTTTTGTGGAAGCCACGGTGGACGCGCAGCGTCGTCTCTACCGGCTGAAACCTGAACCATTGCATGAGGTGGATATGTGGCTGGCTCAGTTCCGCCGGTTCTGGTCCGCACATGTGGACGCACTTGAACGCCACCTTGACCGGGTGGATAAACCAACATCAACAAAAAAGAAAAAGGAGAAACGACGCGGCCAGAACCGCGAGCGTAATAAAGGAGAAATGAAATGAAGATCAAAGTTATGAGCTTATACGTGGACAACCAGGAAAAGGCCCTGTGTTTTTATACCGACGTGCTGGGCTTTGCCAAGAAAACCGATTTCAGTCAAGGACCCTACCGCTGGTTGACCGTGGCTTCGCCTGAGGAACCGGATGGTACTGAACTGCAGCTGGCGCTGAACAACAACTCTGCAGCTAAAGCCTATCAGCAGGCCCTTTTCCAGCAGAACCAGCCAGCAGCCATGTTTTTCACCGACGATATCAAGGGCGACTATGAGCGCATCAAGTCGCGGGGCGCCGAGTTCACAATGCCGCCTACCGATGTAATTGCCTCGACCATTGCCATGCTGAAGGACACCTGTGGCAACCTGATTCAAGTGACGGAGCTGAAGCGCTGGTAGGGCTAAGATAGGTTCATGACAGATTGGTTCGCGCGACCCGTCCTGCACGTGAGCGATGTTGAGGCCTCCCTTCGGTTTTACGTTGACCGGCTCGGCTTCACTAGTGCTTGGCGCTATGACGAGGATGGCAGAGCGAGCATCGCACAGGTCGATCGGCAGGGCTGCGCGCTTATTCTAGCCGACCACTGGCCGGATAAGGTTGGCAAAGGCTTAATGTTCATTTCCTTGAACGCCGAGCGCGAGGCCCAGATCGCAGCGTTGGACGCGCTACGCGCGGAGCTTAAGGCCAAGGGCGTTCCAGTCAAGGAGGGTTCGTGGGGGTACCGACTTCTGGTGGTCAATGATCTCGACGGCAATCAGCTCTTCTTCAACTATCCGAGTGAGGCTGTATCCGGCAAGATTGTTAGAGATGAAGCGTAGCCCTCCAGCCCGGCCGGGGCGCACGACAACGGCCGCGGAGTGACTCCGTAATGTAATAGCGTCTTTCAAATGACCAACTATCGAGAGAACAAACGAAGAGAAGAAGATGATCGATCGTGAACAGTACACACCGGGCCCGGCCAGCGGAGCGCGGGTAATAAAGGATGAGAACAAAGACAAGTGGACGCTCATTCTCGTCCGGGAACTGCAGCACTCGCCAGAAAAAGTCTGGGACGCACTTATCGATCCCGCGCAACTGCGCGAGTGGGCTCCTTTTGTTGTCGATCAGAGTCTGGGCTCGGTGGGGGCGACGGTAAATCTCACCTGGGTCGGAAATCCCGCCCCGGTGAAAACAAAAGTGACACGGGCCGATGCGCCTAAAGTGCTTGAGTACGGCGATATCCGGTGGGAACTCGAAGCGTTCGGCAGTGGCACGCGTCTGACACTGTGGCATGCGATCGATCGCCGCTTCATCTCATGGGGCGCGGCGGGCTGGCACATCGCTTTCGACGCTCTGGATCGGCTGCTCAGCGGGAATCCGATTCAGGACATTGTCGGCGCTGACATGATGAAGTTCAGCGGCTGGCAACGATTGAAAGCGGAGTATGCGAAGCAGTTCGGAGTTGGCTGATGAAACACACAACCAAACGTTCGATTGTTCGCTGCATTCACCTCGTCATGGCCATTCCTATACTTGGATATATCTATAGTCCGTTTGAAAAACTTCCTGACTATGCGCCGGCAACTCGTTTTATCTTCGTTCCTGTCATGATTATTGCGGGACTGTGGATGTGGAAGGGCCAGTTCGTCAGGAGACTCATTTCGAAGCGATCGACGGCGGAAAAGCTATGCCAAACGTAACGGTCCCAAAAAGACAACGAGAAGACCTACTCAGCACATTGAGAGCCCGCTTTGAGAAAAACATGAACCGGCATAAAGGTCTCGAGTGGGCCAAAGTACAAGCAAAACTCGAAGCCAATGCTGACAAATTGAGGTCCCTCAGTGAAATGGAAAGAACTGGCGGTGAACCGGACGTCGTTGGTCAGGACAAAAGGACGGGCGATTACATTTTTTACGATTGTTCAGCGGAAAGTCCTAAAGACCGCAGAAGTCTTTGCTACGACCGTGAGGCGCTGGACTCCAGAAAAGAAGCCAAACCGAAAGACAGCGCGATGAATATGGCAGCGGGCATGGGCATTGAGCTTTTGACCGAAGAACAATATCGAGAGTTGCAGAAAGTTGGAGAGTTCGATGCTAAGACGTCAAGCTGGTTGAAAACCCCTGCCGAGATGAGAAAGCTCGGCGGCGCACTTTTTGGTGATCGCCGCTTCGGACGTGTCTTCACATACCACAACGGCGCGGAATCTTACTATGCCGCAAGAGGATTCCGCGGGTGGCTGGGGGTGTAGCGAGACATCTTGTTGCTCACACTTATTCCTGCGCTAGACTGTACTCCTCAGAACGGAGAATGCGATGTCCTTTCGCGCGGTGTTCATTGCTGTCTCGATAGCCTTCGCGATGGTACTGGCTGCATTTCTAATTAACCGCGAACGTCCTGGCGTTGAAACCGAACAACTCACTGCAGAGTTCGTTCGCGCCTCCGGCAAATGCGCCGAGTGCCATGCGCGCATGCAATATTCGGTAGTTCACGAATATGAGCTGAGCAAGCACGCTCAGAAGGGCATCAACTGCCTCGATTGCCATCAACCGGCTGAAGGCCAGAAAGGCAAAGAGCACAACGGATTCACCATCGTTAGCACCCTCACCGCGGGCAACTGCCGCCGCTGCCATGAAGAGATCTATCAGCAATTCCTGCGCAGCCGTCATGCCGCAGTTTCATGGGCGGCGGTGCGGGGCGAAAAGGCTTTTACTCCCGAGCAGGTGAGCTTTGCCGAAACTTACCAGCCGGGAGGAGTTAAAAGGCCTCCACATCCATTTGTATCACTGGAGGGTGCGTCCGCCATGACCAGCGGATGCGAGCAGTGCCACAGCATCGGAAAACCGAACGACGATGGCACGATTGGAAGTTGCACCGCATGCCACACGCGTCACACCAGTTCGGTTGCCCTTGCCCGTCAACCGCGCACTTGCGGACAATGCCATCTTGGTCCCGATCACTCGCAGATAGAAATTTATGAAGAATCCAAGCATGGAGTGATGTTTGCAGCGCAGGAAAAGCTGCTGAATATGAGCGTCGAGCCCAAGAAGCTCACCACCCGCGATATGTTCGTTCCCACCTGCGCCACCTGTCACATGAGCGGGATCAATGGGCTGGGCATGACGCACGATCCTTCCGAACGGCTTTCTTATTTCTTAGCCAACGCCATTTCCGCAAAGCGCCCAAATTATGCGCAAGCACAAACCAAAATGAAGCAGGTCTGCAATCAATGCCACACCAGGCAACTCATTGATCGTGTCTATCAACAGGCAGAGCAGGTTGTGCAAACTACAAACGACAAAGTCAATGTGGCGAAAACCTTAATGGATGGTTTGCGCGCCGACCGCAGCGTCAGCGGGGCGCCATTCTCCAACCCCATTGATTTTGTCTACTTTGATTTGTGGCACTACGACGGACGCACCGCCAAACACGGAGCTTTCATGGGAGGCTCCGACTTTGTGCAATGGCATGGCAACTACCCTATGCTCAAGAAAACCATCGAACTGCAAACTATGGCGGCTGAATTAAGGAAGCAACATGGCAGGAAATAACCGGCGTTGGCTGGAACCCTGGTTTCTGCTGGAAGTTTTTGTTCTGATGAACCTGGGATTTCTGACCCTCGATATTTATCTCGCACACTCGGTCAATGATTTTCGCCGGACTGCCGAATACATTCCACTTTATTTTTCTGCCTGCTCCCCACTGATTCTCCTGGGAGGATTGCTATTTATCGAGCGACGGCGTGTGCTTTGGAACATTTCGGGTCACGTAGTGGGGTGGTCGGCAATTGCTGTTGGACTCACCGGAGTGATTCTTCACCTCAACAGCTCATTTTTTCTGGAGCGCACTTTGAAGAGTCTGACTTACTCGGCGCCGTTTGCTGCGCCGCTCGCTTATGTCGGGCTGGGTTTTTTGCTGGTACTAAACCGCATGGTCGATAAGGATTCGCTGGAATGGTCGCAATGGCTCATATTCATGACCCTGGGCGGCTATGCCGGAAATTTTGTTCTGAGCCTTGCGGACCATGCTGGGAATGGATTTTTCAAACCACTGGAGTGGGTCCCGGTTGTAGCAAGTGCATTGGGTGTCGGGTTCCTGCTTACTCTACTGCTGCTTCCGGTTTCGCGTGATTATTTGCGTTGGTGCGTCATAGTGCTACTGCTGGAAGCAGGAGTCGGTATCTGGGGATTCGCGCTCCATGCGAGAGCCAATCTCGCGGGGCCATCCATCCATGCTTTTGACAACTTCGTTCACGGCGCGCCACCCTTTGCGCCACTACTATTCCCCAACGTGGCGGCGTTAGGACTGCTGGCGCTGTGGCGGACGTGGCACTTTATACCAAAGACAACCATTCTCATCCCTCAACAAATTCAGCGCCTGCACTGAGTCGATGCCCTGAAATCGCTGAAATCGGGGACAGATGTTTACTGTCCCCGATTCGCTTTTCCGCGGATCAGGCTGCAACCTCAAAGCGATCGTGGTTCATCACCTTGCTCCACGCCGCTGCGAAGTCTTTCACGAACTTTTCTTTGGCATCGGAGCTCCCGTAAACTTCCGCCAGCGCGCGCAGTTGCGAGTGCGAGCCGAAGATCAGGTCGACGCGCGTTGCTGTCCACTTAACCTGGTTGGTCTTGCGGTCGCGTCCCTCGTACACGTCGCCGGAGCCGTTCGACTGCGCAGACGGTTGCCATTGCGTGCGAATGTCGAGCAGGTTGACGAAAAAATCGTTGGTCAACATTCCCGGCTTCCTGGTGAAAACGCCGTGTTTAGAGTTGCCGGCGTTTGCTCCGAGCACCCGCAGGCCGCCGACGAGTACCGTCATTTCAGGGGCAGTCAGCCGGAGCAGTTGCGCTTTATCGACCAACATCTCTTCGGGCGACTGGCGCTGTTTGCCGCGCAGATAGTTGCGGAACCCATCTGCCCGCGGTTCGAGCGGCTCGAAGGATTCAACATCAGTTTGCGCCTGCGACGCGTCCATGCGTCCCGGCGTGAAAGGAATCTTCACGTCGGTTCCAGCATCTTTCGCAGCTTTCTCGATGGCTGCATCGCCGCCGAGAACGATCAGGTCGGCGAGCGATACTTTTTTTCCGCCAGAGGCTGAGCCGTTGAAGTCTTTCTGAACCGCCTCCAGCTTCTGCAGCACTTTTTCCAATTCCGTTGGCTGGTTCACCTCCCAGAATTTTTGCGGTGAGAGCCGAATGCGGGCGCCGTTGGCTCCTCCGCGCTTGTCTGAACCACGGAAGGTTGAAGCCGAAGCCCACGCCGTTGAGACCAGTTGGGAAACCGTCAGACCTGATGCGAGAATTTTCGCCTTCAGTGCAGCAATGTCTTGTTCGCTGATCAGCGGATGGTTCACCGCCGGAATCGGATCCTGCCACGGCAGTTCTTCTTTTGGCACCAGCGGGCCGAGATAACGCACGATCGGCCCCATGTCACGGTGAGTAAGCTTGAACCAAGCGCGGGCAAATGCCTCGGCAAATTGATCGGGATGCTCGTGGAAACGTCGCGAAATTTTCTCGTAAGCCGGATCGAACCGCAACGCGAGATCTGTCGTCAACATAGTCGGCGCGTGGCGTTTCGAAGGATCGTGCGCATCCGGCACCGTGGCGTCACCCGCGCCGTTCTTCGGCTTCCACTGATGCGCACCCGCCGGACTCTTGGTCAACTCCCAATCGAAGCCGAAGAGATTGTTGAAAAAGTTATTGCTCCACTTAGTCGGCGTCTGGGTCCAGGTGACTTCCAGGCCGCTGCCGATGGTATCGGCGCCGAAGCCTTTTCCAAATTTATTTTTCCAACCCAGGCCTTGGTCATGAATGTCTGCGCCTTCCGGCTCAGCGCCCACGTAATCGCCGGGAACTGCTGCGCCGTGGGTCTTGCCGAAGGTGTGGCCGCCGGCAATGAGCGCAACGGTTTCTTCGTCATTCATGGCCATGCGCTTGAAGGTTTCGCGAATGTCTCTGCCGGCTGCAATCGGATCGGGCTTTCCATTCGGCCCTTCCGGATTCACATAGATCAAACCCATTTGCACGGCTGCGAGCGGATTCGAAAGATCGCGATCACCGCTGTAGCGTTCGTCCGCGAGCCACGTGCCTTCGGGACCCCAATAAATGTCATCTTCGGGCTCCCATGTGTCTGCGCGCCCGCCGCCGAAACCGAATGTTTTGAAACCCATGTCATCGAGGGCGACGTTGCCGGCGAGAATCATGAGGTCGGCCCATGAAATTTTGCGACCATATTTCTGCTTAATCGGCCACAACAGGCGGCGCGCCTTGTCGAGATTCACATTGTCAGGCCAGCTATTGAGCGGGGCGAACCGTTGCTGCCCAGCTCCGGCGCCGCCGCGGCCATCGCCGATGCGGTACGTGCCCGCGCTGTGCCACGCCATGCGGATGAACAATCCTCCGTAGTGCCCGAAATCGGCCGGCCACCAATCCTGCGAATCCGTCATCAACGCATGAAGGTCTTTGATCACGGCATTCAGGTCAAGAGTTTTGAATTCCCTGGCGTAATCGAACTCTTCGCCCATTGGATCAGAAAGGCTCGAGTGTTGATGTAAGACTCGCAGATTCACCTGACTCGGCCACCAGTCGCGATTGGTATATGACCTGCTGCCCCCGTGCGCAACCGGACATTTGGATTCGGAACTTTTGTCCTCTCTCTCGGGGGAAACGCTTCCTGATGAAGAGGCGACGGTATTTTCCATGCGTGAGTTTTCCATATATTTTTCCTTTGAATTAGTTCGAAAGTGGTGATGACTTACGAGCCCATCAAACTGGGGTTCGCGTAATTAAGTGCCGATGTCTTTCGTGGCCGGCTTTCTTCAACAAAGGTCCACAACTTTAAAGCCTACGAGAAGCGTGGCCAGCGCACTTCGCGCAGAGTCCTCTAAAAAGAAGCTGGCATTCACGAACAACTCGCTTTCCCAAAGACCGCGTGCTCGGCTTGGGCACGTTGTACCAGTCCACATCCTCAACATTGCCGCAACGGTCACAAACGAAATGGTGATGGCGCATGCCTTCCAGGTCGAAGCGACCGGCGCGACCCTCGACTGCCACTTCCCGCACTAGACCTGCCTTCACCAAATCTCGGAGATTGTTGTAGGTCGTCGCCCTTGAAGAGCGCGGATCCACGCGATTCACGGCTTCAAAAATTTCCGCGGCCGTGGGATGTCCCTTATGCTCCGAAAGGAATTCGATCAGGGCATAACGCTGTGCCGTGCAGCGCAACCCGCTGCTCTGCAAAGTTCGTTTAATTGAGGAGGCTTCCAGCAATTAATTAGATTATATCTAATATTAGGTTTTATCTGAATAAAAGAATGCCGATGCGGGTTTGACGACGGGCTGGCCACGGGTTGAATCGGAGTTCAAAACGTTCTCCGGGTGATGGGCTTGATTTTTGGAAAATAGAGCCAGAGGTGCCCGTCATTGTCGTCTTCGCCAAATACAACTTCACCCTGAGGCCCGACAACCGCATCTCCGAATTGATAGCCATAGCGCCGCTGCTCAAAAACCGAAGCGGCAACCCCGAGATTGCTCACCCTGCCGGATACTGTGTCGCAGCAGAAGAGGTTGGCCATTTCGGTTCCGCAGAATCCAAAAAGCCTGCCATCCGGAATCATCGCCATAGGTCCGACGGGAACCAGATGTGCTCTGCCAAGCAAGCGGAAGCCCTGCTTTTCGTCGAAGGAGAATAGTCGCCCACCGTCATCGGCCGTAAGGAGTTGGCCGGCATCACCACCATGTGCCCACCGCAGCCCGGCATTCCATTCGCCTTCGGGTAAATTGACGGCTGCACGACGAATTTTGCCAGAGGCGAGATCGAAGTGCCAGAGCCACGCACCATCATCCTGTCCGAAAACTCCGGAACTGCTCATCCCGAGTTGACCGCGCCCTGTTACCTCTCCGATAACCGTGACTTTTCCCGACTCGACCTCGACAGTAAACAGATGCTTAGCGGTTATACCTATCACCGTGCTCCGGGACGGGTCGCAGACTGCGTGAACCACCGGCTCGTTTGGAATGCATTCTCCTAGGTCTTGTAGAGCCGGCGGCGCAAGGCCCCACTCCTGGATCCAATCTTGCGCGAGATCAATCTTCGGAAATGCAATGGCGCGACCACCGCGTCCTCCGTTCACGAACGCGATGGCGCGGGAAGTGCCGCAACAGACAGCTACCGAACTCGTTGACTCAGGCACAGCGCCGGCATCTAGTACGACCCCGGTCAGGTCGTGGAATCTCGCCACGAAAAGGTGGGCCTGGCGCCCGCTGGTTCCACCGTAGATCTGTCCGTCTGCATCGATATCGAGCGCGGTGATTCGGCACTCGTCGTGAGTAATTTTGGTACTCATGCCCGGCAGGCACGTAGGGAATGCGACCATAAAACCCTCGCGCACAAACTGGTGCGCAAGCTCGTTCTCATAGGCCTTTATGACCGGCGAATTGGGATCGAATCTGCCCTCTGTTTGCATTGTCGTAATCTCCCTTTAGCCCCACATCCGAATGGGTAGGTGCGCGTTTTTCCTTTTACGTTCAGCCGGCATGGAAACCTTAAAAATCCCTGAGGGGTGATTTCCGACGTGGCCAAAAAACAGGTCTCCGTTATGGTCAACTGCACCGCGAGAAACATAATTCGCGACCCCAGTGGGATGCTTGAGTTGCGCCACTTCCTGCCGCTCGAGTGTCTTCGGATCGAGGCGCCACACGATACCTTGAAGCTCTTTGCCAGTTCCGGGCATTGGATTGTATTTCGGATCACGCCAGCGAGACGCGACGTAGTAGAGCTTCCCATCGCCGCCGAAGGTCAGCCCGCCGCAGTGATCTGTGAACATGTCAACCGGGAACGTGGTGTCGCGAAGTTGTGTTGCCGGTCCAAGGTCCTCAACTCGTGGCCACTCTCCCTCATTTGGCCAGATGCGCATCAAGTGAGGATTGGGGCACCAGGTGGAAGCATAGACGCATTCGCGGTCGGGTGAAGGCGCCACGTCATAAAAAACGCTATGCCAGCCGGTCTGGTAATTCGCATCATGGGCCAGCAGACCCGGAGAAATTTCCAGGCGGTCCGTCTCTGGCGTGTAGCGCACCAAGCGTCCATAGTCGCTACTGGTCCATATCCGATGTCGCTTGTCAATGAACAGGGCTTGAGGATTGATGGAACTAATGCGGCCAATATCGCGCTGCTTGCGAGTGTGAAGATCGTAGATGATGAAGTGATCGCGAGGATAGCTCATGGCGTACAGCAGGCCGCGCTCTTCATCGTGCAGAAGGCAGCGGCAGCCTTCCTTGGGAATCAGCGTGTCCCACCAAAGGACGCGATCATTGCGGGTGTCGAAAGCAAGCAGTGCTGAACCGCGAAAGCAGCGCTTTTCATCATGCCAGGAATACCACGGCGAATATCGGGGCAGATCGATAGGCGGACCGGAAAGGTGTGTCGCCATATACAGCACACCATCGTGCATCGACGGAGCAAAGCTGTAGTGGATCTTGCATTGCGTAGCGCGACCCGAGTCGCCGGGATCGTCCACCATTTCGGCTAAATTGAAGAGGTAATCCAAGTCATCGCGCTCTTCGTTGTAACGAACAGGTTCCACTACGCCGCCGGGCACGCTCTCGGCGCAAGCCGCCGCATAAATCCGACCGTCGGGCCCAACTGAAAGTGACCAACAGGTATCCGAATCAGGCTTGCGTGAAAATGGGTACCACTTGACCGGATATGGCGTTTCGGCAGGAGATACATCTTCAGCCTCTAAAGCGGGGATGAGATTTGCTCCGAGCGCCGTACTGCCAATTTTCATGAACGTGCGGCGATCAATTTCCTGTCCTGGAGTCATCTATTCCTCCGTCGTGATTGGAAAACCCGGCGTGATTATATTCCCGATGGTGGACGAATCAAGCATCGCCACTCAGAGTTTTTGTTGGGTCATCCGCGCGGAATTGTCGCGAGGCGGAAAATGGTAGGCACGTGGGGACTCGAACCCCAGACCTCTACCGTGTCAAGGTAGCGCTCTAACCAACTGAGCTACGCGCCTATGTGGGAGAGCAGATACTGCTTCAGGCATTTTAACACTCACCCGGCGCTGGGTACGGCGGATGATCTCCGAGAACGGGTGGCTTTCACGATCGCGACGAATTTGCGTGCGTTTTCGACGATGACTTCCGGCTTGCCTGATTTCAATGCTTCGGCCTGAACGAGTTCGCTGCCGACGCCTAAAGCCTCCGCTCCGGCTTCGAGGAATTCCGCAGCGGTGCTGAGGTTCACGCCGCCAGTGGGGACAAGCGGAATCTGCGGCAAAGGGCCTTTGATCGCTTTGATATATTTCGCGCCGCCGACCTGTCCGCAGGGAAACACTTTGACGAAATCTGCGCCCGCCTTCCATGCTTTGACAATTTCCGTCGGGGTCAGCGCGCCCGCCATGATCAGCAAATTTTCTTTGATCGCGAATTCGATGGTCTCAACGTTTAATGCCGGGCTCACCAGAAATTCCGCGCCTGCATCGCGACAGCGTTGCGCGGCTTCCGCATCGAGAACCGTTCCCGCGCCGATCAGAATTTTTGAACCATTCGATTTGGCAAGTTCGCGGATCACATCGACAGCGCCGGGTATCGTCATTGTGATTTCCACGATCGGAATGCCGCCTTCGGCGACTGCTTCGGCGGCCGTCATAGCCTCGCGCTGCGATGATGCTCTGATTACCGGAACTATTCCGATTTCTACGATGCGCTCACGAACAGATTTCTTATCCATATTTTTTTGGAGGATCAGCGCGCGATGCGAGCACCGACTCCCTTCATAATCTGCACCACTTCTTTCAGGGTCGCCATGCTGGTGTCGCCGGGAGTGGTCATGGCCAGTGCACCGTGCGCCGCGCCGCATTCGACTGCCCATTGCGGCCCTTCGCCGGCGAGGAAACCGTAGATCAATCCTGACGCGAAGGAATCTCCACCGCCGACGCGGTCAAAGATCTCAAGATCTCCGCGGTCCTTCGCCTGATAAAACTGGCCGTCACAATAGCAGATCGCGCCCCAATCATTTTTGGTTGCGGTTTTGGCTTTGCGCAGCGTGGTTGCGACCACGTCAAAGGGATAGTCTTTAACGACCTGGCCAATCATTTGCTTGAAAGCGTCAACTTCGAGCTTGGAAAAATTCGCGTCCACGCCGGAGATTTCATAACCGAGAGCGGCAGAAAAGTCTTCCTCATTGCCGATCATCACGTTCACATGCGGCGCAATGCGGCGGTTTACTTCCTGCGCCTGTTTTCTGCCGCCCAGAGTTTTCCAGAGCGACGGACGATAATTTAGGTCGTAGGAAATAATCGTCCCGTTTTTGCGCGCTGCTTTCATGGCTTCGATTGCAACATCCGGTGTCGAAGATAAAAGCGCGCAGAAGATGCCACCGGTGTGAAACCAGCGCGCACCCTGCTTTCCGAAGATTTCGTCCCAATTGATGTCGCCGGGCTTAAGCTGGGAAACGGCTGTGTGCCCTCGGTCATAAGAACCTAGAGCAGCGCGAACACCGTGTCCGCGCTCGGTAAAATTCAGGCCGTTGCGGACGGTGCGGCCAACTCCGTCGTGCTCCACCCAGCGGATTAACGACTGATCGACTCCACCTTGATAAATAAAATCCTGAATCAGGCGCCCGACAGGATCATCTGCAAGAGCGGTGACGATGGCAGTGTCCAGACCGAAGCAGCGCTTCAACCCGCGCGCAACGTTGTATTCGCCACCGCCTTCATACACATCGAAATGGCGGGTGGTCGCAATGCGCGCGTGGCCGGGGTCAAAGCGCAGCATTACCTCGCCCAGGCTTACCAAGTCCCAACGGCACTCCTGCTTTGGCCTGATCTTGAGTCCCATGCTTCTAATTTCAACGAGCAGGCCAGTTCACGTCAAATGCGAACAGCTGTGACTCGGGAGATCAGTCGACAGCGATAGTTTTTATAAAGTGATGTGCTGCACCATGTCTTCAAGCTTCTGTCGTTCTGCGTTTTGTTTCTGTTCCAGTTCCGTAATCTCCTTATGCAGAAGAGTAAGGCGATCCTCCTGCGAGTTTAGCTGGTGAGTGTAACGCGCGAGCAGAGCTTTTTCTTCGACACTTCCCCTTAGCGCTTTCATGTTTTCGCGGATACGCGCCTGGTCGGTATTGATTGCGTTGAGTTCCATCTGGCGAGTTCCGGTTTCTGATTGCAATCTGCTGATCTGGCTTTTTTGGTCGAGGACTCGCCGGAATGCGGCTTGCAGTTCGGCTGTCATCACGTTTTCAGTTGCGAGAAGCTCAACCTGATGCTGAGTGATATCGGTGAGCATAGACCGGCTCACGTCCTGGTGGGTCTCTTCCACTGTGAGTTCGTGGTTTTTGTCCGGATCAACAGCAACGCGAAAACGATAATGTGAGGCGGACGTTTCTTCGGGTTTGTCGGCGTCAATGAGCTTCCATCCTGCACGCACAGGATGTTCGATGATCACTTGGCGCGCGATGGTGTCGGCATTGCGGATGGTGTACTTCACCTTGTCGCGATGTTCTCGTGAGAGGAACATCACACCTTTGAGGATCTGCACTCGGCTGACCGGCAGGTCTTTTGATTCTGCTTGTGATGTGACACGAACTGCAGTATCCGCCGCATAGGAGAGCAGCCGTCGTTCATTCGGATGAACGGTTTCTATCAGCCCCTCGCCGGCAAACGTTCCACTATCAATAATGTTGAAAGTTCCGGAGTCGAGAGTCAGTCCACTGGCATTCTTCATCCAAAGCGCCCGTAATGCAGGCTGGTTTTCGTTGGCAGTCCATAGCGTGACTTTCTCGGCTTCGATTCGCGATTGGAGAATCGGAACCAGCGCAGATTGATTCTTGCCAATCGTAATTGCTTGCTTGATGTTGTATTCGAAGTAGTCGCCGAGCTCCTGGGCTTGGGCGATTACACCATTTTGAAGCTGCGCAATTTGGGCGAGGTTTCTACCCTTATTTGGCATTGATACCATCGGAACGGCTTGCACCTCGAATTGTTCAGATGAAACGCTCGGAGAGTTCGTACCGCTTCGTGTCCTGTAATCGAATTGGCCCAGCTTTCCCACCGCTCCTCCGATGGAAGCGCCAGGAGGTGGCGGCGGTGGTGCCGCAGGTCCTTCGTCTTTCATCGTGCCTTCATGGGTTTGCGGGGTAAGCATCGCCGACTCCGGCAAAGCAACCTCCGGCCTGCGGGCGTATAGCGGCTGGGAGATGTTCTGAATAAAAGACTGCGGGGCGCCTGCGATCAGCGACAACTGCACGTCTTTCCAGTCTTCGCCGATGGTGTTGTCCACGATTGCCCAACCCTGCAGCAGCGGCTTTTCATTGGGCTTCTCGGGAAGAATGATGCGATATGTGCTCTTCCACACCGGCACTTCGCTGATGTAGCTGACGAAAATGTCGCGATCACCATTTCCCGTCGCGGAAACCGTCATGCGGCGGAGATCGCGGGCTCGCGACGAGCCCACCAGATTCAGATAACGCCCGACTTCGTCATTGAGCTCATGGTCCGCGAGCCGCACGGAGACGCCAGGACTCAACTCGAAATTCTTCATCTCGCCCGCGTCGGTGACGATTGAAAAATCGGTGACATGGTAAGTTGCGCCGGAGTCATTGGTGCGATCTTCCTGCTCCACGCTGAGCAGGCGTCCAGTTGCAGATTCTCCTTTCCCGGCGACTTCGACGCGCGAACCACGCAGCGCAGAGAGAAACTCAGCGCGCGTGATCTGCTCGCCAAAGGGCAGCCTCAAGGCGTGCAGGCGTTCATCGAGCGGAGCGATTGAGTTGTAGCGAATGTCCGAAATTCGCCCGTCACCGAGGTCTACAACTGTTAGCGACTTCAGCACGTCATTCAACTGACCCGTTGTGAAATCAATGCCGAGTTCCTGGTTTCCGCGCACCCGGGCCGAATGCTCGAAGTAACCGACTCCGTTTTTGTAAAGGACCACGCGTTTTACCGGGAGCCGGGCAGCATCACTATCGGAAGCAGACGATGATTGTTGCGGGTAACATGGCACGCAGCCAAGCGCGAACATGAAGAGAAGAATCGGCCAACGTTCCTTGCGCATTTGAGCCTCCACAGGCGAAACAATTTAAAAGAAGAACGTTGGATATCAATGATGTTGCGATGTGAGCAGAAAGTAAGTTGGTTGCCATTGTCGTTTAGCCAGATCAGATTAATCGACGGACTTTCCCCAAAGGTTGACACTCATGGGTCGTCGTGGTCATGACTCAATGGACAACGAGCGTTCGCTCAAAGTTCCGCCACAATATCGATTAGGTGGCGTAACTCGCATTATGCGGCACACGAGGCCACGAACTGTGTGGTTACCAAAGGCATAGCAAGCCAGCCGACCTGATTGCTTTGCCGGAAGTGACCTTCCATACTTTTGGATGGGGCACGTGTCCGATCACGGACTCATGCCGCGGACTGCACGTGTCTGATAACAAACAAATCAAAGCTCTAGGTTTGCGCTTCGCTCGTGGCCTGCAGATGACGGTCAAAACCACGATTATGTTTACCGTGGAGCACAAAAGCGTGGAGCGCCCTATTCAGCAGAGCTTTGAGTTCCTCAACACATTGCTCAAAGAAGTCGGGCAATTCACTTTCGGATTTGTTGATAACCAGGTCATGCTGAACAATCTGCTGACCACCGATGTATCACTGCGGCACCTGGAGACTGAATTCCTGAAGCGTGGAATCACGGCCGTAACCTTTGAACCGGGGCTGACCCTGGGACGCTATCGCAAATTAATCAACCTGCTCGCCGCTCCGTCCAAGCTCATTGAGGAAGCCGGCGGGACCCTTAATTTTCTGGATAAGAACGAAATCGAGGGCGCGCGTATTCTTCCGGCATCGAAAAACCAGAAGAAGGACGAACACGGCGATACCATCATCGATAGCGATTCCGAAGCCTACATTCTGTCGAAACAAATGGCGAGCGAGCAGGGTTCGCGAGATTTTTTGGACTCGATTGACTCGCTGCTGGAATCTGGCTGCTTTGATCCCGCGGTGCGCAATGACGTGCTCTCGGAGTTCGCGTCACAACAATTTGATGGCGCCGGCTATGGTGTTCCGATCGCGATGCCGAATTTGGTGCCGCTTAGAGAAGGACAAATGGTGGTCGATGCCTCAAGCGTAGCCGGCTCCGGCGAAGCAGGGCAAACTGGCAACGGGCAAGCAATCTCGGGCACCGGGCAGGGGGGCCCAGGATACTCTTCTGGGCAAGAAACCGGCGAAGCGTCCGCGCATAACGCGGGCGAGGGCGCCCGCGCCACGAGAACTCAGGGCCGACGCGTCGTAGCAAGTGTACCCGTGGGTTCGCCGGGTCCGGCTGTCGGTCCGGGACAAACGCAAGGAAGTTATTACTACGGCGACGGGTCGGGTCCGGCTGGAGAAGCAGGTTCGCCCAACGCATCAGATGTAGGCCCCTCACCAGGCGCGTGGCGAAATGCGCACGGACTTCCTAGCTCAGGATCAGGCACTTTCATGGAGATGGTTGAAGCATCGGTGCAGCGCTCTCTTTTGGAAGAGCGAGGGAATCCGCAAAAATCTTATGCTTCGCTGGCTCGCATCCTGCGCAATACCGGCGTAGACAAGATCCTGGAAAATTTTCCTGCCGAGCGACGCCAAGAGTTGACCAGCCTGCCGCCTGAGAAATTAGCCGCTGAATATATCGAAGACACAGCTCTCCAAATCGCTGGCCAGAAGCTGCAATCAGCCGAAGGACAGCCGCAGAAAGTGCTGATTGAGGAAGGCGCAATCAGGGTGCTGGCGCGCAGCTTGCAGGCCACGCAAATGGCAGACCGGCTGGCACAGAAACTCGCGAAGTTCATACAAGATTTTGCCGTGCCACAACACTTGCAGGAAAAAATCCGCGAGGAGTTGCAATGGAGCGCACTAACCGGCAGCAAAAGATATGCGCGCCTGATGGAAATCAGGCGTTACTCATCGACCGAGTTTCGTCGCGTGATCGATCTTGCGAAAGAGCTGGTTAAAGGACGGGAGATGGACCGGGCCACTGCACTGGCTACTCATTACTTCGAGTTTCTTGATGATGGAGGCCAATTCGATGTAACCGAGTTGAGCCGGGCTCCGGAGCTGATTCGCAGCATTCCGCTGGCCCACGCCGGATTTGCGTCCAAAACAACCGAGCGCCTCGGCAAGGCGTTGATGCGCGAGGATCTCTCGGACTTTATTCACGCCCAGGCGGCCACTGCCTTGACGGTCCTCGCCCAATCGGTGGCTTCATTTGAAAACTTTCAGGATGTTCTGGCAATTGGCACGCTGCTTGAGAGCTCACTGAATCGCGATCCCGAAAAACATAAAAAGTGCTGTGGCAACAACCTCGGCAGATTACTTCCCGCTGCCGCCATTGAACGTATTATTGAAATGTTTCTCCTACAACGTGGCGACTCCGTATGGGGCAAGAGTTCGGCCACGTTGCTGCGCTTTGCGGCTCCTGCCAGCGTTGAGAGCGTGTTCAATCATCTGATTCATGAACGCGATGCCCGCAACCGATTGGCCCTTATCCGGCTCATTGGGCAGCTGGGGCAAGCGAGCATCGAGGTCGCTTACAAATATTTGAAGGACGAGCGCTGGTATGTAGTCAGAAATATCTGCGGGGTGCTGGCGGAACTCAAAGATCCTGATCTTGCCGACCATATCGTGCCGGCGCTTGAGCACCATGACCCTCGCGTTCAGCAGGCTGCATTGAAAGCTTTGGTACGCAGCCGGACAGTTCGCGCCGCACCGGTCATGGCTAATTCGCTGCTGAAGCTGGCGCCCAATATTCTGGACGAAGCTCTCGATGAACTGATGTTCTTGAGGCACGTGAAAACCATCGAGGGACTGGAGTCGTTCATTTACGGCGCGGGAACAAACCTTGCCGCATCCAGGAAAGCAATTCAGGTTCTGAACGCCATCGACGTAGAAGAAGCCATGGAAGCATTGGCGATGATCCTGCGCAACGAAAGGGTGGACATCGTAGTTCGCCGCGAAGCCCTGAACGCGCTCTCGAACAATCGATCGGAAGAGGCAGTCGCGCTGCTTCAGGAGTTCGCCAAGACTCACGGCAAATTGGCTGAGGAAGCCGGCGCGGTGCTCAAGAAAGCCGCCGGCGCAAAGTAATCTCCACTACGTCGCACTTCCCTGAGCGCTTGCCTTTTCGAGAGACTTAAAATCCCGCAACGACAATTCCAGGCCGCCGAATTCAGGATGATCGTTGTAGCCGAGAGTAAACGCGATATCCAGAAGATCACCGGGCAACAGTTTCTCCTGCTGGGCCCGTTCCGCTAGCCGCCATCCCATAGCGTTGAAGGTTAGCGAACGACGCCAGCCGCCATTCGCAACAGCACTTTGACCGGCCGACAATTTCATGCGGACATGTTTTTCTTTCAGAATCTTGAAGGGCGCAGTAATGCGCGCGCCCCGTGCGCAAAAGATGGGTTCGTGGTTCCCTGCCCCGAATGGCTCAAGTTTTTGCAGAGCAGAGAAAAACTCGGGATTAATCGAGTCCAGATGGAGTTCGGCATCAATTTTCAACACCGGCTCAAAGTCCGCCAATGACAGCCGTGAGCGGGCATAACCGTCGATATGCGCTCGAAACTCAGCCACTCGCGAAGAGGGCAAGGAGAATCCCACTGCGTGCGAGTGTCCGCCATATCGCGTAAACAAACCAGCGCAAGACTCCAGCGCATTTAATAAATGGAAGGGTGCAATGGACCTTCCAGATCCGTGTGCCTCGTCGCCATCGCGCGCGATCACGATCGCAGGACGTCCATAGCGCTCGACCACACGGGTTGCGGTAATTCCGATCACGCCTCGATGCCACCCTTCACCATCGATGACCATGCAGTAGGAATCGCGCAGCGGAAGGTCTTCCGCCAGCCGTTGTTCGATCGCGTTCACAATCCGCCGCTCCTCTTCCTGGCGCTCGCTGTTTAACTTATCAAGACGCTCCGCAATCTCGCGCGCGCGAATCGAGTCTTTCAAAGTGAACAAGTCAATCACGTCAGCCGCGACATCCATGCGACCAGCAGCATTAATTCTGGGCGCAATTCGGAATGCGACTTCCTCTGAAGTCAGCGGCCGGCCGTCGAGACGCGCCAATTCCAGCAATGCCTTCAGCCCAGGATTGACGGCCGAGCGCAGCGCCTTCAAACCCAAACTGGCGATGACCCGATTCTCGCCCTGCAAGGGAACCGAATCGGCAATCGTCGCAATCGCCGCAATTTTCAGGAATGAAAGCAGCAGTGGCGTTTGGTCGCGGTGCGCAAGTCGCCTCGCCAGCAAAGCTTGCGCGAGTTTGAAAGCGATGCCGGCGCCGCAAAGCGATTTGCAGGGATACTCGCATCCCGGCTGATTGGGATTCACCACAGCGTAAGCGTGCGGCAGTCCATCCGGTCCAGGAAGGTGATGGTCGGTGATGATGAGGTCAACGCCGGCGCGGCGAGCGCTCTCAGCCGCGGCAAAGGCGCGGGTGCCGGAATCGACGCTGATCACCAGGCGAATGCCGGCGGCGGCAGCGCGTTCAATTACATCGCCGCGCAGGTCGTAGCCTTCGCGAATTCGGTGCGGCACATGAAAGTCGGCGGCGCCCCCGCATAGTTCGATGGCGGCTTTCAGGATGACGACGGCGGTGGTGCCATCAACGTCGTAATCGCCGTAAACCAGAATTCCCTCTTTGCGCTCGATGGCGGTTTCGAGGCGATGAACTGCGGCCTTCATTCCGGTCATTAATAAAGGCGAATGAAGCTGGTCGAGTGAAGGAGAGAGAAAGGCCTCCGCTGCTTCCGGCGTAGTTATTCCGCGAAGTAGCAGAAGCCTGGCGATAACCGCTTTCAGCTGTGGAGATCTGGGAACAGAAGCGAGCGGGGAGATTGCTTCGGCGAACGCCAGTACCGCCGCCGGTTCAACTTCTCTCAGGTTCCAGCGCACGGCCTAGGGCTCTTCGTCCGTGCCGGGGCCATCGATAGCAATGCCGCCGAAGTCCTCGGAAACTTCCATGAGCCGCTGGTAGTGATCGTACCACTCGGTGGAGACTTCATAAATCATCATCACACCTTGAAAAGCGAACCCGAGTTGGACGAAACCGGTTTTGCCGAGATAGGTCCGCAGCCAGCGCGCGTCTTCGAGATCTTCGTCGCTGGAAAATTCGCCGCTGCTCAGGCGCTGGATCATCGAATCCAACTCCTCTTTTTCCAGCGTCCACGAATCCATGGTCAGGAACGGCGAGCTAGCGGCCTTGGCCAGTTCAACAAAATCCTTCCAGCCTTCGGCAGGATCTTCTCCCGGCTTCCACATCACGACTTGGACTTCTTCGTGATCGACATAACCCGGAAAACGGCGCATGCCGTGGCCCTCAATAAAGGCCACCATGTCGTCTTTCAGGGTTGCTAGGTTGTCGGGCAGATTCGACATCTCTGTCGAGCATTGTATGCCAGTTAGCTATCAGTCGTCAGCCATCAGCTATCAGCTGTCAGCCGTCAGCTGTCGGGAAAATCGATGAGACAAATCGACGAGCTCCGCTGGCAAATAGCTTGTCGCAGGTCCCAAAATCGGATTTAGCTGACCCTGATGGCTGAAGGCTGACAGCTGTTTTCCTGTGCTAAACTAAAAATTCACCTTACAACTTCTGATCACACATGCTGCTTTCGAAAGAATATGTGGGCTACTTGGCCCGCCAAACGGCAAAACGACTCGTCGCCTCAGAATTCATCGAAACCAAGAACCTGCAAGCGGTTACGGAAAAAGTCCATGCTGCCATGCTGGACGAATTTGGGCTTGAGGACCGCATCAATGACGAAGTCCGAGTGATCCTTGAAGCCTACTCGGACGAGATGCGCAACAGTGGCGCGGATTACCAGGAGATGTTTCGCAAGGTGAAAAATGAACTTGTGCGCAAGTACAAGGCGGTGCTATGAGGGTCAACCGCGACAAAGCCAACAAGGTTGCCCACGTCGTGACCGACGCGCTTGCCTCTCTGGATGAAGTGGATTTTGTTGAGGACCGCAATACCATTCGGCTGGAAGTCCGCAAAATTCTTGAAGATCTCTTGAATCAGGAAGAGCGTATCGACAAATCGGCGCGGCAAAAAATCGAAAGTCAGAAGCGCACTATCCTTGAAGGCAGCCAGGAATGGGACATCCTCTACCGCAAGTACTACAACGAAGAAGTGAAAAAGCTCGGCATGTAGTTTTTTTTTGGCAAAGCCTGATATTTCCGTACCCACAATTCTTTCCTTCTCCATCTTCCACGCGATAATAGAAGCGTGAGCCATACCGCCATACTTTCAGCGTTGGTCAAGAAAGCCGCTCTGGATGCCGGCTTTGATTTGGCTGGAATCGCTCCGGTTCGCGATTTCGCGGAACTCGCCCGCTTCCCTGAGTGGATCGCTGCTGGCCGCGCCGGCGAAATGAAGTACCTGGAATCGCGAGCCGAAACGGGCGAACTGCGGCGGGCTTCTGTGAAATCTGCTTTCCCCTGGGCGCAGAGCGTCATCGTATGCGCCGTCAACTACAACACTGCGAATCCTTACTCAACCGAAGTTACAGATCCCGCACGAGGATGGATTTCCCGTTACGCGTGGAGCCGCGAAGACTATCACGAATCGGTTCTCAGCCGCATTCGCGAAATTGAAGCGAAGCTGAAGCAGGCGGTCAGCGGCGATACTCCCATTGAGACTCGCTCTTACGTTGACACCGGTCCGTTGGTGGAGCGCATTTACGCAAAATACGCTGGCATAGGCTGGTTGGGAAAAAATACTTGCCTCATCAATCAGCAGATCGGATCCTGGCTTTTTCTAGGCGTGATCGTGACATCGTTAGAGTTGACGCCCGACACTCCTGCCCCCGACCGGTGCGGAACTTGCACTCGCTGCATCGATGCCTGCCCCACGCAAGCATTGATCGCACCCTATGAACTCGATGCCAATAGGTGCATTTCGTATCTCACCATTGAGAAGCGAGGCGCGATTCCTGAAAGCATGCGCGAGGGCATGGAAAGGCAGATATTCGGTTGTGATATCTGCCAGGACGTTTGCCCGTGGAACCGAAATGCGCCGGAGAGCGAGAAGCCGGAATTTCAAGCTCGCGAAGGGCTGGTCAATCCGGCGCTGGCCTGGCTGGCAGAAATTTCGGAAGAAGACTTTCGAGACAAATTTCGTGGCTCGCCGATTAAGCGCACCAAGCGCTCGGGACTACGCCGAAATGCTTTACTCGCAATCGGCAACAGCGGGGATCGTTCACTCCTGCCGATCGCCGAGCGCAGTTCCTCCGATCCCGATCCGGTTATTTCTGAAGCAGCATCCTGGGCGAAGGAGCAACTACTCAAATGAAGTCCGTCGCATATTCTCGTTGACCACTCACCTTGTGTCGGGTACGCTGTGCCCATTTGTAGATGTCCATCACTTCCATTATTCACAAGGAGGAGTATGGTTCCCATTCACGCGTTGTGGCTGCCAATCCTGCTTTCAGCTGTGATCGTGTTCATTGCGAGTTCCATCATTCACATGGCTCTTCCCGTCCACAAGAGCGACTATCGCAGGCTGCCTGAGGAAGAAAAGGTACTCGATACTTTGCGCGCCACCGGGGTGACTCCGGGCCGCGAATACCGTTTTCCTTTTTGCACACCAAAAGAAATGGAGACGCCCGAAGTGACTGATAAATTGAAACGCGGTCCCGTCGGTCTGCTGGTGATAATGCCAAACGGTACCATCAACATGGGAAAATTTCTGGGCCAGTGGTTCCTTTATTGCGTGGTGGTTAGTATTTTTGCCGCTTATCTGACCGGCCGGACGCAGCCGCCGGGAAGCGAATATCTGGAAGTATTCCGCGTCGCCGGCGCTACCGCCTTTATCGGATACTCACTCGCGCAAGCGCAGAACTCAATCTGGAGGGGCGTGACCTGGGGTGTCACTCTGAAACATATGCTGGATGGCCTCATCTTCGGTCTTCTTACGGGAGGGACGTTCGGCTGGCTATGGCCAAAATAGTCAAGGGAACTGTAACTACAGGAATGGAATATAGGCAGGAATGCTGCGTTTGTAAGCCTCGAATTCTTCCCCGAAATGTGAGGCAAGAAGGCGTTCCTCGATACGGACCCGGATCTCGGTCCCGATGATGAACAGCAACAACGCAGCAGCAAACAGTTTCCATCCGGCAATGATTACTCCGCAGGCGCACAGCACCAGCAGCATGGAAGTGTAAATCGGGTTTCGCACCAGCGCGTATGGGCCTGATCGCACCAGGCGATGATCAGCGCCCAGCGCCGCATCCACCCGCAGCTGTCCTGCAAGAGCTCGCGACGAAGTCCACGACAGCAGTGCCGCCAGAGAGAACAACGTAACCGACGCAGCAACGCGCCACACCGGCAGTGATCGCTGCCAGAAGTGCCCTTGCCATATCAGCGAGAAAGCCAGGAATTGCAGCAACAAACCCCAACGCGAGCGAGAATTCACGACGCTTGCACCGCCAGTCCCACGATGCGCCGGAACGAAAGGGTAGAACCAGATGATGATACCGATACCGATCAGCAGGTAAGCATAAGCGGGCATCGCAGTCAGGAAAGCATACTTCCACGCAATCGTAAATCAAGTTTGTAGATTAAAAAGAAAAGAGCAGACCCGTAACGCTAGATAAACATCTCGTCCTGAGGAGCCGAGACCGAATTTCTTTGCCGTCGACGCGAGAATAACGCTTCAACGCCTGCACCAACTCCGTGCATAAGTCCAGAGATCTGCTTTATGGGAGAGACGACGGTTCTTTGCACGACCTCGCGGGTCTCTTCCAATTTGTCCATGGTGGTGTTAACGAATTCGTCGGCACGGATCACTTGCAGGCGGGTGCGGTCCACGATGTCGGTAATGGTTGCGTCCACGCGCTCCATTTGCGTGCGCAGCATGGTGGTTGAGACACTGACGTTATCTACCACCGTCTCGATTTTAGGACGCAGCTCGCTCATCATGGAATGCGCCAGCTCGGCTGTGGGCAGGACCTTGCTCTTAACTTCATCTGCCAGCTGTTCGACCTTGGCGGTGGTCTTGCGCATGGCGAAATACATTCCCGCAAGGATGCCCGCCTGCAGCAGAATCGCGAATGCGGTCAGCGCAATAAACGTTATGAGCAGGTTATTCATGTTTTCGCCTGGGCTGGGCAAATTGCTAAACGTTGTCGCCGTCGCCCTTTGTGGCAGAAACCTTTTCGCGATAAGCACGCCGCCCGGCGTCCACCGCTGACCGGACTTGTTCCCTTTGTGACTGGTAAGCTTCGCGTCCCTTTTCCGCCCAAGTCTCGGCGTGTTCGCGGGCATCTTCGGCACGCTTGCGCAAAAAGTCGCGTCCTTCTTCGGCTTTGGCCATCAGAATTTCGCGGGTCTCATTTCCCGACTGCGGCGCGTACAAAAGTCCCACTACGGCGCCAATTCCGATGCCGGTCAGGAACCACAAAAAACCGCCGCCATTGCGGTCAGACATTGCAAGCCTCCTCAATCAATACGACACAGGGATGGTAGCATCCGTCATAACGAATTACAATTCCAGCACTCTTGTGCTGTAGCTTCGCACGCGAGAGAATGTTCCGTTCCGGCTAGTGTCTAAAATTGGGAGCAGTGCTTTTGTCTGATCGCAAATACCGGCAACACGGATATCAGGATAGTGGCGACAAACCCCAGAAGTCGTTCTCTCCACAAGGCGCGCCTCGCAAGGACGACACTTATGGACCGCGGCCAGTCCACATGCCGGGAACGCATTCGGTATCACGTTGCTCGCAGTGCGGAACATTGCTGACCGCGCTCTCGGAACCGCTTGGGCAGTGTCCAAAGTGCGGTTTTGAGTTGCATTCGTGCAAACAGTGCACCTACTTCGATCCTTCTCGCCGGTTCGAGTGCATGCAAACGGTTGCGGACAGAATTGCGAGGAAAGACGCGCGCAATGAATGCACGTTTTATTCGATCAGCGTGCGGGTGGAAAAGCAGACCTCTACCGGTCCCGCGGCGAAGCCCAATTCTGCGCGTCAGGCCTTCGATGACTTGTTCAAAGACTGAAGGCAGAGTGCAGAGTTAAGGACGCGCAGCCGAGGGCGGCTGTCCCCACATAACCGTTCTCAGGGTTTTTGGGTTGGCCGGAGCAAGACCTCACTGGCAAATGACTGCGGCGATTGGGTCACCAGCATCGCGACTACATGCGCTACATCATCTGCTTTCAGCATTTTGCCAGGATCTTTGCCAGTGTGGGGACTGAGTTCTGTATCCACCGATCCTGGGCAGACAACCGCTACACGAATGTTGTAGGGCCGCAGCTCCTCAGCTACGGAATAGGTGAGGCCATTGAGTCCCCATTTAGACGCGGCGTAGGCGGCGCCATTGGGAAGGGCGTTCTTCCCGGCAAGTGATGAAATGTTCACGATGTGACCGGTTTTAGCCAGGACCATCATGGGGACGAAACTGCGAATGCAGTAATAGACGCCTCGCAAGTTGGTATTCAGGACCTTTTCCCACTCTTCCGGTGTCAATTCATGCAGGGGTGCCGAAAACGACCCGACGCCCGCGTTATTCACCAGAATGTCTGTCCGTCTGAAGCTCTGGTTAACGAATGAGGCGAGCGCCTGAACCGATTCGAGATTGCTGACGTCGCATTGCATGACTTTGCTCTGACCGCCGCTAGCCGCAATCTTCTCAGCGGTCGCTTGCAGTGGCTTCATAGAGCGACCGCAGAGAACTGTTATAGTGCCGAGAGCTGCCAGCTTTTTCGCAATGGCCGCGCCAATGCCTCGTCCCCCGCCAGTTATGACAGCCACTTTTCCGGCAAGCTCCTTCGAATCCTGAAAATTCATAGAAATGGGTTTCCTTTCAGCTTGGTTGTGAAAACCATCAGCAGGAACGAGTTTTGCATCCTAATGTAAGCTGTGAAGTGTGTTAAAACAGCGAAACTTGCTTAAGTTGAACAGCATACATATAATCCCGCTCACCGGAACTCGTCTTTCGCCCTGGCAATCCCCAAAGGGCGCTGTGGAGTTCAGGGTCTTGTCTTCGCTCTACCGCGATGTGGTCGAGGCTTTAGATTCAGATTTGCCGTTGCAGCGATTTCCCGTAATTCAATTTCCTAAGGATTCGAGGAGCGATTGGAAATGAAAACAACTGTTTTGGCATTTGTGCTGGTGACCGCCCTAGCGGCTGGCGCACAAGATACCACTCCACCGCAAACGCAGCCTGCCGCACCGCCTACCAGCGGCCAACAGTCGGCTGGGCAGCAAGCCGCCGGGCAGTCCAGTGCAGCCGCGCCGGAGATTAAAGACCCCGCAGAATATAACGCTTACATTGGAGCGGTCCAGCAAAAAGATCCCAGCTCGAAGATCAGCGCCTTGGAGGCTTTTCTCACCCAATATCCAAACAGCGTGATGAAAACCACGGCCCTCGAGCTGCTGATGGCGACCTACCAGCAAAGTGGAAACCAAGCCAAAGTCGTGGAGACGGCAAAGCGCGTACTCACTGCGGACCCCTGCAATCTAAGGGCCCTCGCTCTCCTGACCTTCCTGGCGCGCCAAAGTGTTGCTTCCGGGCAAAATCCGCAACAGAATTTGTCGGACTTGACACAGTATTCCAACAAAGGCCTGGAATGCATGCAGTCGGGACCGAAACCCGCCGGCGTTTCCGACGCCGATTATGACAAGCTGAAGAAGCAGGTCGGACCCATCTTCGAAGCTGGCGCCGGTTTCGCGGCACTACAAAATAAAGACTACACGAAGTCGCAGACTAATCTGAAGGCGGCGGTTGATGCGGAGCCGAACGATCTTCAGAACGTCTACCCATTAGCAATGGCCTACCTTCAGGCCAATCCACCGGATACGTTGAACGGCCTCTTTTATATTGCTCGCGCGGCCAGCCTAGCCCCTGCAGGCCCAGCCCAAAACCAGATCCAGTCTTATGGCGAAAAGGTTTATAAGAACTATCACGGATCAGACGAGGGTTGGGTGGACTATGCTCTGCCGACCGCCAAGACGGCCACCGCTCCGCCTGAGGACTGGGCGACGAAAATCACCAAGTACGTTCCACCGACCCCGGCGCAGCAGGCCCATGATTTGGTGAAGGACAAGACTCCGGACCAGATCAAGCAATTGAGTTTTGGCGAGTGGGAACTCGTTCTCTCCGCCGGTACTCCAGAAGACCAGGACAAGGTCTGGAACGTCATCAAGAACGTTCCATTGCAGATGGAAGGCAACGTGATTGAGGTCACGAGTCCGACCGAATTGCACATTGCCGGCAGTCAGGATGACATCGAGCAAAAACGTCCGGACATTACATTGACGATGTCGGGGCCAATACCCAAGCTTCGCATGCCAAAGGCTGACGATACCTTTGACTTCGAGGGCACACCAGCTTCCTACACTGCGACACCGTTCATGATGATGATGAGCGATGGCAAGCTGCTCAAGAAGGCGGGGGCACCGGCTCCGAAAAAGCCAGTTCACCGGCGACCGGCCCATAAAGCAGCATCACACTAACGCTCGAAAATCAAAAGGCAGTCCTTCCACGGGCTGCCTTTTTCATTTATAGAAAAGCGGAAACTTAGCGGGCGAATTTTTTTTCGAAGGTGATTGGCCGCGCGGCATGTGGCGGACGCCTTCCGCCATCGCGGAACTCTCGTACATCAAGTTTGAGCTCGGTAATGGTGCGGCTCAGGGTGTTGCGATGCATTCCCAACTGCCGCGCGGCTCGGCACTGGTTCCCTTTGTTTTCCTCGAGGACGGTTGCGATGAAGCGTTTCTTGAATTCTCTGACCGCTTCTGAATAAAGAATATTGCTCTTATACATCTGGTGAACGAGCGCTTCCAGTTGATCTTTCACAGGATCTCTCTTTCCGTTTTGTTTAAACGGCCAGACTACAAAAGCCATTACTTGATGTGTTGACGCGGCTTAGCGGCTTGCCCGCGTCGTAGATAATCCAATCCTTGATAAAACTGCGACCGCAACTCCGAGGGCGCAACCCAAATCGCGGCCCGTCCTACTACTTGAAAATACGGCGCCAGCGACGACCCTTGCAGCCAGCTCGAGTTGGGAGCAAATGCCGTCATACCTAGGAGCACAATCGCCACGAGCAGAGCACCCCGTACAAAACCTAACAGCGCACCCATAAACCGGTCGATTCCGCTAAGTCCAACTTCTTTTATCAGCCACCGTACCGTCCGACCCAAAAGTCCTGCAAGAACCAGCACCACAGTGAAAATCAACAAGAACGCTACGATTTCCGCCAACCATCGTGAACTGATGTAAGGCGAAAGGTAACTCGTTAAGCGCTGATATTGCCAGGCGGCGACGATGTATCCGAACACCGCGCCGGCAATAGCAAACGCCTCCTGAAAAAAACCAGAAATCGCTGCTTGCACTACCGACACCAGCAGCACAAACACGATCATTACGTCTGCAATGTTCACTCGGCGCGCTCCCCTGCGGCGCCGTTTCTACACATCCAACTCACGTCCAGTTAACCGGCGGTACGCTTCCACGTACTTCTCGCCCGTCCGGCGAGCCACCTCGGGAGGAAGCGCCGGCGCCGGGGGCTGCTTATTCCAGTGAATCTCCTCGAGGTAATCGCGGACGTACTGCTTATCAAATGACTCCTGCGACATCCCGGGCGAATACTTGTCCGCCGGCCAGAAGCGCGAGGAGTCAGGCGTAAGCACCTCGTCGGCGAGCGTAATTCCGCTTGTGGTGCGGCCGAATTCAAATTTCGTATCCGCTATGATGATGCCTTTTTGCCGGGCGTAGTCTGCGGCCTTCTTATAAATTGCGAGACTCAGGTCGCGTAGTTGGCGCGCGTCTTCGGGATCCACCAGCTGGGTCATGCGCTCGAAGGAAATATTTTCGTCGTGGCCGGTTGTCGCCTTGGTGGCCGGAGTGAAGATCGGCTCCGGCAGTTGCTCGGACTCGCGCAACCCGGTCGGCAACTTGATGCCGCAAACGCTTCCCGAGGCTTTGTACTCTTTCCATCCTGAGCCGGACAAATAACCGCGCACCACGCATTCGACGGGGAACATTTCCGCGCGCTGCACCAGCATGGATCGGCCGCGAAGCTGCTCAGCGTAGGGCTTTACTTCGGCGGGATAGCGGCTCACATCGGCCGTGACCAGATGATTGGGCACGACATCTTTGAGAAAGTCGAACCAAAACAAGGACAGCTGCGTGAGCACCCGGCCTTTGTGGGGTATTCCTGTAGCCAGCACGTAATCAAAGGCCGAGATGCGGTCGGTAGCTACAAAAAGTAAGTGGTCGCTTCCCACCTGGTAAACGTCGCGGACCTTGCCGCTGGCGAAAAGTTCCAGTTCCGGGAAGTCAGTCTGTAAGAGGGCGGAGTCGATGGTTTGAGTAGTCATGAGGAAATCTTAGATGTAGAAATCGTCGCGTATTTTAGCCGCTCAGAAATTTTTGTCAACGGGAGAGAATCATAGCTGATTTGGAGCTTCTCTGTTTTCCACCGATAGGCAATTGACAAAGGAAAACTACGGTGAAAGTGGCGGCCGGCACGGGATTCAGAGCTGATGGGTTGTGGAAATTATTGAAAGCGTAACGGTTGCGCAGCGGAGTTGTTGGTGTGCGCGCAGCCGCAGAAAAACATTTGCTATGCCGTCGCCCCGAACCTTACTGAAACCAGCTTTGAAACACCGGGTTCCTGCATGGTCACGCCATAAAGCACGGGCGCGATGCTCATAGTTTTCTTGCTGTGGGTGATGAGCACGAACTGAGTCTGTACGCTCATTTCTTTCACCAGCTCCGTGAAGCGGCCAATGTTGGCTTCGTCGAGCGGCGCGTCCACTTCGTCGAGAATGCAGAACGGGCTGGGTTGATACTGGAAAATTCCCACCAGCAGGGCCAGCGCGGTCATTGCTTTTTCACCGCCCGAGAGCAACAGCACATTCTGCAAGCGCTTTCCGGGAGGCGATGCAACCACGTCAATGCCGCTCTCCGTGCTGTTTTCCTGGTCGGTGAGCCGCATCATGCCACTGCCGCCGCCGAAGAGCTTCTTGAATGTGACCTGGAAATTTTCGTTGATCTTATTGAACGCTTCTTCAAATTTCTGCCGCGAAAAGATGTCGATTTCCTTAATGGTTGCCTGCGTGTTATTGATAGAGTCGAGCAGGTCTTTGCGCTGAGTTTCAAGAAACGCCTGACGTTCGGCGGCTTCCTTGAACTCCTCAAGCGCCATCATATTTACCGGGCCCATTGCATTAAGGCGCGAGCGCATGTCCTGACAGGACTGATCTTCGGCGGCCAGCTCCTCGCCGGAGACTCGCGGCAGAGTCGCGTCCGCCATCAATTCCGAGCGCTCCACGCCCAGATCGTTCATGCAAGTCTGCGCCAGATACTCCGCATCTGACTGCAGTTTGACCGCGGCAGTGGAAAGTTCAGCTTTGCGGTCACGCAACGTATCGAGCGCATGCCGGGATTCACGCAACATCGCATCGATCTCACCAATCCGCGCGCGCACCTCGTCCAATTCCACTTGCAGCAAGCTGGCGCGAGTTTCACACGCATTCTTTTCGGCGTCGAGGTCCAGCAACTTGTCGGCAATCGTGAGATTTTCCAATTCGCGCTGAGCTTTTTCTCCTGACGCAGATTCGATCTGGGACATCAGTGACCCGATACGCGCCTGCATCTCCGCCACCGATTGCGCGATCCTCTCTAAGACGGATGAAGCCGAGCGATGCCGCTCCGCAAGGGTTGCCACCTGTGCTTGCCGCTCTGAGACAGTTTGCGCGGTCGTGTTACGATTTTCGCGCAATATGGCGAGCTGCTCCTGTGCGGACGCGGCCAGCCGCTCCAACTCTCCCTGTTTTTCTTCCACCATCGCGATGTCAATCTGGCGGTCAACCATGATCTGCTGGTGGGACGCGCGCTCCGCCGCCAGCCGTGTCAATTCCCTTTCACACACCTCGCAGCGTTCACGCACCCGCGTCATCTCGGAATCGATCTGCCGCAGGGCATGACCGGAAGTCATGGCCTGCTTTTCCGACTCGCGTTTCTCGGCTTCCAATCGATCAAGCAGAGAACTCAATTCCTTGATCTCGTGCCCGAGATTCAGTACGCTGCTCTCCTGATTGCGCAACACCATTTCCAATTCGTTCAACACTCGCGTGATGTCGCGCAGTTCGCGCTTCATGGATAGTGGACCTTCGGCGCGCTGCTTGCCTCCGGTAACGGTCACGTTGTGAAAGCATTCGCCATTCTGTGCGAGGAAAAACGCATCCGGATTTTCGAGGGCCAGGTTTCGTGCGAACTGTGGATCCGGAACGATGTAACCGTCGCGCAGTTTAGGAAGAATCACTTCCAGTGATTTTCCGAAGCCATCGAGAACACGGATGGTGCGCTTGAGCGGAACGATGGACGCGTCCGGCGGCTCTGGTTGGCCGTCAGCCACTGCGAAAGAAAACCGCGCCTGAGAATCTTCAGGATGAACCAGGAATGTTGCGCGCCCATTCACATCCGACCGCAGCAGCCGTAAGCCCTCGTCGGCGGCGTCCCACGACTTGACCACGATGTAGTTCAACTCGTCGCGTAGAAAGTCTTCCACCATCGATTCATAGCGCGGCTCAACTTCGAGAAAGTCCGCAAGTACGCCTACAGGCGCAAGACCACCCTGCATGCTGCCCGATTGGAACAAACGACGGACCGATTCGGTTGAATACCCGTGCTCCGCGATTACTGCCTCCAGCGAACTCCTCTTGCCGAGGGCTGAAGCATATTCAGCCCGCAGGCCATCGAGATGGTTCTTGCCTTCCGTCTCCTGACGCCGCTTGAGCGCCAGCAAATCGCGGGTCTGCGCAATTTCCTCCGTCAATGCCGAAACCCGTTGCGATACCGATTCAAATTCCAGCGCCAGTTGACCGCGTTCGCCTCCGAAGGTTTCAGCTTGCGCACGCGCTGCCGCCATTTCGCTTTGCAGGCGTTGGGCTTCGCGATCAGCGGCGGCCATACGCTCCTCGGCCTGAGTCAATTGATTGCGCAAATTCGAAAGTGAGGCAATGCATTCAAGCGTTGCGGCGCGCGAATGCTCCTGCTGTTGTTCAAGCCCAGCCAAAGCTTCTGCCGCCGAGGTGGCTTGCAGTTGGCTGGCTTCGAGTTCCTGCTGCGCGAACGCCAGATCCGCAACCGCGGACTCAAGCACCTGGCGGTTGGAATTCAGCTCTTCTTCGAGCGCGGTCAGCCGGGCGCGGCCCTGTTCCAGTTCGGCTTCAGACGAAGCCGAGCGCATCGTCAATTCATTGCAACGCTCTTCATTGTGGCGGCGCTGCGCCTGGTTGCGATCAACATCGAGCTTGATGTCGCTCAGCCTTGCCGCGTTTTCTCGAATCTCGGCTTCAATGGCATAGCCGCGCTGCCCGCGCTCCGACAGCTCAGTCTCAAACTCCTGCATGATGCTGGATTGTTGACGCATTTCATCTGACAGAGAGTTGATCTGCAGGTCGAATTCCGCAGCCTGCTGATCGAAATGCGTGAACTTGCTGGCCAGAACAACTCGAAGCTTCGCCTGCATCTCGTCGCGCAAGCGTCCATAACGCTCAGCCTTTGACGCCTGCCGTTTCAGAGAATTCACCTGCCGCGTGACTTCATCGAAGATGTCATTGATACGATTTAAATTTTGCTTGGCATCCTCCAGGCGTGCTTCCGCCAGGCGCTTTTTGGTTTTGAACTTGGTGATTCCAGCCGCTTCTTCGATAATCGCGCGGCGGTCTGTGGGACGGCTGCTCAGGATTTGCCCGATGCGTCCCTGCTCAATCAGCGCGTAGGATTCCGGCCCAAGCCCGGTGCCCATGAAGAGTTCCTGAATGTCGCGCAAGCGGCACAGTTTCCCGTTCAGCAAGTATTCGCTGTCGCCGGAACGAAACAGCCGCCGGGTGACCGCAATCTCCCCAGCGCGAAACGTTTGCTGAAATTTGCGGCGTCGAATTTTCAGGACCACATGGCCAGCCGGGGCTGACATTGCTGTGTCGCCTTTGACCAGGTGAATCGCAAACTGCGGCTCATCATCGGGAAACGCGACCGCGATGGTATTGATCTCTGACCGGGGAACTTCGACTTCTTCGGTGGCACCGGGCTGCGCATCTTCGGTTAATTTTTCCACTTCATCGGCGGCACGCGCACGAATCTCGGCTTCATCCCAATCTTCAGCGGGCATGTTGTCCTGCAGAACCAACTCGGTGGGGTCGTTCTTGTCCGATCCCTCGTAGTCTTGCGGATCAATCAGCGTCAGCGAGACTTCAGCCATGCCGGTCGGCTTGCGGTCGCGAGTGCCGGCAAAAATCACATCTTCCATGCGCGAGCCGCGCAAGGTCTTGGCCGACTGTTCGCCCAGCACCCACGAAATGGCATCGGCAATATTCGACTTGCCGCAGCCGTTGGGGCCAATGATCGCGGCCACGCCGTCACCATGAAACTTGAGTTCGGTACGGTCGCAGAACGACTTGAATCCGAGGATCTGGAGCTTTTTCAGTTTGAGCAACTTGCACTCCTTGGTTTGCTGAACCGGTAGCGGCGTGGATACCCGGTTGGACGGCAACTATGTTCCTGCAGGTTTACCAACCAGGTTCCTCCGGCAGTTCGCTCCCATGAATGCCGTCCCAGGCTGGATGGGGCGGGGCACAAATTAGAGCTACTGTACCGATGAAATTGTACGAGGGTCAAGTAGTAAAACACCATATGTTGTGGGTAACTCGTCCTAAACCCAGCATTTTGCAGCCACTATGCAGCACTTTTGCAAAATTAGGTTGTGATCGGGAAGGAGGGGAGAAATCGCGAGAGCAGAAATAGCCTAACGCACGGCACTTTCAGAAGCAACGGAAAGTGACCAGGATGGGACAGGCGGCCGCAGAGGAGTTACGGCTCAGGCGATGACATTGGGAGATAGCGTGTGCAGAAAATTACTCCGTTTTCTCGGTTCGATAACGGCGTTGAAGAGGCGTCGAACTTCTGCGTTTAGATTTATTCAAAGCTGCGACGAGTTGTGGGGGTGCTGCCGGTGAGCATCCCTCGATACAAATCCCGTGCTGCAGACATGGTGAGCAGCAGCTGGAAGTACATGCTCTCAGCCGTAGGAGTCGGGACATCCCCACGCAAGCGATGGTGCTCTAAGGATGATGAATTTATTTCAGGAGACCCTATGACCGTGAAGAAGTCCAACCAAGCAGAGGAAGCTGCCGGCAGCGGCATGCAGGAAGTTGTTGAGCGCGTCACCGATATCGGCGAGCGCGTGCAGACCGAGATCGGTGATTTAAGCCGTCAAATGCGGTCCAGTTTGAAGAAAGCTCATATTAACGAAGCGACCGTCCCGGATGCTTTCCGCAATGTGCCCAAGGTTATTTCGCCCCAGGTTCACCGCTGGCTTGATGTTGCGGTTACCGGCTACTTCGCTGTGCTGGGCACGATATTTGCCAAGCGAGGCAACGGTAGGGCAGCCACTGCTGCATTCATCAACGCAGCCATGGTTGTCGGTGTTTCGGCGTTCACTGATTATGACGGCACCCGCAAGAAGCCAATCAGCTTTAAAATGCACGGCACTCTTGACGCAGCGCAAGCAATGACCGCCGCTCTAGCGCCGGTGCTACATGGTTTTGCTGGAGAGGCGGAATCGGTGTTCTTCTACGGCCAAGCCGCGAACGAAGGCGCAGTGATCGCCTTCACCGATTGGAATGCAGGAATGTCCGCTAAGAAACGACGCAAAGCGGCCTAGGGTTTGTTAAAAGGCACAGCTGAGGCTGTGCCTTTTTTATTTCCGGGATGTAATCCGCCGGTGCTTCGCCAAGGAAAACTCTCACTCTCATGTCATCCTCAGCGGAGAATCTGCTTCGCTGCGCTAAGCAGATACGGACTCGAAGGACCCCATGTAACCTAACAGTTTCAAGCGGTGTGTAAAGGCATTCTCACGAGACGGCTTGAACAGAGAGAACTCCTTAATACGCCCTTGCTGACTCAATCTGGCAGGGGATCCTTCGACTGCGCAAGGCGATTTGCAAAGCGAATCTTCTTGTTTCGCTCAGGATGACAATAGATCGGCAGCAGCCAACGACATGCATATAATCCTGCGAAGTTACGGACTTGGGTGACGTCTTCAGACCGAGCATTTACCATTTACTTGTGGACCTTCCGGTCACCCCGCCCGTTCTCCCCATGCTGGCCAAGCGTGTGGCTGAATTGCCTGAAGGAGATGATTGGGTCTTTGAGCCTAAATGGGATGGATTTCGCGCGCTGGTTTTTCGCGATGGCGGGGATGTCTTCATCCAGAGCCGGGACGAGAAGCCGCTGAATCGCTACTTCCCTGAACTCGTGCCAGCGTTGCAATCGGCGTTGCCAGTGAAGTGTGTGGTCGATGGCGAGATTGTCGTCGTCAAAGATGACGAGCTTGACTTCGATCTTTTGCAACTGCGATTGCATCCTGCGGCTTCGCGGGTAAAGCTTTTGTCTCAGCAAACTCCGGCGTCATTTGTTTGCTTTGATTTGCTGTGCGTGGGAGATCGCGATCTTTGCAGTGAGCCGTTCGAAAAGCGCCGTCGCGAGCTGGAAAAATTGATTTCTTCAGCGGCGCCTCCGATTCATTTGACTCCGGCGACCCGCGACCGTGACGTCGCTGCCGACTGGTTTCGGCGCTTCGAGGGAGCAGGTCTGGATGGAGTTGTCGCGAAACAGATCTCAGGAACTTACGAACCTAACAAGCGCGTCATGCTCAAGGTAAAGCACGAGCGCGACTGCGACTGCGTGGTGGCCGCCTTTCGCTGGCACAAGAAAGGTGATCGCACGCTGGTGGGTTCGTTGCTGCTCGGTTTGTTTGATGATGCCGGCGCGCTGCAGCATGTGGGAGTATGCGCGAGTTTCTCGAATGCCAAGCGGTTGGAGCTGGTGGAATTTCTTAAGCCTTACCGCAAGAATGCGCTGGCAAATCATCCGTGGAAAGGTTGGGCCGACTCCGAATCTGCCTCTGGCCGAATGCCCGGAGGCCAAAGCCGCTGGAGTCAGGGCAAAGACTTGTCGTGGGAGCCTCTGCGGCCTGAGCTCGTGGTTGAAGTTGCTTATGACCACATGCAGGGAGATCGCTTCCGGCACACGGCGCAGTTCCGCAGATGGCGTTCTGACAAGAAGCCGACAGACTGCACATATGCGCAGCTCGAGGTTGTCCCGCCCCAAGAGATCGCGGCAATTTTTCCAGCAGGGCGGTAACGGCCAACCGCGATTAATCCTTTTTTGGTGCTTTTGATTTCCGCATTTCCCGCCATTCTCGCGTGGGATCGTCATCCGGATCGGGAGTTTCCTGCTGCGGCCGCTTGGCTTCGGGAACATTACGCAGATTGATGCGAATGCGCGTCCAGGTTGACGATCTGCCGCGCATGGAGTCGACCAGGACATCTTCGGGTGCAAGCAACGCAGCCACATCAGCGTACTTGCTCTTCCATCTCTCAAGGCCGGCGAGCGCCGCTGCTTTGTCGGGAGAATTCGCGACGACGATGAGCGGCATTTTCGCGCGAGGCTTTTTGGTCGCCGACTTCGGGGCGGCTGACTTCGCGCGCGAAGGTGCAACTCTCGCGGCCTCCCCTTCCATTTTGCGAAAATGTGGCGGCCAGGGTGCATCGCCGAGCCCGGCGGCTTCATCTCTCGCGGCGAATT
>JBOGLH010000240.1:0-51772 GCA_050746025.1 Terriglobales bacterium | reverse complement strand
CTCATCGACATGCGGCAGGAATTTCAGGAGACCGGCAACGAGCAGGTGATTTCGCGCAAACTGATCGAGGAGATCCGCCTGCGACTCCAGCGCAAAGAGCAAGCTATTGTGCTGCTGAACCGGCGCGGGTATTCTCCCGTAGTCTTATGTCGGACCTGCGGCAAGAAACTCGAGTGCAGTAATTGCGCGATTGCGCTCACCCACCACAAATCGCGCCGGCGCATGGAATGCCACTACTGCGGATTCATGGCGCCGGTGCCGAAGCATTGCGCTGCATGTGGCAGTGAGTACGTATATTTCCTGGGCACAGGATCGGAAAAACTAGAGGAACTGCTGCACGGGTTTTTCCCGCAAGCCCGTATTGCGCGCCTCGATCGTGACACCGTCCGCAGCCACGCCGATTTTGAACGCGTGCTCAACGCGCTGAACGCGGGTGAACTCGATCTGCTGGTCGGCACGCAGATGATCGCTAAAGGCCATGATATTCATGGCGTGACCCTGGTGGGTGTGGTCGGCGCCGACATGGCGCTTGGCTTGCCCGATTTCCGCGCCGCCGAACGAACTTTTCAATTGTTGACGCAGGTTGCGGGCCGCGCCGGCCGCGGAGAAGTTCCCGGCAAAGTTTTGCTGCAGACTTATTTCCCGGATCATTACGCGGTGCAATATGCGGCGCATCACGACTTCGTCGGCTTCTACGAAAAAGAGTTACGTTTTCGCAGCTGGATGCACTATCCGCCATATAGCTCACTGGCCAACGTGATGGTCCGCAGCGTCAGGCTGGATGAAACTTTACGCTGGTCAGGCGCACTCGGGCGCTGGTTTGAAAAGACTCGCCATGAAGGTGTGAGAGTGCTGGGACCGGCTGCGGCGCCGATCGAGCGCCTGAAGCGCGATTACCGTTATCACTTTATTTTGAAATCGCCCAGCCGTCAGAAACTGAACACGGTGCTGCGCGCCATGGTGGCGCAAGCTGAAAAAGAAAAAATTCCTCGGACCAATATCATCGTAGACGTGGACGCCCTATGGTTGATGTAGATACGGCCCGTCCTACCGGACGGACCGTACCGGTTGCGCATGGCGCCCTCCCCCAGGGTGCCCTCGCCCAACATAAAAGTTTGAGAATCGCTACCAACCACTTCGACCGGGTTTATCGATCCTGGTCTTTATCCATCCTGATCAGGTCGCACTGCACGGCAGTACCGGCATTCTGCAGCATTCCGCGCAGCTCCTTTCCCTCGTGCAAAACCAGGAAATTGATGTCCAGTTCAGACGGAGTGCCATTGTTGTAGGTGATTTGTCCGGTGCAATCAGGATTTACGCTCGATTGGCCTTCATCAACAGCCGGCACCACGAAGCCGCCAAAACTCTGGGTGCCCGCGCAGGTGAAAAAACCATTTGCATCACCAGTACAGGTGCCGAGCAAAGTGAAAGGCGCCAACGGCTGCCCGGAGCCGGTCGACACGAAGCCTTGGCAGGTAGTCCCATAACGTGCCTGGGTGGTTCGGACGCTACATTTGTCCTGGCCAAAGGCAGAACTCGTCAGCAGCGCGCATACGAAAATCAAGAGACAGCCGCTTTTTTTCATAATGATCTCCTTTAGGTTTTCTTGGAAATGCGGCCACTCGCACAAATTTCAGCCGCCCCCGTGGTTCCAGAGTTTTATGCGCCTTTCGTGAGAAAGCGTCAATTTTAGCCGGGTGAGATTTCGCTGAGTTTCCTGTGAGAGCGGTAACTTCCGGCCTATACAACAATTGCCAGACCTTCCGATATAATCCGGGGCACCTCGTGCAGTGGAGCTTCGGGGGCTTTGTGGTAACTCACCTTTCGTCTTGCCTGGTGCGCTTCGGCGACTTCGATCTTGATCTGCGCACCGGCGAATTGCGTCGTCATGGCGTTTCTCTAAACCTCCCTGCACAGCCAGCCAAGATATTAGTGGCGCTGGTGGGGCGTGCCGGCGAGGTAGTTACGCGGAGCGAGCTGGCGGAGCAGGTCTGGGGCGAAGACACTTTCGTAAATTTTGATCAAGGCCTGAACTTCGCGGTGAGGCAAATCCGCGCAGCCCTGGGGGACGACTCCGATACCCCTCGATTTATCGAGACCTTGCCCAAGCGGGGCTATCGTTTCATCGCCGCGGTCAACAAAAGCGACATATCTCCAGTGTTGTCTCCGGCTGCGGCGCAGTCTTCTGCGCCCCCTGGCAAAACCGCCGGGCGGATCCCGGTTTATCTGGTTGCGCTCGCGGCCGTCGGCTTGAGTCTGGCATTTATCTGGAGCCAGCTCCGTGAGCGAAGGTTGAGCGGGCGCGCCGATCGAATTCAGTCGCTGGCTGTGCTTCCGCTCCATAATCTTTCACGCGATCCCGAGCAGGAGTATTTCAGCGACGGCATGACCGACGAATTGATCACTGAGCTTGCCAAGCTCAGCACTCTGAGGGTCATCTCGCATACATCGGTGGAGCGGTATAAGCAGACGAAAAGAACGTTGCGCGACATAGCTCAGGAACTCGGCGTTGATGCCATTGTCGAAGGCACGGTTATGCGTTCCGGGGACCGGGTCCGAATCACAGCGCAGTTGATCGATGCCCGTTCGGATAAACATCTTTGGGCTGAGAGTTACGAACGGGATCTGGGCCATTCGGAGGGCCGCAGTTACGAAGGTAGTGTGGTGGATTTAATTCGCCTGCAGAGTGAAGTCGCTCGTTCCATAACCGATGAAATCGCCGAGAGTCTGAAGGCGGACGCAAACGCCCACGTGAACTCTCACCGGGATGTTACGCCCGAAGCCTACGATTTATACCTGAGGGGCTTGTACTTTTCGGGAAGACTCAGTCCGGATAATTTGCAGAAAGCGTTCGGGTATTTCAATCAGGCGATAGAAAAAGACCGGAGCTTTGCCCCAGCTTATGCGGGCTTGGCGGAGTCATACGGCTGGGCGGCAGGCTTAGGTTTTCTTCCCGCTCAGACGGCGTTGCAAAAATCGGAAGTCGCCGCGACCAAAGCTCTGGAGATCGATCCCAATTCAGGAATGGGCCATCACGCCATGGCGTGGGTCAAATATGCCCGCTACTGGGACTTCCCCGGAGCAGAACGCGAATTCCAGCGCGCCATCCAACTCAACCGCAACAACGTCACCGCACACGTCTGGTATGGAATGTATCTGGCGCAGAGGCAGCGTACCGGCGAGTCGTGGTCAGAGATGCAACGCGCCAAACAATTGGATCCGTTTTCTTCAATCGTCAACTCCCTTTCCATGACCCCTCTTCTCACGTCTCACCAATACGATCGATTGATCGAGGAAGCTAGCCTCGGGCTTAAGACGGATCCGAACGATGGACTCCTGAATTGGTTCTTGACGACCGCTTTTGAGCAAAAGGGGGACCTCCCCAAGGCCATTGATCAGGGAGAGAAGCAAGCCGTGGCATTCGGGGAAGATCCGCAGCGCGCAAAAAAAGAGTTCGCGGACATGCGACGGGAGTTTTCCGCGCAAGGAGCGCGCGCCTACTGGCTGAGCCGTCAAAAATCTCTTGCCGCCACTGCATGGACGGATCCCTTCGACATGGCAGTGGTCGACGCTCGGCTCGGTGAGAGCGAGGCCATGTTCGCCAGCCTGGATAAGGCTTATCAGCAACGCTCTGCCTCCCTACTCTATTGGGAGCAAACTCAACCCGCCTTTGACCGCTTCCGCACCGACTCCCGCCTTCAAAATTTCGTCCGCCGCACGGGTCTGGCTCGGTAACAGATTCATTCTAGATACCAGATATTTCGGCACCAAAGGCTTCGCCGGGAGCAGGTGGTATTTTCGAATTTTTCACGTGCCAGATGCAAGAAGGCGCGGGTCGCGTCGCGGCTTTCGCCCAGACACTCTGGTTTTCCGGCCACTTGACCTGCAGGCGGGAAGAGCAATAAATATACAAACGTGCAATCATAAAAACGGCACCCGAACGGAGGTCTTATGCTGTACTGTCCAGAGTGCGAGACCAGCTTTGATATTGAGGACGATGAGGTCGACGAGGGCGAGGTCATCACTTGCACCGAGTGCGGGACTGATTTCGAAGTGACCACGATCAATCCCGTCGAGCTCAAACCGGTGGAGGAAGCGTACGAGGAAGATGACGAGGAAGAAGAAACCGAAGACGGCGATTATTCTTAGGAACACCTCCGCATTCGCTCTCCGCACCTTAATTCTGGCTTGCCTTACCCTCTTTCCAACCATTAACAATCCACTGCACGGGCGGGAGAAATCCAGACCACCCGATTACGCGCTAATCTTCGGGACCGTCTGGGGACCGGATGATCGCCCGGTCTATGGCGTGGAGGTGAAGATTCGTGTAGCTGGAGAGAATAAAGCGCACTGGAAAGTTTCGTCCAACCGTCTGGGAGAATTTGAGCAGCGCGTACCCGCAGGCAAACAGGATTATGTGCTGTGGCCGGATTTGAAAGGATATAAAAACCCCGCCTACAAGCATTTGCAGCCCGGCCCGGAAGTCACAGTGCACATTGAAAGAGATGAGCGGGTCGATACTGGGGTGCATCTACAATAGCAGCAGCTCAGGTTGAAGCTGGAGACGTGATGATGACTCGGATACAGTTGGTAAGATCGCAAACTCTCGTGATTTGGGCTTTTGTCCTGGCGCTGCTTGCCACCCCCGGGGCATTCGCTAAGAACAAAGACACCACTCCCGGGCGGTTGCTCACCGGCAAAGTTCTCGATAGGCAGGACAATGCTGTAGTCGATGCTGTCGTGTACGTGACCGACACCCGCACCCGCGCTGTGAAAACCTACATCGTCGGGCCTGATGGCACCTACCGTTTTCCAGCGCTGGCTACAAATGTGGATTACGAAATTTACGCGCAGGCCAAGGGAAAGACCAGCGACACCAAACGCATGAGCCAATTCGATGACCGTAAAGTGGTTGAAATTCTTTTGCGAATTGATACTAGATAAAAGCTACTGTCTCAGTCCCATCCATTTTTCTGAGACCACAATGGAGTTTCCCGGATTCTGCGGGTCATAGCGTACTGATGTCGGCAACCCCAGTCTGCAAGAATGCAGGTTTATGAGCTGTCGCAGCTGAGTCACATCCTGCGAGGCTTCGTAGGAAACTCCCCCCACGTCGTAGTGAAAAATCAGCAAAGTCGCGGGCGCATGACCGCTCTGGGCAAGTTCTTGTACATCGATCACCGTGCCGTCGGTAATACGGCCAATCTGGTTCAGCCAGTCGCGGCGGTGGCGCTCGATCTCGGCCGCGTTTTTTTTCCTGCGGCCAAAAATCAGGTAAGCAGCGCCCGCAGCACTCGCTCCGCCCACAACCAGGGTGTAAAGACGAAAAGGAAACATAAAGTTTTCGGGTGAGAGCCGAACAGGCCCCATTCTTGAAGCAAGGATAAGCCTAGAAGGGCTGTGAGAAAAGATACTGCTTGGTTACGAAGGTTGCACCGAAAATTCGCCAAGGACAATTGGTTGTCCGTATTTCGTAGCTGATGGCTGAAGGCTGAAAGCTATTTCTAGCTTCCCGCGGCAAATCCGCCAACATGCGCATAAGTGGTGCGCAGATATTTATGCGGATTGACCGGGGTATCGTTAATGCGGACTTCATAGTGAAGGTGCGGTCCGGTGCTGCGCCCGGTATCGCCGACGTAGCCGATCGTATCGCCGCGATGAATATGCTCGCCAGCGAAGACCGCCAGGCTCTTCATGTGCCCATAGCGTGTGGTAATGCCGTGACCATGATCGAGGACGACGGCGCGACCGTACCCGCCCATGATGTCGGCAAACACCACAACTGCATCTGCGGGAGCGATGATTTGTTGTCCGATCGCCGCCCCAATATCAATTCCTGAATGGAAAGCACCCTCGCCGTTAAATGGATCGATTCGTTCGCCGAATGCGGCTGTAATTGGGCCTTCGACGGGCCAAATATTCGGCGCGGAATTAGCGCGGACCCAGTCGGCTGTGGTCACGTTTCGGGTAAGGCCAAGCGTCAGGCCAGCGGTGGTGGCGCCGCTCAAGGCCGTTGTCTTTAGAGTAGACAGCCGATCCAGGGAAGAGTTCACCTGCTCATCCTCTACCTGGTCGGAAGCTCCCGCCATCAAAGTCTCATCCGGCTTAAGTCCGTAAAGTGACGAAACCTCATTCGCCAGAGATCCCAAAGACGCAACCTGCAGATCGCGCACTTTTGCAACCTGCTCCAGATTGGTGTATCGGGTCTTGAGGTCGTCTTTTTCGGCGCGAAGTTCGTTGTACTGCGATGTCTTTAACAACATTCGCATGTAGGACTGCGCCAGTCCGGTCAGCCCGAAAAGGCCTACGGCAGTGCCTGCGATAAATACGTAAAGATAATGGACGGGAATTGGGATCTTGCGAAGCTGGCCATCCTCTCCGCGAGTAACAAATAGAATGTAGAAGCGTTTACGCAATTTCTGTTAATCCTTATGGCCAGAATTAGGAGCACCCAGCAATCGGCTCCACACGCTTTATCTTGCACCTTTAAGGCCTAACCACCGCTTTTTGGTGCTGGACTCGGCCCCGGAACAAATGGGCCAAATCACTGTTTCCGCTAACTCACAGCGAATTCAGTACTTAGCTCGACCACAGGCTATCGGGAGATTGCTTGGAGTAACGGTAGCAAAGCACCTCCAGCCTGTCAACGACGTCAGGCCGATTTCTTTAGTTACAAACGGCAGGTAACTGCAGGTGACCCAAAGGCCAGTTACCATTCCGGGGACGATGGCGACGAAGGTACTCTCTGGCTGATTCTAGCCAACCGAGAGGCGCCCCGGCTGGCCCTAAGCCTGCAAACAACTCCTAGATGTGCGGCTGAAACTCCAGGTTGTCCTACTTTCCTAAGCTCTTCGAATCTGCGGCTTGGGCCAGTTTGCATTTCCGCTTATGATGTCCTCGGGTTGCCTTCATCAGAAAAAGCGGTGATTTCGAAAATTAGAATTGCCGCCGAACTGCGTGCGCGTGAGGGGCATAGTTACCCCCCATCGGCATTGCCAAAAAGTGGAATGGTAGTGACAGGAATTGGCGACGACTGTGCCGTGCTGCGGCTTCCTGCGGGTCACGATCTGCTCGCCACTACTGATTTCAGCTTGGAAAACGTGCACTTCAGGCGAGCGTGGCATCTACCGGAGTCGGTTGGTCATCGCTGCTTGGCGCGAGGTTTGAGCGATATTGCGGCTATGGGAGGAAAGCCATTAGCAGCTTTTCTGTCGCTGGCGGTGCCTGCGAAATTGCCCCAGGTATGGATTGATGGATTCATGAGAGGTCTGTTGAAACTTGCGCGTGAATTCGACCTAACCCTTGCCGGCGGCGACACCGCGCAATCTCCAGCAGGAATTCTGGCCGACATTCTTGTTCTCGGATCAGTGCCGAAAGGTAAAGCGGTGCTGCGTTCCACTGCGCAGCCCGGCGATCGAATTTATGTGACCGGATCACTGGGTGGATCGGCGGCGGTCTTGCAGCTGTTGTTTTCCAAACGGAAGCTCGCGCCAAAGCAGTTTCCCAAACATTTTTTTCCGCAACCGAGAATTCCGTTGGGTAGGCTGCTGCTCACCAAGAAATTTGCTTCTTCCATGATCGATATCAGCGACGGGCTTTCGACTGATCTGAATCACCTCTGCGAAGAGAGCGGAGTCGGAGCTGAGATTTGGGAAAATGCAATTCCGCGCGCGACTATCGGCAAAAATAGTGAGCGGGTAAATTTAAAATTTGCTCTTCACGGCGGCGATGATTATGAACTCCTATTCACCGCTCCACCCGGCCGGCGCATACCAACAGAGATCTGCAGAGTTCCCGTCACCCACATTGGCGAGATCGCGCGCGGCAGGAAAATTTCGATCATCACAGAAAGCGGCAAACGCACCGCGCTGAAACCCGCTGGTTGGCAGCACTTTGGACATCAGTAAAGTCCCCCATCTAGAAATCAAAAATACCTGAGAATCCCTCTCAGGCGGGCTGCTGCAGCCAACTGCGGCGAGCACGTCACATCCAATCAACGCGCTCAGCAAGAATAATTTACAGGCCTTTAATAAAGGAATACCCATGTTGCGGTTGGAAAAATTCGTCAGTGCATTCGTCCTTTTCACAACAGTCATTTTCTTAAGCAATTGTGGTGGAGTCTCCTCCGGCACTTCTAGCAGCGCAGGCACTACTTCCGGTTCGGCTGGTTCAGGTACGGGAGGAAGCGGCGCTCAAACTATTCCAGGCTATGGAGAAGGCACCGGCGCCGCGGGCCAAACCAGTGCAGCAAGATTTTTGTACGCTAATCCACTTCCCGGTGGGGGGCCCTATGCCGCAGATATTCAGAGCAGTGGAAAATTAACTGCAACCCACGGTGGCTCTGCCAATAACGTCGATCCAGAAACCCTCACGATTGATCCTTCGGGTTCGTTCATTTTCCAAACTGCAGTCGGCAACGCAGGAGCGCAAGGTGGAATTTTCGTCTATGCCATTAACCGCAATGGCGGCTCACTCGGAAACGCCGTCGGATCATATTTAACCAACCAGGCTTTGTATGCGGATGTGGTGGATAACAAGGGCAAGTTTCTTTATGCGCTGGGTACGGCGGGCGTGTACGCATTCACCATGCAGTCTGGAGCTTTGACCCCGGTAGCGGGTTCTCCGTTTGCGGCTGCAGGCGCCAGCTCCGCCAGTTTTCCGGTACCCGCGACGCTGATGATGGTCGATCAGACCAATCAATTCCTTTACGTCTCAACCAGCGGAGGAATTTCTGGATACACAATCGATCAGAATACCGGTGTCTTGACTCCCATTCCGGGATCTCCATTCGGCACCGACGTGACCAAAGGCTGGGCGATTGTCATCACGCCGAACAATTCGTACTTGTACGAACGCGAATCCCAGGACACCAAAAATATTTACGCGTACAGCATCGACCAGACGACCGGCGCGCTGGGCGCGATCAGCGGCTCACCTTTTTCAACTGGCGCCTGCGGGACCATGGTCACGCCCGGCACGATTGGAATTCCCGGGCCTGACAACATGACGATCGCCAGCGCCGGGAAATTCATGTATGACAACTGCGGAATTTATTCGCTCTCGGCCAGGACCGGCGCAATCACTCAGGTTTCCGGTTCTGGCCCCGGCGACTGGCCGGTGATTGATCCAACCGGAAATTTTCTGTGGGCGCTCACCGGAGACCAAGAGGCGTGTTTCAGTTGCGACATCGGCGTTACAACTTACTCAGTCGATGCCAATACTGGCGCGCTGACTCCAGTGCCGAACTCCTTCCTGCTACTCACTAATACTGAGGTCGGAAGCGTTGACAGCTTGGCCATCACGAAATAGCTGTGTGACTTTGGTTACTCAACAGCCCTAGCTAAGTTCGCGATTGCGGGACTACATTAAATTCATGTGGTCCCGAATTGCTTCTTCTCTCCTTCTAGTTTCGTTGAGCGCAACATTTTGCGGCTCATTTGCCGCGGCGCAAGAGAGTGCTGCTGCAACCTCGCCTGCGCCGGTCGATAACAAATTCGTGCATCAGCAGTTCGGAGACAGCTGCTCTCTGGAGCCGAACTTCACCCCCATGGTCGCTGACCTGAACTCCGACGGAGTTGCCGACCTTGTGCTGGTGGCGCGCTGCAAAAATGCTCTGATCGACCAGGGCGAAAAGAATTACAAAGTCATTGATCCGATGGATTCTTTTTATGGCTATGGCAATACCGCCATAACCACCAGCTTTGCTCCCGATGACCCCAAGCTGCGCGGAGTGTCGCTGTTGGTGATTCACGGATCGGGGGCCGATGCCTGGCGGTCGGCGACTCCGCTGGCGAAGTTCGTCATAATTAATATCCCGGTCAAGACGCTCACATTGAAAAAAATGAAAGTCAGGCGTAAGAAGATAGTGAACGCAATCTACGTGGAACAAGCCTCAGCCGATGAAATGACTGCAGTGGTTCTTTGGGATGGCAAGAAGTATCGCTACCAGCCGCTCGGCTCCAGCATGGAATAATTCTTCTCGCTTGCTGCGCCATTGCGGGCTGTTATCCTACCTGCGATGAAGAGCAAAATTCAGATCATTCTTGTGCTCGGCATTATCGTGACTGGCGTCCGCCTGGGTGTGATCCTTTACCAGCGCCACGAAGACAGCAGGCCAGTAGCCAAGCAGGAAGCGCCGCCCCTCAACCCTGACTACTACGTCAGTCCCAGAAAACTTTATCCCTACGATGTGAAGTCCGCGAAACAATTGACTAAGCAGCCAGAGTGGGTGAAGGTGGGCTACTTCTATCCGTATTATCCCTATAATGCAACCGCTCATCACACCGATTTTTCTCACGAGGCGGGGAAACTGTTGCCGCTGCAGAAACTGCAGATTCACGACGTGATTGCCAGCGTCTCGCCTGGCGATTCAGGCGGGGCGAAAGTCTTGGCAGTATTTACAGATGGCGGAAAGTCTTACGCCACACCCATTGCCACCGACCGGGGAGGCGGCGATCTTAAGTTCTATTCCGACGATATGTTCTTCGTCGAAGATCCGCATCAGCTCTACAAGCATTGGCCGGCGGATATATGGCAAGCCATCGATCAGCACCAGGTCAAGCCGGGGATGACCGATATGCAGGCAGATTTTGCGATTGGGATTGGTTTGCTCGATCCCAGCAGTGATTCGATTGATAAGAAGATGAATTATCCGAACGGCGGAAAGCCGCTGACCATCACCTATCATGACGGCAAGGCGATCGATATTCGTCCGGGGACGGCAAGTTGAATTGTGGTGTTGGTTGGGATGGGTGAGGAACGATCTTCTTCCGATTCGAATATTGATTGTGGGGGCACGGGCGTCCTCGCCCGTCACTACTCGAGCAACTGCAATCTTGCTCAGTCCGGCTTCAGTATCGGCGAATGCTCGTCAGCTTCTTTTTGCTCGTCGGCGCGGATCGCGCCATCATCTCTGCGATCGTTGCCCTCCATCTTGGCGAAAAATGAACGATGAGTAGAGTCGAGCTGTTTGGGCACCATAGCAATTTCGAACCAATCTTTCTCTTTGTGTGGCGTGAACTTCACGGTGTAGTCGCCGCGATTGGTCGATGAGGCCATGCGCCGTGTGAATGAGCCGGTCTTCGACAGTTGCATCAGAGATGTCGCGAAATGATCGTTCTTCTTCTTATAAATTCTCTGCGCGCGCAGAAATGTTCGCAGATATCCCAAAGCCTCCGCTTCAGAATCGGAACGCGCCGGGTCGCCTTTGAACTTAGGTTGGTAGGTGGGTTGCGGGGTTTGCGCCGTCGCTGCCGTCATCAATGCGGCCAGTACCAGGGCAGTTGCCATAGGAACTATTCGCGTCATTTTCGTCAATTTGAAGTCCAAGCCTCGCAAAAGATGGATTCACCCTATGTTACTCCCGTAATTCAGCAAACGTTACGGAACCTTGCAACCCTACGCGATACAGATATGCTAACCATACCTTAAGTCCAAAGGACAGGCATAGCTATGAAAGCTGCAACCGCCATGAAGACAACCTCAAACAAGCCCGCGATTCGTATCGCGGTCGTCGAGAGCGATCCGCTTCGTTTTGTTGGGTTCCGCGCGCTGTTTGATTCTGAGTCGGACTTCGAGTTGGTTTCTGCCAGCTTGGCGGAGCTTGCCACCATGACCGAAATCGACCTCGTCCTTTTGGGAAATCGCAATGGACAAAATCTTTTCGATGTAATGGCCAGCATAAAAGCATCGCGGCCCGATGTGCGCATCATCGTGACCGGCGCCGGCATGGACGAAGAAACAATTCTGAAAGCTATCGCCGCCGGATCCAAGGGCTATGTCGATGAAGCGGCTTCGGCATCTGAATTCGTTCAAGCGCTACGCATTGTTCACCAGGGATCGGTTTGGGCCCCGCGCCGTGTGTTGTCATTGTTTATCGAGCGGGTCAGCACTTCGCCAGGGCGCATTTTCCCAGCCGGGCGCGTTACCTTTACCGATCGTGAAAAAGAAGTTCTGGAAATGCTGGTTGCCGGCCGTTCCAACAAGGAAATCGGATCAGCGCTAGGCATTGAAGAGCGCACAGTGAAAGCTCACGTCGCCAAGTTGATGCGCAAAGTCGGGGTGCAGAACCGGATCGCACTTTCGGTGCACGCCATTACGCACTCGCTGGTGACGGCGAAATAAGCTTTTAGCGATGAGTTCCTAGTCTTCAGCTAAATGGTCCCAACTCCACGTCATTCAATTAACAAACCAAAAGCTAATAGCTAAACCAGGCTATCGAGTGAGTGCTTCAGTTTGACCGGGGGAACGGGCAAGGCCGCCGTTGAAGCACCCTTCAAAAATCTCCGCTAGCGCCTCCGCCTCCAGAAGCTCCTCCACTGAAGCGGACTGGAGTCGTTGTTTGCGGGCTGGAAGTCATTGACTGGGCTGCTGCCAAGCCCAATACGGCGGAGCCGGCATTCATCCACTGTTTGTCTCTTCCTGATAAACGCGTTGCGGTAAAGCCGTGGTGAATTCCGCCGGGTCCGCGGGCAAGCCAGCGTCGAATGAACAATGCAACGGCGGTCAACAATATGCCGAGAAGCATTGGGTCCCAGGTATGCCGCGGCCAGCCGAGATAAGGCTTATTGGAGACGAAGGTCAGGACGGTGACGATTGTGCCCGCGGCAATGACTAAGCGGTCTTTCTGGCGAATGCCGCGCACGAGTACGATGACCGGAAGACACCAGATCATCACCCACGTGGACCAGTAGAACGACCTCGGGAATTCAGAGGCGGCGGTGGTGCCGAAACCCCACCACTGCATGCGCATATCCAACGACGACAGCTGGAGGTTGATGGCCAGGTAGATGCCGACCCAGAGGAGCGCTTCGACGAGCGAATAACTCTCGTTGAGGTAATCGAGGCGATGTCGCGATCGTACCGCGGTTACACCTATGAGCCCGATTGCATAGATCAAGGCGACGATCACATGCTGCGCAGAGTGAGAAGTGGTCCAGTAACCTGGCAAAAAGATGGCGAAGACCATTGCCCCGAGAAATGCATACCAGAACCCGAACCGGCGCCAGATCCACAGCGAAAATATGCCGCCAGCGGCCGGAACCAGGAAGAGTGGTGCGCCCGTATTTGGCGTGTAAAAAGTGTGGCTGAAAAAAGCTAGCTGCATTCCCACGCAAAGAAAACCCACCGAGCAAGCGGCAAGCGCTTCCTCGATACCGTAGCGGTAGAGCCGAAATTGAGATACTGCGATTTCGCCAGCCGCGTAGCAGACAACAGCAAACATCAGCAAGAAAACACCGGAGGTTTGTTCCGATGGCCGCGAAAGCACGAAGAATAGTCCGGTGGCGGCGCCCACGGTGATCAGGGTGAAGGGGAACAGGATCAGTCGCAGAAAGATGTCGGTGGTGCGCAGCTCAGAGACGGTCTCCTGCTCCAGACGCGCGTACTGCTCCTTGCTGATGAAGCCCTCGCCGGCCCAGTCTGCCAGAAGTTTGTGGGCGCGCAGAGTCTCCTCGCTCAATGCCGTGTAGATTCTCATGCCGCCCTTCCGAAGCGGCGTGCGATAAGGACTAACGCCACCAGCATTGAAACTGCGGTAACGACGAAATAGGCGAGGGTAGCAGTTTCGTCATTGATGTTGCGGATGAGTATTGCGCTTACACCCACATAGCCGTAGACGGCCGAATAAGCAACGAAGGCAAACTGCCGCCGCTTCAGACCCCAGGCGAGAGATGCGCCACAGGCCAAAAGCAGCGCCAAAAACCATATCCCGTAGCCTTCCCGATTGAATACGCCCGAGAGCAATGCCCAAAACAAAACGTTGGCCACGATGTTCAGATAAGTGCCGAAGAAATGTGGTTTCAGGCCGCGCCGCTAAGCGTCACTCCGCCGACGGCAACTAGCAGGCAGTAGAGCAGCGCACATTCCCGATAGACAGTATCCTGATGGGACGGCCAGTGCGAGATCTTCAGCCCGAACCATCCGGCAAGTGACGACAAAGCGAGTGACAGGACGAAGCGATTATCAAAACGATACGCGAGGAAGAAAAACAAGCCGGCTGTGGCCAGGAGATAGTAATCCCATTGTCCGGAGAGAACGTGCAATCGGTTCTCAAGGTAAGCGAGTTCTACGCACCAGACAAGACTGCCGAGGTAAAGCACATAGTCAAAGACTGCAGTCGGAGTAGAGGTTTCTGCAAGGGACCAAGCGGGCGCTCGAGAAAAGCAGTACCAGGAACACGCGGCGAGGATGGTGGAGAGAATGGCCAGGACGACAACGTCACCGAGTTGTTGCGACCAGGTGGTGACGGTCCAGCCAAGTCCAGCAACAAACGCCAGCACGCCAGCATAGAGAAGAACGTTCAATTCAAGAAAAACTGATAAAGGTTCTCCACGGCAGAGCCGTGCCAAATACACCTGCTGCTCAGGCGATATCGCGCTTTGCTGTCTCCAGGTCTCCAGGCGGACGAGTATTGTCACGAATCTCCGTTTCCCGGATAGCGTAGTGCTTGCCAGGAAGAAATCCCAGTACCTGACGGGGGCCATGGTGGAATATCGTAGATTAGGAATGCTGACGATCTGAAAGATCGGCAAGCAGGATGCAAGCTCGAGGGAAACCAGTTTTAGCTGATGGCTGATGGCTGAAAGCTGACAGCTTTTTACGGCGACACATCTCTAGGAAAAGATTTGAACTCTACCCGCCGCGCTTGTTGGGTGGTATTTTTCTTATCGGCATCGGTCTGGAAGCGGGTCAGCATCCCGCGAATCACGTAGTACCCCTCATCTTCCGGTTTTTTACCAGCGCCTCGGCCCAGCCTTCCATCAAACGTGAACCAGCTTCCGTGAACATTCTTGGTAGTGAAGGTAAGGTGATTGGAGTCGAGTTTTCCCGATTCAAAAAATTGGTCGAGGAATTCGTTCTTGTCCGCGTCCGAATCTCCAAATCGTGAGATGAAGCCGGTGACCCTTTCCTCTTCTTCGACCGTGACCTGGATAAATTCACCTTCGCGCAGGAAGGTGTACATGCCGGAGTAATCGTCAGTTGCCGGAACCGTCGATTGCGGCACAGCACAAACCATCGGTATCAGCAGAAGGAAAAGGACGTGAATGAATCGCATGAGTAACCAGAGTACACCATTATCCAAGGCGATCTTGAAGGCCAACAATTCACATTGAAACGATGCTGGGACGGCCGTTTCGAGGTGGCGGCGGGAGACATTCCAAGCTGAATTTGCCCTTCTTTCTTGACAAATTCCTTTTAGCTGCATAGAGTTCGATCAAGGTTTTTAGGCTCTAGTTACTCTCACAGGTGCCCAAATATGAAGAATGTTTACGAGGTTCTCCGGCAAAAGGAACTGGAAATGTCCAGGCTGGAAAAAGAAGTAGAGGCTTTGCGGGTAGCCGCTCCGCTTCTGTCCGACGATAAAGACATCGGTGCTGAAAACGGCGCCAAGCCAACGCTTACTCCAGCCAGCACTTCTGCTACACAGCAGCCCATTCGCATCCCGCAACCGGCTGTCAATCAGTCCCAGCCGGCCGCCCGCGCCGCTGGATGGGAAGACAATGCTAAGCGCTGGCCGTAAAACGTTTTCACCTATATTTTATTCTGCCCTGGGCTCGGCTCAGGGCAGTCTTGTTTGATACGCCTTCGTACTAAAGTCACTCAAGAATCAAGCACGCCTCCTGCAGCATCCTTTATTCTAGTAGTACTGATTATGCCTAGCCGACAATCCAAGTCCGGCAACTCTGCCGGTACCGCTGTCATGGAAGACCCCAATGGTGAACGCGAGCGCGTGTTCGATCTCTATCGCCAGTGGGGATACCTGGAAGCTGATCTTGACCCCCTGGGATTTTTGCAGCCCGCGCCCCATCCCGACCTGCCTCGTGAAAGCGAATACGCAGAAGACGCCCGCCGGTCTTATTGCAGCACGATTGGAGTTGAGTTCACCCACATCTCCGACGGCGAGCGCCGCCGCTGGATACAAGAACGCATCGAAGCTGCCGCGCCTTCGGTCGATCAGGACCGCGCGCTCGATCTGTTGATTCGCGCCGATCTGTTCGAGCTAGTTCTGCAGCAGCGATATCTCGGCACTAAACGCTTTTCGCTCGAAGGCGTGACCGCGCTGATCCCGCTGGTAGATGAGATTCTCGAGGGAGCAGGCCAGCATGGCGCGGTCGAACTGGTGATGGGTATGAGCCATCGCGGGCGCCTCAACGTGATTGCGCACGTCGCAAAACGGGCGCCGGAAGAAGTGTTTGCCGGATTCGAAGACGTCGATCCTCGTAGCGTTCTGGGTAGTGGCGACGTGAAGTATCACATGGGTGCTACCGGCCAGTATGAGACTCGCAGCGGCGCCAAGGTGCACATTCACTTGGTCTCGAATCCGAGCCATCTTGAGGCCGTCGATCCCGTAACCGTGGGCCGGACGCGTGCGAAACAAGATCGCGCCGGCGATGGCGGAGCAAAACAATTCCTTCCCCTGCTGGTTCACGGGGATGGTGCTTTCGCCGGACAAGGAGTTTTCGCAGAGACACTGAACCTTGCCGAAGTCCGCGGCTACAGCGTTGGCGGCACGGTGCATGTCATCGTCAACAATTTGATCGGCTTTACCACCTTGCCCAGCGAGCTGCACTCCTCGCGCTTTGCGGCGCAGTTAGCTCGCCGCCAGAATGTTCCCATCTTTCACGTCAATGCTGAAGATGTTGATGCGGTCATTCGCGTGGGACGGATCGCGCTTGAGTATCGCTACAAGTTCGGCAGCGATGTTGTAATTGACATGATCGGATATCGACGCCACGGGCACAGCGAGGTCGATGATCCCACTATCACCCAGCCGCTGCTCTATAAGGCGATCAAAGAGCACCCTCCGCTGTGGGAGATCTATGCCGAAGATGCGGGCATTGAAGATGCGAAGTCGCGGGCAGATGCGATCAAAGCCGAGATCGAGGCCGCGCAAGCACGCGCTGGGCACATTCGCAAGAAGCCAATGATGCGCGACTTGCCGGATTATTGGGACAAATATCAAGGCAAGCGCTACAAGCCGGAATATGAAGTGGAGACCGCGGTCCCAGCCGAGGAGCTGCCAAGCCTGACCGGGCGGCTTACCACTTACCCGGCTGATTTTCACATTCATCCCAAAGTCGGCAAGCTGCTCGAACAGCGGGCGGAAATGGGGAACGGAAAGCGTGCTGTCGATTACGGCATGGCGGAAGCACTGGCCTTTGCCAGTTTGGTGAAAACCGGCACACCGGTGCGGCTCAGTGGGCAGGACAGCCGCCGCGGGACATTCAATCAGAGGCACTCGGTACTGATCGATATCGAAAATGAGGAGGAATACGTTCCGCTGCAACATGTTTCCGACGATCAGGCGGTGTGTGCAATCTACAATTCAACGCTCTCTGAAGCCGGAGTGCTCGGGTTCGAGTACGGTTACAGCCGCGATTATCCTGAGACGCTGGTTCTGTGGGAGGCTCAGTTCGGCGATTTTGCCAACGTGGCGCAAGCTATCATCGACCAGTTCATCGTCGCCGGCGAATTCAAATGGGACCTACTCTCGGGGCTGGTGCTGCTGCTGCCGCATGGTTACGAAGGCCAGGGCCCGGAACACTCAAGCGCTCGCATCGAGCGTTTTCTGCAATTGGCAGCAGCTGATAACTTCCAGATTTGCCAGCCGTCGAACGCCGCACAATATTTCCATTTATTGCGGCGTCAGGCGCTCAGGCATTGGCGGAAGCCGCTGGTGGTGTTCACGCCCAAGAGCATGTTGCGGCATCCGGATGCATCCTCGGGGATCGAGGAATTTTCGAGTGGAAACTTTCTGAAAGTCCGTCCTGATCTCGAAGCCGTCGATGCGCGACGTATTCTGCTGTGCACCGGCAAAATTGGCCACGAGCTTCGTATGGAGCGGAAGAAGAAAAAAGATCTCGGAATTGCGATCACGTTTGTCGAGCAGCTTTATCCTTTCCCGGAGACTGAGATTGCTGCTGAGTTGCAGCGGCACGCTATCGCGAATGAAATCGTCTGGGTTCAGGAAGAGCCGGCGAATATGGGAGCACTCAATTACATGCTTCCGCGCTTGCGGCATCTGGCAGGGGATCGTCAGGTCCTCTCGGTAAAGCGTTCCGCCAGCCCGAGTCCGGCGACCGGATCATCAAAAGCGCACGAGGTTGAACAAAAGGCCTTACTGTCCCTGGCCTTAACAGCAAACGGCCACTGATTCCAGGAATCAATGGCCGGAGTCTTATCTGAGAAGTGCGACTTACGCTACGGTGCGAAGCTTGCCGGGCATGAAATGGTACGGTGGCCACGGACCGCTGACTGATATCTCACAATCCTTGAATTGCTTGGCGGCATTGGTATAGCGGTTCTGATATTTCTCAACCGACTTAGAATCAATCAGATGGGCGATATCGATCAGCATTCCATCGGTGTTCACCCGCTTACAGCTGACTTCTTCCTCGAGAGGGCTGAATAGCCGGTGCACCTGAACTGAAAGTGCCTTGGCTTTGGTCTGGCGTTCGCGATCTGCAACGGCCTTCTCCCTGACCTTGATCAGGTACTCGCCTCCGACAGTATTTGGAATCTGGATGTCCTGGAAGGGTTTAAGGGTGCCATTGCGGACCAGCAGTTTCACGTGCATCTCGGCTTTGCCCTTGAGTCGGGCGACACTCTCGCCAAAAGCGCGTCGATTATTGCGAACAGCCTGCCGCAATGACTCGTCGCTGTCAAAAATTGTTCCAAAGCGGAACGGAAGCACTGTCCCCTGTCGGAAGCAGACGCTTACCACACGAGCGTGCTCAAGAACATGCTTGTCGTCAAGATTGCCGGCGCTTCGGTCAAATTCACTGACAATTACTGAAAATTCGCCGCTGGGATAGCTGAGGATGGTTGCTCCGTTCACTCCCTGAATACCCTCGAGGATGAAAGGACGCCGGGTGCGGGTTCCGTTAGTTTGATTCTGATGCTCAGTAAGGCAATACGCGTACCAGGACATAAGAGGTCTCTCCATGCTGGTCGAGAAGCAACCGGACAGCTTCTCTTTTTTGAGACAACTAGTTAAATTGAACCTAGGAAGTAAGGGCAGCTTGTGCAACAGACGTCGAAGGGCGCGTCCATCTTCATCTTACGCCGGGGCAATCAAAAAATGCAACAATTTCGTTGCACTATGCATCATCTGAGCTTTCATAAGGTAAATTCCGCACTACCACTGGCAGCCGGCGATTCCAAAATCCCCGCCAATGTTTACAATGTTCTCTCTAAGTTGGAGTTATGAACCTATCCGCAATCCAATCTGCCCTTCGCGAGCGCAACCTTGATGCCTGGCTGTTTTGCGATCACCACCACCGCGACTCCATTGCCTACCGGGTGCTGGGGCTGCCGGACAAGTTGATGGTCACACGCCGCTGGTTTTATCTCATACCAGCGGAAGGAGATCCACAAAAGTTAGTCCACAAAATTGAGGCCGGGCATCTCGACTCTTTGCCTGGTACAAAGCGTTCGTATGCGGCGTGGCAGGAATTATTTGAAGGGCTGAAGCAAATGCTGGCGGGTCATCGCGATGTCGCCATGCAATACTCGCCGAACAACAGCATTTTTACGATATCTCTGGTCGATGGCGGGACGTTGGAACTGATACGAGGGCTAGGGAAGAATATCGTCAGTTCGGGTGATCTGGTCGCTCTTTTTGAAGCCACTCTGACCGAAGAACAGATTAAGACTCACTTCGCCGCACGCGACGCACTGGACAAAATTACAGCCGCCGCCTTCCCGGATATTGGCCGCCGCGTCCGCAACGGCGGAACCAATGAGTTTGAAATCCAGCAATGGATTTTGGAGGCGTTTCGGCGGGAGAATCTGGTGTGCACGGACTCGCCGGTGGTGGCAGTGAATAAAAACAGCGGTGATCCCCACTACGGGCCGAGCAGCACGAATTCGGCCCCAATCCATGAAGGCGATTTTGTGTTGCTCGATATTTGGGCCAAGAAGGATGCGCCCAGCGCGGTGTATTACGACATCACATGGACGGGGTTCGTGGGCAAATCCCCTTCAGACCGCGTACAGGAAATTTTTAACGCTGTCCGCGACGCTCGCGATGCGGGCTCCAAATTTGTCGAGGAATCAATCGCTTCCGGCAAAACAATAGCTGGATATCAAGTAGATCAGGCTGTCCGCAATCAAATTAAAAAAGCCGGCCTGGGCAATTATTTTGTTCATCGCACCGGACACTCGATTGGAACCGAGGTCCACGCGAACGGCGCCAACATGGACGATCTTGAAATCCATGATGAGCGCCGCGTTTTGCCTAACAGTTTGTTTTCGATTGAGCCGGGTGCGTATTTCCCGGAGTTCGGCGTGCGCAGTGAAATCAACATGCTGGTGCGCAGCAAGAGCGCCGAAGTAACTGGTAGAATTCAAAAAGAGCTCGTGCTCATCTAAATTGCTCATGATGCAGATGGGCAGCGAGGCTTCGATTTCAAGAAGATATGGCAACTACCCCCGTTAGAAAAGATCCAATTTCAAAGAACACGTCCAGCACTCCGGGCACAATGTCAGTGGTCGCTCCGGCTGTAGCCTGGCTGATACCCGGCGCCGGTCATCTCATTCAGAGACGATGGATTCGCGGTCTGCTGTTGATGACCTCGATCGTCGTAATGTTCGCGCTCGGCCTACTTATGGACGGCCGTATCTATCGCCCGAACGGCGGCGATATTCTGGATATCCTCGGCTTTGTCGGCGACTTAGGGGCGGGCGGAATGTACATCGTCAGCCGCGCCATGGATCTTGGCCACACCATCGTTCCCCATACTACCGCGGATTACGGGACCAAGTATCTCATCGTTGCCGGACTGCTGAACTTCATCAGCGTGGCTGATGCCTACCACATCGCGATCGGTAAGAAATCTTAATGACTCTCGCTCTCTCTCACTTTAACGCCGCCCTGCTGTTTTCCGTTTTTGCATCCGTGGTCTTTGGCATCACGGTGCGCGACACTTCTCGCGACCAAATCCGTTATGGCCTGTACTGCTTCGCCATGTTCATGGGCGGGCTGATTGTGGCGGGCTGGGTGATGTGGGCGTTAAGGCATTGAAACTGCTCTTAGCTGTTAGCTTCTAGCCCGCCACGCCGAGCTCCTGGTCTCATCGAACAAAATTCTATTCAGAACGCCTGAAAACGGCTCTTCATGATTGTCAGGTAATACGAATCGTCGCGCTTCGTATCAGGGCACGTCTTCAGACGTGCCGATCGGACATTTCTGATTTCGAGGGCTTTAGCCCCTGGGGTACTTCGTCCAGCACAAGTGCGGCTGAAGCCACAATGCCTGTCGGGTGATTTTCCGCCACGTCTAAAGACGTGCCCTGATACAAACGCTAAAGCACCGATGCGCCTCAGTTGGGAGCCCAGGGCTAAGAGCTAAAAGCTTTCTTCACCCCTCCCAGACAAACGCATCGAACACCCGCTTCGTTTCAAATCCTAAATGATGGTATAGCTCAACGGCGCGCTTATTGGTCTCGGTCACGGTCAAGGAAAGTGTCGAAAATTTTCTCTGCTTCAGGTTGCGGATGGTTGCCGCCATCAGCAACCTGCCCAAGCGATGAACACGGTAATCCGGCAGCACGCAGACCTGAGTCACGTGGCCTACGTCGTGGCGCACCCGTGAGCACAGAATAATGCCGGCGAGCGAGTGCGTTTCCCGATCAACCGCGACAAACGAGGACTCGGGATCGAAGGTGCCACAGCCGGGAAAGCGAATAATGTTGTTCAAAAATCGCAGCGACCCGCTGAGCGTGCGGTACTGATCGTTGATCTCTGAATCCACATGGTTGCGATAAGCCGCTGTGATCACGCCCGCCGACGACTGATAATCGTGTTCCGTCCAGCGGCGGATTTCAAATTGCGCCGAAAGTTTGTTCTCGCCATTTTGTGTGCCGGTCAGGGGCAGGGTCATGAACAGCCGAGCGTGGCGGCTGAACCCCTGATCCACAAAGGGTTTCGATGCGGAACCGGTTTCATGCGCCAACAGTTGCGCCTCAATGCGATGCACGCCCGGCGATTGCTGCAGCGTTTCGATGACATGGGTCAAGAGCCGCCGCTCGACTTCGCCGCGATTCATTCCATTCTCGCCTTCGCGCACGAACAGATCGCCTATAACGCCTTTGTTGTTTTCGTAAACGAAGAAGGAATAACCAAAAACCTTTCCACGTGAAACTGCAGCGTAGCCAGGCAGAAACTTGGCATCCATGTAACGCAGGATCATCTCGGCCGACCCGGTGTAGTCCCAGCACAGCAGGTCGGCCCACACCTTGATCTCATCGTCCAGCAAAGGACGCAGATCGGCCGATGAAAAATGCCTGAGGTCGAGAATCTCCACCGTAATCCTGCGAGAACACCCGCCGGGCAAGGCCGAGGTGAATCTCCGCGTGGCAACCCATGAGTGTAGTAGCAGGGAAGAACAGTATCAAACCGAGGGAACAAGGAAGGGCAATGCGTTTCTCGAGGTGCCGTCCCTTCGGGACTCGACACGAATCTCGCACCTACCCGGCACTCCCGTGCCGAGCTTTCACATTCCGTGCCTTCGGCACTGAGGCTGGCTCTCCCGTAGCACCTGTTTGGAATTCATGAAGACGTCAATCAAATGCGCCCAACGAGACCAGCCGCGATGCGGCGGCATGTGAAAGTCCGGCATGGAAATGCCGGGTCGAAATCGGAGATGGAGCAGAGTCCCAAGGGACGGCACGGTCATCGCGATGCGACGTAAAAATATTCTAGTTTCTGGGGCGCGAAAGTTCCCAGGTATGTGACTCTTCGGCCGCTCTCTTTCGCGATACTTCGTTGGAAGCCTTGGGAGGCGACAACAATATGCTCGCCGGCGGGAATCTGTCTCATCTGATAATTGGAAACCACCTGATCGCGATAGAACGCCAGTCCGAATTCTGTTTCGCGCGGCGTCAGAAATACAGCCAGAGGCAGGTGATGTGAGTCGAGGTTTGCCAGTTCATTGGCAACCGATCGGGCAGAGAGTGTCTGATCGAGAGGCAGAGCGCCAAAGCGTAGCGCTATGGCGAGCGCCAAAATTGTGGGCACGACAGTAGCCAGACGCAAAGCGCGTAAACCAGACTTGATGAGCAAAACAAAAATCGCAATTGCAAGAGTCCCGGCCACGGCTAGCGGGACCGCAGACGCATTCCACGGAACGCGATGTTCCAGCACCAGGTATTGAACAACCAGGGCTGCAAAAACCATAGCGCCTGCCAGCACCGCATGACCGGCGGCAACTACAAATCGCAACCAAGCCGTCATTCCTTCCGAGGACGGCGCGAAAATAAATCTTGTCGCCAGAATTGCTCCCGCAGGTATCGCTGGCAAAACATATCCCGGCAGCTTGGACTGTGAAATAGAAAAGAAAACTACGACCAGTCCGATCCAGATCAGGAGAAACAATCGCAAAGTGTCACTGGTTGGATTGTGCAACCGCCGCAATGCGGCCACCAGTGCGGCGATTGCGATAACCGTCCACGGCAACCATCCCAATAGCGTGACCGGAAGGTAATACCAGAACGGCTCGGGATGGTGATAGAGATTGGTTCCGAAACGCGCCAGGTTGTGCTCGACAATGAATTGGTGAAAAAACTGCGGGTTGCGCAATTGCACCAAAGCGTACCAGGGTAAAGCGACGGCCGCGCCGAGCAAGAGCCCGGGAAGCCAAAGCGTGGCGAGAACGATACGCCCGCTCCGCTGCAAGGCTGCAAAAATTACGACGATCCCAAAAGCTAAAACTAGAGCTACCGGGCCCTTGGCAAGCGCGCCTAAAGCCAGGAACCCGTAAAAGATGGCGAGATATTTCTTTTCGCCGCTTTCAAACCATGCATACCACGCCAACATGGCGATACAAAACGACGCTGTCAGCGGCATGTCCGTCGAGGCGGCGCGTGAAAATCCGATGATGCCGGCTGATGTTGCCAGCACTATTGCGCCATCAAGCTGCGACCCGGGCCGGAACCGGCGCAGAAACCAATACACTGCCAGCACCATTACGAAGGCGTCGACTACGGAAGGCAATCGCGCCGCCCAATCGCTCACGCCGAAGAGGCGAAATGCGATCATTGCCTGCCAGTAATAAAGCGGTGGTTTTTCAAGCCACGGAATTCCGCCCAGTGTTGGCGTGATCAAGTCGTGACGCGCCAGCATCTCACGCGCGACCTGTGCATAGCGAGGCTCATCGGCGCCAATCAGGCCGAACGCGGCAAGTTTCCAAAGAAAAAAGAAAGCGGGAACAGCCAGCAGCAGGATCCAGTCAGTAAAACGTGAGCGGTTCTTCACTCGGGGTGCGTTTCCTCTGTGGCGTTTCTCTGTGTAACTCTGTGCTCTCTGTGGTTAAAGCTTTAAAAAAGGATGGGCCACAGAGAATCTTACTGGAAATTTTGCGAAGCCCTGATTCTGCCCAGGATGCTCTCGACCGCCGCGTGCAGCGGTCCATCGACCGCGCAACCGCCGGCGCAAGTATGGCCACCTCCCCCGAATTCCGCTGCGATGCGCGCAACATCAACCTGGCCTTTGCTGCGCAGGCTCACGCGGAAGCGGCCATCCGGCAGTTCGCGGAAAAAGGCGGCAACCTGAACATCGCCGATGGCCAGAGCGTAATTCACCAGGCCTTCGCAGTCCTCTTCTCTCCCGCCTACGCGATCCATTTGCTCCTGCGTCACCCAGATCCACGCCATCGCGCCTTCGCGTTGCAGTGCAGAGAGTGCGGCCCCGAGCAACCGCATTTTTGCAGTGGAGTGTCCGAAATAGACGTGGCGAGCGCTGCGCGCCGGATCGGCCCCGGCCAGCACCAGCTCGCGCGCCAGTTCGAATGTGTGCTCGCTGGTGCCTTCGAACATGAACGCGCCAGTGTCGGTGAGCACGGCGGTGTAAAGGCAGGTCGCGATCTCTGGAGTAATTTTTACGCCCGCTTTCTTCGCTAAGCGATAAACCATCTCGGCGGTCGCCACCGCTTTCGGATCGATCCAGTTCACGTGAGCGAACGCCCGGCCGCTCTTGTGATGATCGATGTTGATGAGGAACTGGTTTTCCAGTCCCTGTAGCCGCGCGCGCTGAATGCTGTCGCACTCCAGAAGAATTGCGGCGTCGTAATTGCCATTTACGCGTTCGGACTGAATGACGGTCGACGCAAACGGCAACTGCTGATAAACGCGAGGCACGCCGTGGCGCAGAATCACTTCCGCTCTTTTTCCCATGGCCCGAAGGATTTCTTGGCAAGCCAAGCTTGATCCCACGGCATCGCCATCGGCGCGGTCGTGCGATGTGAGCACGAAAGTTTGCCGGCGTTCGATCTCGGTCAGGACCTGGTCAAGCATGGGAATTCTGCTTCAACTTTTTTTCGTCCGCTTCAACAACTGGTCGACACGAGCATTAAATTTATCCGAGCGATCAAGGATGAAGAGAAGTTCGGGAGCTCGCCGCAGATGCAGGCGGTCAGCCACTTCGTGCCGAATGAACGCCGATGCGGCAACCAGGCCCTCCATGCTGCGCTGGCACTCTTCGTCGTTCCCGACGACCGAAACCAGCACACGCGCAGATCGCCCGTCGCTCGCAAGTTCTACTGATGCTACAGTCGCCAGCCCAATTCGCGGATCGGCCAGCTCACCTTCGACGATGGTGTCGATCTCTTCCCGCAGAGCCTCGCCCAGGCGCTCCCGATGATATTTGGCGCCGCGCTTCTCCACACCGCACCTCGGAATAAAACGAATGAGGATATCAGAAATGAGTGTTAAGGGAATGTCAAAGGGGTGATGCCGAGTAGCGGGATTTCGGAGCAAACAATCGTGTCATCCCGAACTCGCCCGCTGAAAGTGGGCGGGAGAGGGACCTTACGCCGGTATGCACGACGTGTGCAGTCTCAAGGCTGGCATATGGCGCATGCCGCTAAATCGTCCTGTCGACACCGCTGCCAGCCCACCCGCATCGTAAGGTCCCTCTCGGACGCGAGCGCGTCCCTTCGGGATGACACAGATGAAATTTATAAGAACTCCACGAATGAATCGTCCACCTCAGCGCCGGCATTATTCGCAATGCGCATGGCTTGACGCTCAACGTGCTTCATTAAGCCGTCGAGATAGTCGCGAGAATCAGAGACGCTGACAACGCCGATAGTCGCTCGGTTCCACAGACCCGATGCATCCAATTCCGCCGTGGCGACATTGAAGTGTGCGCGTAGCTTGTCTTTCAGGCTGCGCACTACTTGCCGTTTGTCTTTCAGGGATTGCGCGTGCTCGATGCGGAGTTCGAGGGTGAGAAGGGCAACCATCGTCGTGCGTCGTGAGCCGTGCGTCGTGTGCTAAAAGCCTGCGACAAGCGACGTCGACGCCCGACGGGGTTTTACGCCATCACTTCAGCGGCGACTTTTTCGGTCACGAACGCTTCGATCACGTCGTTGACTTTGACGTCGCCATAGTTGGCGATGGAGATTCCGCACTCCATGCCATTGGTGACCTGGCTGGCGTCATCTTTGAAGCGCCGCAACGAACTGACCTTGCCTTTGAAGACAACGATGTTGTCGCGCAGCAGCCGCACTTCAGAGTCGCGCTTAATTAACCCATCGGTGACGCGGCAACCGGCAACCGTTCCGACTTTCGGGATGCGGAAGGTTTCGAGCACTTGCGCGCGGCCCTGATAAGTTTCCTTAATGGTCGGCTCAAGCAGGCCGCTCATGGCGCGCTTGATCTCGTCCTGCAACTCGTAAATGATCGAGTGCAGCCGGATATCGACTTCTTCCTGCTCCGCCAACTCTTGCGCTTTTCGCTCCGGTCGAACGTTGAAGCCTATGATGATTGCATTCGACGCCGACGCCAGCAGCACGTCGCTTTCCGTGATCGCGCCCACGCCGGAACGCAGCACTTTCAGGCGAACTTTGTCGTTCGACATTTTGCCGAGCAGATCGCCAAGCACTTCGATCGAGCCGTGAACATCGCCTTTGAGAATGATGTTCAGTTCCTTGGTGCCGGCGCTCTTGACCTGTTCCGCTAAGCCTTCGAGCGATACGCGAGAGGTCTTGGCCAGCGTGGCTTCGCGGGCCTTTTGCTCACGGTAATCAGAGATGCCGCGGGCCTTATCACGATCCGCGACAACTACGAACTGATCGCCGGATTGCGGCAAACCTTCCATGCCGAGAATTTCAACCGGCGTGGATGGAGGCGCCGCGGTGAGCTGTTGTCCGCGATCGTCGAACATGGCGCGAACTTTGCCGTAAACATTGCCGACTACGAAATTGTCCCCGGTATGCAGTGTGCCGTTCTGTGCCAGCACGGTCGCCACCGGCCCGCGTCCGCGATCCAGTTTGGCTTCGAGAACGACGCCTGTCGCAGGACGATCTGGATTGGCCTTCAACTCTTGCAGATCGGCAACCAGGCAGATCATTTCGAGCAGCAGGTTCAAGTTCGTCTTCTGCTTCGCCGATACATCGACGAAAACCGTTTTGCCGCCCCAATCTTCCGGCATCAGTCCGCGATCAGCGAGTTGCTTCTTCACGCGATCGGGTAACGCGCCGGGCTTGTCGATCTTGTTGACCGCAACAATGATTGGCACTTCCGCAGCGTGAGCATGGTCAATGGCCTCGAGCGTTTGCGGCATAACGCCGTCGTCGGCAGCGACTACCAGCACGACGATGTCGGTAGCCTTGGCTCCGCGCGAACGCATGCGGGTAAAGGCTTCGTGCCCGGGAGTGTCGAGGAACACAATCTGGCGGCCGTAAGCTGGCGAACTCTTATCCTGGATTGAAACCTTGTAAGCGCCGATGTGCTGCGTGATTCCACCCGCCTCACCTTCGGCCACGCTGGTAGAACGTATTGAATCGAGGAGCGTCGTTTTGCCGTGATCGACGTGGCCCATGATGGTTACCACCGGCGGACGCGTGACTGCTCCGATTCCTCCATCTTCAGTAGAGGTGGTATCGGCGGCTTCTTTCGCGGCTTGTTCTTCAAAGCTGATGACATTGGTCTCAGCGCCGAAGAAGCGCGCCATCTCGCTGGCCAATTCGGTGTCCAGGTTCTGGTTAATGGTCGCGAATACGCCCTTCGCTAGGAGACGCGCGATCAAATCTTTGGCGCGAATCTCCAGCTTCTCGGCGAGGTCCTTAACACTGATTCCTTCAGTGATGGTGATGTTCCGCGTAATCGGCAGCGGCTCGTTTGAAAGCGAGAGGCGCGGCGGCGGAACGAAGCCCTTCATTGGGCCTTCCTTTACCCCGCGCGGAACATAGCGCTGGCCTGGACGACGCGAGGGTCCACCCGGACGGCTGCCCGGACGGGTTGGTCCTGGCGGCGGAAGACCCGGGCCAACGCCGATTGGGCGTGGACCTGACGAACCTTGCCGCGTGGGATGCATGGGCCGCCGTTCGCCGGGACGCATCGGCGGACGCGAGCCGGGAGGTCCCGCGGCTGGCCGGGGTCGCTGGAAAATCGGTTGTCCGGGAACTGGCCTCCCCGGAGCCGGACGGCTTGACATTGGACGTATCGGCTGACCGGGCTGCGGTCCTGTTGCTCTTGGCGGAGCCGCCGCTGGCCTTGGCGGAGCTTGATAGACGGGTCGCGGCCCGGTCTGCGGCACAATCATGCGCGGCGCAGGTGGCTGAGGACGAGCCGGCGTTGGGGCAGCGGGTCGTTGAGCTTGCGCAGCTATGTTCGGATTTTGAGCTTGTGCGGGCGCGGTTGGCTGCGCTGTACTGGCCGTGGGCGGCGAAGGCACGCGAGCTGCCGGAGGAACTGTCGGCGCTACGCTTGCGGGCGGCGTAACTGGTGTAGCTGGGGCCGCTGGCTTTGACGGCGCAGCAGAAGTAACTATTCGTGGCGGAGCACTGGCTGCAGGCGCACTTGGCGACGCCTTTGCTGCAGGCACCGCGGGCTTGGCTTCTTGCGCTGGCGGTTGCGCTGGTCGAGACGGAGGCGCACTTGTGGCCGGGGCCGTGCCTTGCTGCTTCGCGAGAATTGCCTTCAAAACATCTCCAGGCTTGGAGATGTGAGACAAGTCGATTTTCGGCTTTACGCCATCGGCATCAGGACGCGAAGCGCGGCTGGATTTCGCGCTCTGGCCATTGCCTGAGCCCTGCAAAGCTACGCGGACTTTGTCGGCTTCATGGTCCTCAAGTGAACTGGAATGTGTTTTCTTCTCGGTGACCCCCACTTCAGTCAACACATCGAGAATCGCTTTGCTTTTGACTTCCAGTTCCCTTGCCAGATCGTTAATTCGAATCTTACTCATCCGCCTCTTTGTCCCTCCGGACTGTCCCGCTAAGCCGTCATATCAACCTCACGGTGTGTAGAGACGTAGCTCGCTACGTCTTTGCTGCAGACGCTGCAAGCAACGTGTCTACCACGCCTTACTCTTTCTGTTCCGCAGGCTCGGGCGATTCTTCGCTCTCCGTAGGCTGCTCAGGTCCTGGTTCGGTTCCCTCAGCGTGCTCTTCCGCTCCGGCGTCGGGTTCACCAAGCTCCGCTGCTTCGGCTTCCGGATCGGCTGCAGCTTCTTCCATTACTTCGCCGGCAACAGCTTCGCCTTCGTTCTCTGGCAGCGCCATGGCCTCGCCACCTTCGAGGGCGGCGAAATAATTATTGACCGCAACGCTGATTTTTTCCACCGTTTTCGGGCCAATTCCTTCAATCGCCTCAAGCTGTTCGGGGGTCATGTCGGCCAGCGCTTCTACACTGGAAATACCAGCTTCTTTAAGCTTTTCAACCAGGCCCTCACCCAACCCTTCGACGCTCTCAAGCGGCGTGGCCGTGGAGCTGGTAAGCTCCGCCATCTGCGCTTCCACTTCCTGGCGCTTTTCTTCTTCGCTCTTGATGTCAATCTTCCAGCCCAGCAACTTCGCCGCCAGGCGGACGTTCTGACCCTTCTTGCCGATGGCAAGCGAAAGCTGGCTGTCGTCGACCACGACTTCAAGATGCTTGTCAGCAGAATCGACCACGGTGACGCGGCTTACTTTGGCCGGCTGCAGCGCCTTCTCGGCGAAGGTCACCGAATCCTCGTGATATTCGATGATGTCAATCTTCTCGCCGCGCAATTCGCGAATGATCGATTGCACCCGCATGCCCTTCATGCCAACGCACGCGCCGACGGCGTCCACTTCTTTGTCCTTGGACATCACGGCAATCTTGGTGCGCTCGCCGGCTTCACGGGCAATGGCGCGAATTACAACTGTGCCGTCATAAATTTCAGGGACTTCGGTCTGGAACAGATGCTGCACCAGCTCCGGGGCAGCTCGCGAAACCACTACGCCGGGGCCTTTCGAAGCCTTCTCGACCCGCGCAATCACCACCCGCACCCGTTCGCCCATGGCGAACGATTCCAGCCGCGACTGCTCTTTGCGCGGCATACGCGATTCAGCTTTTCCCAGATCGAAGATCACATCCGGGCCTTCGATTCTTTTGACCGAGGCATTTACGATCTCGCCTACTCGGTTGATGTACTCGTTGTAAACCGTGTCGCGCTCGGCTTCGCGGACCTTCTGAAAAATAACTTGCTTGGCGAGTTGGGCCGCAATACGCCCCAGAATGCCTTCGGTCTCTTTAGGAATCTGCAACTCACCACCGACTTCAGCGTTCGCGTCAGACTTGCGGGCGTCATCGATCGTGACCTGAAGGTTCGGATCCTCAACCTGCTCCGGAGCCTCGACGATGGTCTTCACCGCATACGCGCGAATTTTTCCGGTGTCCTTATCCAGGTGCGCACGCAGATTTTCCTGTGACTTGTAGTACTTTCGCGTGGCCACAACGATGGCGTCTTCCACCGCGCTGACTACAATCTGCGGATCAATCCCTTTTTCTCTGCTGAGTGCGTCGATCGTGTTATAGAGCTCGCTTGCCATAATGAACCCAGCTTTTTAGCTGTTAGCTCTTAGCTTTTAGCCAAACCCGAACGGGGTTCAAGCTAAGAGCTAAAGGCTAAGAGCTAAAAGCTTCTTTTCAAATCTCCGGCACCAGATTGGCCTTCTCCACATTGGCCAATTCGATTTCCAGTTTCTCTGCCGTGCCCTCTTTCGGTCGAAACTTCCTGCGCGCCTCGGCTAAATCCAGAGTCAGGCGCCCGGCCCCAAAATGCTCGAGCCGTCCTTCAAAATGGCGATTGCCGTTTACCGGGTCTCTGGTCGTAAGCTTGACCCGGCTGCCCTGGAACCGCTCAAAATCCGCGGCCCGCGACAGCTTGCGATCCAGCCCCGGCGACGAAACTTCCAATACGTAATGACCGCCGGGCATTGCGTCCTCGACGTCGAATATCGTGCTCACTTCGCGGCTCAAGGCCGCGCAGTCCTCGTGAGTCACACCCGACGGCTTGTCAATGAAAATTCGCAGCATGCGTGACTTGCCGCCGCCGCGCAGTTCGACTTCCACCACTTCCACGCCCAGCGAGCCCGCCACGCGCTCGATAATCGCGCGCACGTGATCCAGGTCAACCGCCATAAAAAACAGCGGCTTAGATGTCTCCCAAGCCGCAAAAAACCACCCGCAAGTAAAAAGTGGGCTTGCGCCCACTGGTGTGTTTCGCCAATCCTGGTACTACACAGCAGTTCCAGTACCTAATATACGCCCGTGATGTTTAAAAGACAAACCGGGAAAGCCCGATTCGGGAACGGTTAAGGCCTCGAATTCATTATCCCGCACGCCCGGACTCTCAGCTTCCGAACTGGTGGATCAATGCGGCTCCAGTCTCCTCCTGCAGCTGCCGGTAGTCGCAATGGATGGTCGATCGTAGCGCCGATTCAACCGACTCGCCCTCACCTAGCCGATCCAAGATTCTCATGACATCGCTCATTCCGTAGTGGTCCCGAATGTACGCCGCAGTGGCCAGCGATTCCATGTACGCAAGCTGCACCTGCTCGGTTGAAAACGACGAAAATCCGCTTTCCAGAGCGTTCAGCGGGACCTCGCGGTCAGCTTTGAATAATTGGGCCAGCACCGTGCCTCCGCTCAGCGATCTCGGCTCGACTAGCTGCGCAATTCCTTCGTTGAGCCATTGCGGGCAACGGCCCTGTGTAGCCTGGTTTATGAAGGAATGCGCAAGTTCATGCCTCAGGATGCGGGCCAAGGTCGGAGTCACCGAGTTCATGCCACGTAATGGAATCCGAATTTGACCGTCATTCAACGCGCCTACCCAACCAGGCACGCGCGTCACGTCAAAAAAATCTTTGCGAGTGTAAAGCACCACCTGAATGCTCGCCCTCGGTTCACGGGCAAACTCAGAGGATAGATCCCGATATGCGGATTCCAGTGTTTCCAATATCTGGGCTCGAAGCGCTTCAGAACTCTGCGCGCCTTCGTAGCGCAGAACAAAGTGCCCGGTTTCGCGCTCCGAATAATTACTCTCCACATATTTTTCCCGTTGGGCGCGGACTAGAATCTGCTGGATGGAAGAGTCAGGCCGCAGCGCAAGCGATTTTTTCCAGCTTTGAATTGCGTCTTTAGAACGGTCGGCAGAATATTGTGCGTAGCCGAGCACCGCGTATGCGTCAGCTGAGTCTGGAGCTTGTCCGACCGCTTGTTCAGCATAGATAATCGCCTGTCGCGCGTTTCCAGTTTTCACCAGCAACGACGCATAAAAAGTAAGAATCGCGGGATTCTGGGGATCGTTTCGCAGCGCATTCTCAAAGTCACGACCGGCTGATCCGTAATCGCCTGCCTCGAATTCCTGCTTGCCCGCAATGTAGTAGGCGATCGCAGTTTCATCGCGGTTGCCGTGCGAATCAATTTTTATGAGGGCGTTGCGGTCTACTTTGCCGCCGTGAAGTATCTCATCCAGGAAATGTTCTTCGCCGCGCGTAGGCGTCTCAGGCGTGTACGCCGGAAGCTGCTGGACAGCCACCGCACCACTTGTCGCCGGCGCCTCAGTTTTTTCTACGCTCTGAACCACTGAGTTCGGGATGGTATAAGCATCGTCACCCTTCTGGTATTCAATTCCACTCGCCGTTTGTTTCGTCTGGTCGGCGTAGATCGCCCCTCCATTTTTCAAATGGATGATGTCGGCCCCAGCCGGCCGGATAAGCCCGCCAACCAGCAGGATGAGGCAATAGTATGGCGTGACAAATATGCGCACTTAGGCGCATTCTATGGGTGCGGGAGCCTAGTTCGAAGGTGACCAAGGTCACGCAGCAATATTGCCCTCTAGGTCGATGAAGAGACCCGCAAGATCATGTTTAGGGTTGGCACAGTATTTTCGGTCGCAATTTTCCTCTCCGCCGTCGCCATTGGGCGCGCGCAATCACCCGCCGATGCAACGGCGGCAGATGCTGACACCAAAAATCCAGGGCAGGCTTTCTATCTGAAGCTTCGATCCGTTGGGCTGAATAAATCCCAGGTTTATAAAATTCGAGAAGCTTCGCTCGACCGCGCTCAACTTCACATCTCGCTTGACGACGGAACGATCGCTTTTACTGAAGCCGTCGACGGGCATATTACCGGAGCGTTTTACCAAGGATACGGCGAGGTGTTGTTGATGCCGCCGAATCAGGCGGAACGCTCGTCCATGGCGCTTTTTACTGGGAGCGCGATTCTGGAAGAGACGTTTTCGTACGCATATTTTCGGTTTAACGACGACGTGTTCTCTGAGTTGCAGCCCTACTTGCGCCAGGCAGACGATCCCGATGGATTCATAACATTGTGGGGCAGCACCGCGCACAACTTAGGGGAGGAAGACGCTCTCCGCCTGCTGCTGAGTTACAGCCAATGTTTGCCTGGGGCCAAGGGCCCGACGGCAAAACCTACCGACCGGATGCTGCACGCCTATGTGCAAGGCAACAAGCTCGGAGCTTTTGACCTTCGCTATGACTCGCTATTGCAGGAGCAGGTTGAGGCCGGTCAGCATCGGCACGTAGATGGAGAAGATTATTACGATGTCTGGGCCTCATTCGCAGTCCCGGCACCCGCAGGTTCGGCTGCGATTTCCGAACGCAGCAAAGACGACGAACCATCCGGGAACGACTTCGAAATTAGCAATTTCAAGATTGATGCCCGCATTAAACCGGTGAAGGAGCTTGAGGCGAAGGCCACTCTCAACGTGGTGGCACGCCAGCGCACCAGGCGAGTCCTGTTCTTCGAGTTGTCACGTTTTCTGCGCGTAGACGAAGTGCTCGCCGACGGCAAACCGGTGGAGTTCATTCACAACCAGGCCGTCGAAGGCTCACACCTGGCCAAACAGGGAAACGATGCCATCGCGGTGATTTTGCCGGATTCGCTTGAGAAGGGCCAGAAACTCGAGTTGATATTCAAATATTCCGGTTCGGTGCTTTCGGAAGCGGCTAACGGCTTGCTCTATGTGGGAGAGCACGGAACCTGGTATCCCAATCGCGGCTTTGCGATGGCATCCTTCAACTTGGAATTTCATTACCCTGCCGCATGGACACTGGTGGCCACCGGCCATCGAACTCAAATCAATGCCTCTGGCGGTGAGCAGACTGCAAAGTGGGTCACTGATCGACCAGTGCCGGTCGCAGGTTTTAATCTGGGCAAGTATTCACAAAACGTGAATCGGTCCGGCGCAGTTACAGTGTCCACGTATGCAACCGTCAATGTTGAACGCGGATTTCCAGGAACCACTAACCTTGCCGATTCAATTGTTCCATCCGCGCCTCGTCCGGGAAGTGCGGTGCCGAGTGGCGGACTGCGATCGTTTCCCATGATTTCTGTTCCCGCAGTCCCATCTCCGGCACTGAATACGCAGGCTGTAGGAACCGCGTCGGCCAAGGCAATCGAGTTTTATGAGCACTACTTCGGCCCGTATCCGTATGGCGAACTGAATATTACCCAGATGCCGGGAGCCGTGAGCCAGGGCTGGCCCGGACTAATTTATCTTTCCACTTATTCATTTCTCACTTCGCAGGAGAAAACAAAATTACAACCGGATCCGGTCCGAAAAATCCTTTCTGACCAGGTGATCGCGCACGAAACTGCGCACCAGTGGTGGGGCGACCTGGTGAATTGGAGTGGCTATCGCGATCAGTGGATGATGGAAGCGCTAGCGAACTACAGCTCAATGATGCTGCTAGAGTCGCAAGATCCAGCCAAGTTCCGGCGTGTAATGACGAGTTACCGCGATGATCTACTGGCCAAAGGTCCGAAGGCAATGCCTCTGATGGATGCTGGACCGGTGACGCTAGGCTTCCGGCTTTCCTCATCGGAATTTCCCGGAGCCTACCAGCCGATCTGTTATGGACGCGGGACGTGGCTATTGCACATGTTACGTACCATGATGCACGACGCTCAAAGCAAAGGCTCGTCCCGCACTATCAGCTCACGAAAAATGGAAGATGAACCATTCGTGCGTGCTCTTCGCAAGCTCAGGAAAGACTATGAGGACAAGGCTGTGAGCACCGCCGACCTGATGCACATCTTTGAATCCGAACTGCCGCCCTCGCTTTCGTATGAAGGGCACAAATCGCTCGACTGGTTTTACGAAGGTTGGATCAATGGGACTGCCATTCCGAGCTTCGAACTGCGAGATGTCAAATTCATCGAGAAAGCTAAAACCGCTCTGGTCACCGGCACCCTGATTCAAGAGCAGGCACCGGATACGTTGGTAACTGCAGTTCCTATCTATGCTTCCATTGGCGGGAAGAATATTTTTTTAAAACGAATTTTCGCTGAAGGTAAAGAAACTCCGTTCAGGATATCCGCGCCCGCTGGAACCCATAGGCTGGTGATAGATCCCGAGCAGACGCTGTTATCGCGCGCCAAGTGATTCCGTGTTGCTATCCCGCTCAGCTTTTTTTGTGTAACGAAGCGCCTGCAGAATTTGTGCCTTCATCTGCGAAAGCGGAACGACACTTTGCAGAATTCCGCGCTCAGCGCAAGCCCGCGGCATTCCATATACGATGCTACTGGCTTCGTCTTGACCAATGGTGATGCCACCCACATGATGGATTGCGGTCATACCCTCTAATCCGTCGCTTCCCATACCGGTGAGAATGATGCCGCAGCAGCACCGTCCAAAGACTTCCGCGATCGAGGCCATCATCACATCAGTCGATGGCTTGTGCAGAGTTCCCAGGGGATGAGACGAAAGACAAATTTTGATTTTCAAATCAATCTCGCTGCCCTGACGCTCTACCGTGATGTGCTGCCCCGCTGGTGCGATATAAACTTTTCCCGCTTGTACGAAGTCACCACATTCGGCCTCGCGTACCTCAATCTCCGAAATCATATTCAACCGCTTGGCTAAGGGACCGGTGAACCCCGGCGGCATGTGCTGGACGATGATCACTCCCACCGGCAAATCTGCCGGTAATTGCGGCAAAAGATCTTGCAGCGCCTGAGGGCCTCCCGTGGAAGCTCCGATGGCGACAATTTCGGGAACAATGCGGAAATGCATTAATCCCCAGGCTGACAATTTTGTGATCGCGGAGTTCATCGGCGGGTCCCGGCGTGGAAAATTTCGGCGCAGCAGGCAAAATAGTGCTGCATCGAGCCTTACATCGGCAATGCGGGGAAAGACCTTTAGTAAAGAATAGATAAAGAATAGAAAAGAAAATGGGGGGACGGGCGTCTCGCCCGTCCATTCAGCTAAGCCGGAAGCAGCATGCCCTTTTCCAGATGCCGCGTCACATGCGCGTAAGACGCCGCATGCGGATCGTGGGTCACCATGATTACGGTCTTGTGAAAATCTTCGTTCAGCCGCTTCAGGATTTCGAGAACTTCAGTCGCTGATTGACTGTCGAGATCTCCTGTCGGCTCGTCGGCCAGCAGCAACGTCGGATCGCTGACAATGGCCCGTGCAATGGCCACCCGCTGTTCCTGTCCGCCGGACAGCTGCTTAGGAAGATGATGGACGCGGTCCTGCAGCCCCACCAGCTTCAGCGCGGTCATAACGTGATCTTTTCTTTGCTGTGAATTCAGCTTGGTCAGCAGAAGGGGCATTTCGACGTTCTCGAATGCGGTCAGTACCGGAATTAGGTTGAACGTCTGGAACACATAACCGATGTGCTCGTTCCGCCACTTCGCCGACTGCCGGTCGTTGAAGGAGAAAATATTCTGGCCCAGCACCAGAAGCTCGCCTGCAGTCGGCCGGTCGATAGCCGCAATCATATTTAGCAGCGTGGTTTTCCCCGAGCCCGAAGGCCCCATCAGCGCCAGAAACTCTCCGCCCGCGATCTCGATCGAAACATTGTCGAGCGCTTTTACTTGAAAGGCATCGCGCTTAAAAATCTTGCTGACGTTGCATGCCTGGACTACTTTGGCCGCAGTAGCAATTTTGTTTTCGATAGCAGTGCTCATGATTGTCCCTTAATCTTGATTTTGTCCCCATCTTTCAAACCTTCGGGTGCGGTTGTGATCACCGACTCGCCGCCGTTCAATCCACTCACCAGCGCGCCACCGCTGCGTTGGGATACCACTTTGACTTCTCGCTTCACTGCTCTGCCGTCAAATGCAATCAGTACGAATTTTTGTCCCCCGGCATCACGCAATCCGGCGGTAGGAACATACGCGCCGCTTGGCTGAGACCCAGTGCTCTTCTTGTCCTCGTCAGCCATGAAGCGCACGGTTGCATTCATCTCCGGACGGAGGTGTGAGTCCGGATTCAGAATTTGAACTTTGACCTCAACCGTGGCTTTTTGTCGGTTTGCCTCAGGAGATATCTCCGCGATTTGGCCTTCCCATTTGAGGTCGGGAAATGCGTCCACAGTGACGATTGCCTTTTGATGAGGACCGAGCTTTGCGAAATCATCCTGCGCAATATCCAAGTCGGCTTGAATATCTTCAAGATTGGCCATCGAGAACACCGGGCGCGCCGCGCTGGCAAACTGGCCGGTCAGCAGCTCACCTTTCTCCACACTGCGATCCAGAATCGTGCCGCTGATTGGGGCTCGAATCACCGTCGCATCAAGCTGCGATTTCGCATAAGCCGCCTGGCCTTCTGCCTGGGTCACAGCACCCTGGGCGCGTGCAATTTCTTCCACCCGCGGCCCGATCTGCGTGAGCCGGCTGCTCTCTTCCAACGAACGAGCGCGCTGCTGGCTGGCCTCATATTTGGCGGTTGCGTCATCCAGAGCTTGCTGTGACAGTACGCCCTGGGCGACCAGAGTTTTCGTACGATCGAGGGTAGTCTTGTCGTTAGCCGCGGTTGCTTGGGCCTCGCTTAAATTGTGTTCCGCCTGCTGAATTTCTTCCGGCCGGGATCCGTGTTGCAACTGCTCCAGTTGGGCCCGAGCGCTATCTGCGGCTCCCTTCGCTTGTTCGTATTGCGCCCTGAATTCCTGGTCCTCTAAGCGCACCAGGACTTGACCTTCTTTAACCTTGTCACCCTTCTCGACTCCGATCCAAGCCACACGGCCGGTCACTTTAGAATTAGCTTCGATTTTGTGGTGGGGAATTATGTATCCCGTCGCGGTCAAGACGACTCCGCCACCAATGTTGGCTCCTTCAGCTGTGGCACGAACGACTTCCACTTCAGGAGTGTTGCCCAAAAATCGATATGCCAGCGCTGCAATACCGAGCAGCACGATTACGACGATTCCGCCAACAATGTAGCGGCGAGCCCAGGGCGACCCCTCGCCCTCGATTTGTCCCGCAGAGCGGTCGATGCGCAGGCTTTCTAGGTCGTCATGTTTGGTGTCAATTGCCATGTTCGTAAATCACTCCAGTAACTTTGCTCATCCTCTCAGAGCGTTCAGAATATTTTGCCGAGCCGCGTGCCAGGCTGGCGCAATGCCTCCGAATAGTCCCATCAACACCGCGAAAGCGACTGCCGCCGCAATTACCGGTGGCGTCATCTGTAGGCTAAACACGACTTCGCTGAACGTCGTCTGATTCTGCGTTCCCGTGGTCATACCATTGAAGGGCAGCATCAGCAAGATTCCCACGACCGCTCCCAACAGGGAGAGCAATACAGCCTCGAATACAAAAGACGTAAGAATGCTAGGACGCGAAAATCCAATCACCCGCAAAGTCGCAATTTCCCGCGAACGGTAGGCGACCGCGGCATACATCGTATTCATCGCGGCGAAGCTCGATCCAATGGCCATGATGATTGCCACTACCCATCCGATATACCGAATGACGTTGCCCGAGCTGGTCTGCTTGGCGTAGTACTCAGTTTCCAGTGCGCCGTCGAGCTGCAGCCGCTGATCGTCGCTTACGCGATTCTTGAGCGCTTGCGCTGACACCGGGTCGGTGGCCCGTAGATAGGCCGAACTGTACACGCCCTGCCGATCGAAATCGGAGTTCATCTGATTCACGTCGCCCCAGATTTCCGATTCGTAAGCGGTCCCGCCGGCATCGAAAACGCCTACAACCTTCCATGGGCCCTTCCCGAACTCCATGGTGTCGCCGACGTTTGAATGGAGGAAGCGCTTATGAATGCTGTCGCTCACCACCACCTCGCGCTGGCCCGGCGTAAACCACCGTCCCTGGACCAGCTTTACTCCGCTGCGAAGTTGCAGCCCGTCCTGCATCATGCCGCGTACCGAGACATTGACCTCGCCGGAACCGTCGTTTCGCGGCAGCACAATAACGACCACGGTTTCACCGGACACCAGCGGATCGCCGTGACTGTTTTTGGCAACTCCCGGCAGAGTCTTGAAGATCGGGAAGTCTTGTGCGGGAAACGGCCCAGTCAGTTCGCTGGTTGACCCCTTGCGCAAGACCAGGACGTTCAGCGGGTTTCCGCTGGTGACGAACGCGCGATCCAGGCCGGCTAGCAGCGCCATGATAAAGACGGCGGTGGTTACGGTGAGCGCGATGCCCAGCGCCGTCATGATCGTAAGGCTCTTACGCAGCTTCAGATTACGAATGTTGTAGCTAAGAGGAATCGTCATAAGTGTTCGCTAGCCGATGTGGCGCAAGCCCTCCACAATGCCTAACCGCGAGGCATGGTACGACGGGACCAGAGCGCTGATAAAGCCCATGAAGGCAGCGACTCCCCAAGCCACGAGCATCGTGGCAGGGGCGACCTTCAGGGCATTCGCAAGGCCACCACCGAGCGTGATGTGTCCGAATACGTTTGCGCCCAATCCTAGGAATGCACCAACAATCGCTCCGATCAATACAATCCTTCCCAATGGCACCCGAAGGTTTCCATGCAATAGCCAGACCAGCAGCTTGACCAAACCTGCCAGCAAAAGCAGGCCGAGTGCCAACGCGGTCGTGCCGACGAGAGATAGCGGTGCGAATGCCCAGACTGAGCCGATAACACCACCGATGAGCGCTAGCACCACAGCCTCGCCCACGAACAAGCCGAGCAGGGTCTGGCGGGTGAAGCCTAGAGTTTTGAGCACCGCAACTTCCCGCGTCCGTTCGCGGATCGACATAGCCATGGTGTTCGCCGAAACCAGCAAGATGGCGAAGACCACCGCTCCGCAGATGCTGAGGATGAACGCTTTGACGTTGCCGAGCATCGCCAGAAATCCCAGCTGGAAAGCCTTTTCCGTCTCCGTCTTGGTGGGCTGCGGCGAGCTGTGGAACGTTTGATCCACCGCGGCTTGGATCTTCGGGACGTCTGCCGCTGACTTCGCCAGAATGGTGTAAAAACCCTGCTGGCCTTTCAAGTAGGGAACTGCCTCTTCTACATATTTCTGGTTGTAGTACAGGGATCCCGTGTCCTCCGGCGCGGTATAGAAACCGCGGATGTTCAGTTCCAGATTCACAGGAAATATCTGCCCCACAATGATGATCCGCTGCCCCAGCTTCCAGCCAAACTTCTTGGCCAGGTTGCTGTCCACGACGCAACCCGCGCGGTCGTGCTGCCAGGCCGCGACCTGGTCGTCGGGAATCTTCCAGTCCTTATAAACCTGAAAGAACTCGTCCGGATCGGTGCCGAACTGGGCGAAAAAATTATTGGACTTGTCGTCCTTGTACTTGCCGCCAAACCAGTTCCCGGGGATGACGTTTGCAACGCCCGGAATTGCGCGAATCTTCTCGCGATAGTAGCTGGGCATCTCAAATACTAATGAGACTTTGTGCCGTGTCACCAGGCGTAATGCCGACACCTCGGTGCCTTTCTGGAGGTAGAAGTTCCTCCAGATAGCCATCATGAGGGTAAGGAGGAGCAGGGAGAAGCCGATGCTCAGGACGGTCAGGATGCTGCGACGCAAGTTGCGGAACGCATTCTTGCGGACAAAAGTCGTCAGTGTCATAGTCAAATTCCTGGGTGATTACGAGGCCGTCGAAGCTTTTTGGGAGCACCTAGCATAGCCGATCAATTGCCGCTCTAACAACCGTTTCCAGAATGATTTATCGCGCTTTAACCTGCCAGTGCAGATCGTCAGCGGTGATTCCTGACATTTGTCACCAAGCTGCTAGCTCCTGGTTCATAGCTTCTAGCCAATCCCAGATACGCAAAGACCAGGGTCTAAGTTTCAGTTGAGTTTGAGCGGGATCTTTCATAAGCGGCGGCGCTTATGAGGTTGGGGCAGCCTAGGTACTTCGGTAATTCCCGCTTGGAACCGATTAGAACTTATTATTTCAGTTACCCGCTCTAGCTGTAAGTCTTCGACTGGAGTGTGAGGCGAAAATGCCTACCAAGATTGGACGTTTCGAAATCCAAGGCCAGTTGGGGCGGTCTGCGTTTGCGACCGTCTACAAAGCGCTGGATACTGAGACCAAGCAGATTATTGCGCTGAAGGTTGTGGCGCTCAAGAGTCTGTTGGATCGCGACGATCTGGTCAAAGCAGTTTTCGAAGAAGCCGATCGTTCGAAGCCCCTGAACAGCCACAACATTGCTGTGCTTTACGGCGTCGGCGATGAAGAAGGGCAACTGCTGGCCGGCGCTGAATATGTGCAAGGGAATTCTATCGCGACCACTCTGGCCCGCAAAGATGGGTTTTCCATCTGGGATTTGCAAGATATTGCGCGACAAGTTTGCCATGCGCTCGACCATGCGCAGGTACACAAGGTAGTTCATCACTCGCTGGAACCGGCGAAGGTGATGGTTCAGTGGGATGGCATGGTCAAGGTGCTCGGTTTTGGAATTTCGTCGATGAACGCTCTCGCCGCCACGTCGGTGGGCGTTCCTGAAGTTCTCCATTACATTTCGCCAGAACAATTGCGTGGCCAGGCTTGTGATCATCGTTCCGCGCTTTTCAGCCTGGGCGCGATCCTTTATGAAATGGCAACTGAACGGAAGGCGTTCGCGGGAGAAACTGCCGAGCAGGTCCGGTCCGCCATTTTGGATTCAGTTCCGCCCCTGCCACATCGATTGAAGGCAAATCTCAGCCCGGCTCTAAGCGCGCTGATTATGAAAGCGATTTCGAAGTCGCCTGAGAACCGCTTTCAAAACAGCCGGGAATTACTTCGCGAACTCGAGCAGTGCAACGCGAGCGCGACCAAGGTTGCGCCTCCGGCAGCCGCAGTCAAGCCAAAGATTCAAGCCGCAGGTGCTGCTGCTGGCGTCGCGCCAAAGCTTGCTCCTAAACCGAGTGTCCCAGCGCAGTCGGCTACGACGCCGAAACCCGCCGTGCCCGCTAGGCCAATGCCAAAAGTCGCGGCTTCGGCTGCAGCGCCACCGACCGCAGCGCCTGCTTCCAAGCCCTCATTCAGCGTCGATCCGATGATGGCCGAGCCAGATGAAACCAGTGCGGCGGTCGCTAAGTCCAGCTTCTCGGATCTGGAAGAGCTTCCTCCGTTAAAAGAAGGATTTGTTCCGTCCATATCGCCCGAGCCTGCGAGCGCGGATCTTCCGCCGATGCTGCCTCCACTTCCCGGCAAAAAGGTCGTGGAGAAGCAGTCCATTCCGGTCCGCGAAGTAGCTCAGAAGGCGGTTGCAGAACTTCGCAAAACTCCGCCCAAGCTTTATCTGTATGGAGTGGGCGCAGCGGTGCTCCTCATTGTCATCATTGTCAGCGCCATGGCAATGCACAATTACTTGGCAGATCATGATGGCGATAATTCAAGGGCTGCAGCTGCTCCGGCGCAGGCGGCTACAAAGCAGATAACGCCGCCACCGGTGGCGCCGGCACCGGCAGCGCCACAAACCCAAGCTGAAGTTACACCGCCGCCAGAGCAGCAGGAGCCGACTCTGACAGTCGAGGAACAACCGCAACAACCGGAGACCAGCCGCCGCGGACGCAAAAACACCCATACCGTCGCCCCAGTGCTGGCGCAGTTGACGGTTTCGTCGGTTCCAGCTGGAGCGCAGATCACCTTTGACGGCAGTCCACTTTGCCAGAGCCCGTGCACGCTAACTGATATTGCCCCGGGCCAGCACGTAATCGCGGCGACCAAAGCAGGGTTTAGCACCCAGGGGCGAACAATTCATCTCCGGGCAGGCACCTCGACGGTAGCGCTGCAACTCAATGCAGTTGCCACGACCACCACTCTGATGGTCTCGAGCACACCCGCCGGAGGAGCCATTGTGATTGATGGCCACGACACGGGTCGCCTGACGCCGACATTATTTTCTTTCGACAGGGCTGGTACGCACACGGTCACGGTGAAGCGCACCGGTTACCTGGCGGAGACCAGCACGGTCAGCGTCCAATCCGGACAGTCGGCGAACGCCAGTGTCACGCTCAAGCGCCTGGGTGAAACTGAAGACATTCGCAGCGCCGGCGGGAAATTCAAGAAAGTGTTTGGCCGCGGCGAATCCGCCAGCATGGGAATCGTGAACGTGAAGACCCAACCCAAGGGCGCACAAATCACGGTCAATGGACGCGTGCTCGATAAAACCGCTCCATTCGATTTCTACCTGAACCCGGGAACTTACGAAATCGATATCACCATGTCCGGTTACCACAGCCTGCATCGTGTGATCAATGTTGAACAGGGCGAGAAGGTCGCGATAGAAGAATCGCTGACGCCGCAATAAATTTTGGATTCGCCCCGATTTCGACAGCAGCATGCTTTCATCTCAAAGCGATCAGGCGCTGGTGGCAGGAGTCAAAATCACCTTGGTGCCACAAGGATGCTGCAGCGGGAGATTTGGAATGCGGAGGTACTATTTCCAGCAGGAGGGAACATGACCATGATGAAGAATCTGTTCAGTGGTGCAAGGTTCATTGGTCAGGCCGATGGTGACAGACGGAGCTACTATGTTTTTCACGGGGATAGTGGTTATTTGGTTGCGAGTCCCCAGTCACCCAGAAACTATTCCGTTACGCTTGTCGGAAATGAAGTTCCTGCTGTGATCAGTCGCAAATTCAGGGGCAAGCAGGTGACAGTCAACATGTTGAAATCAAGAGTGCATGGCGGAGGTCTGTTCCGGGACTATTTTGATCGCCTGAATGCTCTCTACGTAATGGTCGCGTTAGGACGAGCAAGAAAGCTCAAAAAGAAATTAGGTCGGGCAATGCTATTCAAGGTGAAATGATCAACCGGAATGCGTGTTGACGGCTCCAGTTAGTTGTCCTCGCCTCCAGGTGCCAATTTCATTACCGGGTCAATGACTGATAAACGTCTGTTCTTAACTATTTTCTGAGCCCATGCTCGGAAGCAGCTTCTTCGGTGGCAAATCTCACTGACATTGCGCTACGAACGCTTCTTCTGAGTTCTTGAACGTCGCGCCCCCGACGATTATGTTCGAGTCACTGATATCTTCGGCACTCGCTTCGACGGCATTGGGTAGATTGAGGTTGGAGAAGGACGAGTTGCCGATCAACCGAATGGGATGAGCCGTGGCGTTGCTGTCGTATGCATCACCACGTATTCCCGCCCATTGTTCATGCCCAGCAGCTCCGTGCTACCCGAGGGGTAGTCAGGATCATCCACAATCAGCCAATTGCTCCCAGCAAGCCAGAAACCGTGAACGTTGATCGGGCCTCCCTTCCCGGTCGAGCCCGAGATCACGCCGCTGTCGTTGATGTCCATGGGCCTCAGGTCTGTGAAGTTGGGAATGGTAACTGCCTTCAAGGTGCCGTTTGACTAGCGTGTTCCCAACAATCGACTGCCGGTTTACCCGTGATCCGTCCCGAGTAGCGCTATTCGGGAGCGATGTCTCAGGCTGCAAGCCGCTCTTGCTTCGGAGTTGCAGAAAGCTGCGTTGTCAGATTTAAACGGCACCTTGTAGATTGGACACATGGCGCTCAAACGAATGGACAACGTAGGAATCGTCGTCGATGACCTAGGAGGGACGATTGATTTCTTTCGCGAGCTCGGCCTCGAGCTCGAAGGGCGTGCCACGATCGAAGGAGAATGGGACGGACGTGTCACTGGACTGGCCAATCAGCGCGTCGAGATTGCCATGATGCGCACGCCGGACGGCCACAGCCGGCTGGAGCTCTCCCGCTTCCTCGCGCCGCCTGTCGTCGCCGATCACCGCAACGCGCCGGTGAACGCTCTCGGCTACCTCCGTGTCATGTTCGCCGTGGACGACATCGACGAGACGCTCGAGAGGCTCCGCAAGCGTGGCGCGCAGCTCGTTGGCGAGGTAGTCCAGTATAAAGACGTGTATCGGCTCTGCTACATCCGCGGTCCTGAAGGGCTCCTCATCGGCCTCGCCCAAGAACTAAGCTGAGCGCGGGCGCACACACTGGCGATAGCCTGTTATCAACTGTCGGCGTTGAGTACAAAGATTGGAGTTGACCTCTTATGCGCAAGACCATGTCGATATCATCCATTCCGCTCCTTTTACTCGCGCCCTTCGCTTGGCCGCAAGCGACCAAAACGCCTGTCATAAGGCGGGAACCGAGTGTCGCGGTCAGCGGCCAGGGCGTGGTTGTTTCCGGCAAGCCTGCGGCCACTGCGGCTGGCATCAAGATTCTGCAAGAGGGCGGAAACGCCGCTGATGCAGGCGCCGCCACTCTGCTGGCACTCTCCGTAACCTACGTAGGCGCGTTTTGCGTGGGTGGCGAGGTCCCCATTCTGGTTTACAGCGCCGGCCAGAAAAACGTGAAGCTAATCGAGGGAATCGGCGAGGCCCCGCGCGACCCGAAAGCCATCGCCTGGTACATGCAACACGGAATTCCGGACGGCGATGTCAAGGCAGCCGCCGTGCCGAGCACCATCGATGCGGTCGTCACCCTGTTGAAACTTTATGGAACCAAAAGCTTCGAGGAGGTCGTGCGGCCGACGCTGGCCATTCTCGACGCGGGCGGTCCCACCTGGTACATCGATACCGGCAGCAACCAGAAGATCGAAACCGGCGTGCACTGGCAGGCAGATTTAGCGGTGACCTTCCGCAAATTAGTGGAATCAGAAAAATCTGCGAAAGGTACGCGGGAGCAGAAACTGCAAGCCGTTTCGGATCGCTTCTATCGCGGCGACATCGCTGATGCCCTCGAAGCCTGGTATATCGAAAAGGCCGGTTTCCTTCGCAAGGCCGATTTGGCCGCGCACAAGACTCCTGTCGTGGATCCGCTCACAACCACGTACCGCGGCTACACGGTCTATAAGACCGGTCCGCTGACGCAGGGGCCTTATCTTTTACAAACGTTGCGCCTGCTCGAAGGTTTCGACCTGAAAAAGATGGGCTTCAATTCGGCGGATTACATCCACACTGTCATTGAAGCCGAGAAACTGGCGCTCCCGGATCGCGATGAGTATTACGGCGATCCGAATTTTACGAAAGTGCCCATGCAGCAATTAATGTCCGATCAGTACACCGAGATGCGGCGCAAGCTGATCGATCCGAAGAAGGCATCTCTCGAGCTCCGGCCGGGCGATCCTTACAATATGAAACCGACCAAGTCGCCGACTATCACCGGCCCCTGGCATGGCGGAACCACCGTCATGTGCGTTACCGATAAATTCGGGAACGTGATCGTCGCGACACCCAGCGGCCTGTCGAGCACAGCCGGCGTGGCCGGGAGCACGGGCATTATTCACGGAAGCCGGCTCAGCAGTCTGAACACGTTTGCGGGAACTCCCAACGTAATCCAGCCCGGCAAGCGGCCGCGAATCACGCTGAGCCCCACGTTACTTTTTCACGACACCCAGCCCGTCATGGCGATCTCGGTAGCCGGAGGCGACCAGCAGGACCAGGCAGCCATTCAGGTCATCCTTAATTACGTGGATTTCGGCATGAGTCCGGAGGAGGCGTTCAAAGCGCCGCGCTTCTCCACCGAGCATTTCATCAGCTCCTTTAGTCAGGACCGCGCCCGTCTTGGCAGCTTGTCTGTGCCCAGCGCTCTGCCTGAAGAAGTGAAGGCCGACCTGAAAGCTCGCGGCCACGTAGTCACCGTCGTTCGCGGCGGGGTGGGCGGAGTGGGCCTGATCGGCATTGACCCCAAGACCAAGCAGGCCACCGCTGTAGGTCCCGCTGCCGGCAAAATGGATTAGATTCCGGGTAGTTGCGCGTCGCTGGAACTTGCGTCGCTGTTCATGACTTTGCATCGCTTCATTTAACTAAGTCTACCGAGGTAGGCAATTCCTTATAGTTGCTTCGAGGTGCATATTCCCTCGCGTCATGTTCTCACTTGCGTTTGACCGTATTCCTCTCATCACGTTAAACTAATTGAGTTTGCCTGTACTTGCGGCTCTGTTCTTCCACCTCAGCGCAAAATTGCGCTTTCGGGACCTCGGGTTAGGGCCGCCCGTTATTGTCGGAAAATTTGAGGCCGGCGCGGAAAAACAGCAAGCACAAAATTTAGAATTGCTCAAGGGCGGGAACTCCGGACAGCCATGCCCCGGATGTAGGAGTCTTGTCGAGCAATTGGAGGCATGTCTATGTACGCGGTGATCCGCGCTGGCGGTAAGCAATATCGGGTGGCGCCCGGCGATGTGCTTCGCCTGGAAACCCAGGCTGCGGGCAGCAATGGCACGGTGGAATTCGACGACGTGTTGGCGGTTTCGGCCAATGCAGGAGAGATCGCGCGCCCCGAGGCCAACGCGGTCGTGACCGGCGAAATTCTCAACGAAGGCCGCGCCAAAAAAATTCTGGTCTTCCATTACAAGAAGAAAAAGCAATACAAGAAGATTGCCGGACATCGGCAGCCCTTCAGTAATGTGCGCATCACCGAGATTGCCTTCGACGGCCAGAAATTCAGCGCGCCTGAGTTGCCGAAAAAGGAAGCCAAGCCGAAGAAAGCAGCCAAAGTGCACACGGAAGAAAAAGCTGAGGCAAAGGCGGCGAAACCTGCCGCGAAGAAGAAGTCTGCCTCTCCGAAAAAGAGCGCGGCAAAAAAGAGCACCGGGAAGAAGAAGTAAAGCAGATTCCTCATCGCTAAAGCGATTCGGAATGACAGCGCGGAGTTTGTACTTGATTTTGCTGAGAACTGAGAGCTGAGAGCTGAATGCCTCAAGCTAGAAGCTAAGAGCTAAAAGCTAGGAGCTGTTTTTATGGCACACAAAAAAGGATTAGGCAGTTCACGCAACGGCCGTGACTCTAACGCGCAGCGCCTCGGATTCAAGGCATTCGGCGGGCAGACCGTCCCCGGAGGCACCATCATCGTTCGCCAGCGCGGCACCCGCGTGAAGCCAGGATTGAACGTCGGTCGTGGCAAAGACGACACCTTGTTCGCCAAGATCAGCGGCAAGATCGTGTTCAAAGACCGCGGCTCGATGGGTAAGTTCGTGATGATCGAACCCTTGGAAGCGAAATAGCTTCGGGCTGTCGGTTCTCAGTTCTCAGTTTCTGGTTCTCGATTCAGTGATGCTCCGGCAGGATGGCCGGAGCTTTTTTGTGTTTGAATAAATAGAAGTACACGGGCGTCAGCCTCTTGATCTCCGAGAACCAAGAGCCGAGAGCCGAGAACCCAAGAGCCGAGAACGTTTTTCTTAACGTCCAAAAGCCAACGACCGACGACCAACGACTTTTTTTGTCTTGACGACCGAGAGCCGACGCCGTTCTTTCCATGTTCATCGATGAGGCCATAATTCGAATAAAGGCTGGGGATGGCGGCAACGGCTGCCTCGCCTTTCGCCGGGAGAAGTTCGTCCCGCGCGGAGGCCCGTCGGGTGGCGATGGTGGCAAGGGCGGTGACGTGATCATGGAGTCCAGCGAACGCCACAACACGCTGGTGCATTTTCGTTTTAATCCCGAATACAAGGCGCAACGCGGACGTCACGGCGAAGGCTCGAACAAAACCGGCCGCGAGGGCGAAGACGTGCTGCTTAAAGTTCCGGTCGGCACCATCGTCTACGACGCGGAATCCGGCGAAGTGGTGCATGATTTTTCCTCTCCCGACGATCGTTTAGTCATTGCTCGCGGCGGCCGCGGCGGTCGCGGCAATGCGCAGTTCAAAACTTCCACCCACCAAGCTCCGCGTGAGCATGAAGATGGGCGCCCAGGCGAAGAACGCACGTTGCGGCTGGAACTCAAGCTGCTGGCCGATGTCGGGCTGGTCGGTTATCCCAATGCCGGCAAGTCCACTTTAATTTCGCGAATCTCGGCAGCGCGGCCGAAAATCGCTGACTATCCTTTTACGACTTTGGAGCCAAACTTGGGCGTAGTCGCGGTCGGAGATCCAGCCCACGAAATCAGTTTCCTCGTCGCTGACATTCCCGGCCTCATCGAAGGCGCGCACGAAGGCGCGGGCCTCGGCACGCAGTTTCTGCGTCACGTGGAGCGCACCCGCTTGCTGGTTCACCTGGTTGATGTCTCTGACGCCAGCGGTCGCCCGGATCCGGTGAAAGATTTCGAGGTCATCATGGGCGAGATCAGCAGCTTCGGTGCCGGACTGGAAAGTAAGCCGATGATTGTAGTAGCGTCCAAAATCGACGCGGCCAACAAAACCAAGCTGGCAAAACTGAAGCGTTATGCGAAATCGCATGCTCTCGAGTTTTTGCCGATTTCGGCGATCACCGGCGAAGGCATCGAAAAATTGAAATACGCCATGGCGGAAAAAGTTGAAGAAGTAAGAAGGGCGCCGGCGGTAGAAGCAAGTGCGTGAACCAGTTACGTCTTTGGTGGTATTTGCTGTTGCTGACGACCGGCGACCGACGACGAATTATGAACATCGGACTTTTTGGCGGCACCTTCGACCCCATCCACAACGGCCATCTGGCGCTTGCCGCCGCCGCTCGCGAGCGTTGCCGGCTGGGACGAATTTACTTTGTTCCGACTAACGTTCCGCCCCACAAGACGTCCCAGCCTGCCGCTTCTTACTTTCATCGTTATGCGATGACCGCGCTGGCAACGCAAGGTGAGAAAACATTTGTGCCATCTTTGCTGGAGGGGCCAGGCGAATTTGTGCTGCATGACAAGAAGAGTCCGCGTGGAGGTCTGGCGTCCGCTCCGAATTACAGCATTGACACCATCCGCCGGGTAAAGCAGTCGCTGAAAAAAGCCGACCGCCTCTTCTTCTTGATCGGTGTGGACGCATTTAAAGACATCGCCAAGTGGCGCTCGGCCGAAGCACTGTTCTCCGAATGCGACTTCATCGTGGCCAGCCGCCCAGGATTTTCGCTGGCTGATGTTGCTGCTTCACTTCCTGAAAAATTGCGCCCTCGCCCGGAGATCACTAAGCCTTTTGCCAGGCAGCCCGCTGCCGGAGACCTTGTCCTGCCTGGCGTCACGCTGCATCTGCTCGATAATGTGAATCAGAACATATCGGCGACCGCCGTACGTCAGGCCATCACCGCGAAGCGTCCGATCAAGAAATTTGTTCCTGAAAGTGTGGAAGAATACATCAAGAAAGAGGGATTGTATGGTGGTTAGTTGGCCAACGATCGATGTCATTGGCCGACGGCCGACGACTCGCATGAAGAAGACTGATTCTAAGAAAGCCGATCTCAAAAAGAAGAACGAACTGAAGGGTCAGATCACCGCCGCTCTTGCCGCTTGCGAAGGCAAAAAGGCCGAGCAGATCACGTTGCTCGAAATGGACCAGAACTTCGGGGCCTTCACCGATTATTTTCTGATCTGCAGCGCCACCAATCCCCGCCAGGTACAGGCGATCTCGGATGAAGTTGAGCTGCGTCTGAAACGCGCCGGGCTCTATCCCAACAACATCGAAGGCCATCGCCAGGCGGAGTGGGTGTTGATCGACTACGTGGATTTCGTGGTCCATATTTTCTCTGAGACGGCGCGCAAGTATTACGATCTGGAGCGCCTATGGAAATCTGCGAAGAAAATCGAACCCGCAGATTTTGTGGCCAAGCCACGCAAGCGCGCAGTTCCGCGAGCTCGAACGAAAAAGCCGGCCTAAGGCAAAAGCTTTTCACCGCAAAGAACGTAGAGAAAACAGAACCGAGAACGCTGAGAACCCCAAAGTTCGCCAAAATCCTCTCAGTATTCTCTGCGCTCTTTGCGGTTAAAAGTTTTACTGAATCTCGTGAAAATCACCGTCGCATGGATCGGCAGAACCAAGCACCCAGCAATCCAATCTCTCAGCGACGAATACTTAAAACGCCTGTTGCAGTTTGCCGAAGTTGATGGCGTTTCGCTTAAAGACGAAGCCGCTCTGCTGAAACTCTCCGGACGCGACGGGAAAGGTCCTCGCCGCTTTCTGGTTCTGCTCGACTCCCGCGGCAAGCAGCTCTCTTCAGAGGAACTGGCGCAATTCATTCGCTCCCATCAGGAACGCAATCCCACGCCGCTCTTGTTCGCGATTGGCCCGGCCGACGGCTTTGCTGAGAACACCCGAAGTCATGCCGAGTTTACCCTGTCTCTTGGAAAGATGACTATCGCCCATGAACTGGCGCGCGTGGTTTTGCTCGAGCAGCTCTATCGGGCGTTCACTATCTTGCACGGGCATCCGTACCATCTCGGCCACTGAAAGCTTCAATGCGGGCCTGTACTCTGGTGATGTTTCCCGGCCGCCTTCCAGCCCGTAGAGTGCTCACCTAGGCCCTCCCCTAGAGGATGCCTATGAAAAACCCAGTCGAAGTTCTACGTCGCAAGGAAGCCGAGTTGCGTAAGCTGCAGCAGGAAGTGCACGGCCTGCGTCTGGTTTGCACATTTGTAGACGAACAGAAACAGACTGGAGGTTCGGTCGGTACATTAGTGCATGTCCCCCAAATCTACACCGCATAGACACCCACCGAAA
>JBOGLH010000239.1:0-3048 GCA_050746025.1 Terriglobales bacterium | reverse complement strand
TTGAAAGACGATTTCGGAAACACGGTGATCGATACGATTTCGGAGTATGCGCCAAATTTGAAGAACATTATTCTTCATAAACAAGTCGTCACCCCGCTTGATCTGGAACGCGAATGGGGCTTGAGCGAAGGAAATATTTTTCAGGGCGAGCTTTCGCTGGAACAACTTTTCTTTTTACGTCCGGTGTCGGGATTTGCGCGCTTCCGCACTCCCATTAAAAACTTGTACATGTGCGGATCGGCCACACACCCCGGCGGCGGAATCATGGGCGCGCCGGGAAGATTGTCGGCGTTGGAGGTCTTGAAAGACGCCCGTTGAATCTCTCTGTGGCTTTGCTCTGTGTAACTCAGTGCTCTCTGTGGTGAAGGTTTAGATTTTGTTGCAATAAGGCGAAAACTAACCACAGAGGCCACTGAGTTACACAGAGCAAAGCCACAGAGAAATACTGAAAAGAATAAATGTCGAGCTCTCACGATATCGTCATCATCGGCGCCGGACACAACGGGCTGGTCACAGCCTTTTACTTAGCCAAAGCTGGATACAAGCCGCTAGTTCTGGAGCGCCGTAATCAGGTGGGGGGCGCGGCCATCACCGAAGAGTTTCATCCCGGATTCCAGGCGTCGGTGTTGGCGCACTCTGCCGGGCCACTGCGTCCTGAAATCGTGTGCGACATGCAGCTCGAAAATCATGGGTTGAAACTGATCACGCCCGCCGTTGACGTCACTGCGCTGTCCACCGATGGGCGGGCATTGATTCTGTATCGCGATGTCGAAAAAGCTGCAGGGGAAATTGGTAAGACTTCAAAGTCCGATGCTGGCAAATATCGCGAATTCCACGCCGCGCTCGAAAAAACTTCGCGCATCATTTCTAAAGTTCTGACTCTGACTCCGCCTGAAATTTCGCGGCCATCCAAGAGCGATCTGTTCGGCCTGCTGCAACTCGGACGGTCAGTCCGCGGATCGGGCAAAAAAAATACCTACGATCTGCTGCGCTGGGGCCCGATGGCGATTGCCGATCTGGTCGCCGAGTTTTTCGAAAACGATCTGTTGCGCGCGGTGATCGCGGCGCGCGGCATCTTCGGAACGTTTCTGGGACCCTGGTCGGCCGGAACCGCACTGGTTCTGTTACTGCGGGCAGCCGCGGATGCGGACCCGGCTGGCGGTAATTGCTTCGCGGTGGGTGGTATGGGCGCCGTCACTCAAGCCATGGCGAAGGCCGCACAGCAGGCTGGCGCTGAGATTCTCACCGGTGCTGAAGTTGCGGAGATCAAAATTAAAGACGGGGCCGTTCAAGGCGTAGCCCTCGCCAGCGGTGAGGAAATCCAGGCGCGTGTGGTAGTCTCCAACGCGGATCCGAAACGAACGTTTCTCAAGCTGATGGATCCGGTGTTGCTCTCGCCTACGTTCAGCAAGCGTCTGCAGAATTACCGCATGAACGGTACGGTCGCGAAAGTTAATCTCGCGCTGTCGGGCTTGCCAACTTTCAGCGGGCTTGATGGAAATATCGACGCGCTCACCGGCAGAATCCACATCGGTCCGGGTATCGATTACCTCGAACGCGCCTTCGATGAATCGAAGTACGGCAACTTCTCGCGTGCGCCATATCTGGAAATTGCGATTCCTTCTTTGACCGATCCCTCACTTGCGCCTGCGGGCCAACAGGTAATGTCCGTTTATACGCAATACGCCCCTTATAAGTTGAAGAATGGAAACTGGCACGACCAGCGGACCGCGTTGGGCGAAACCGTGATCAAAACCATCGCGCAGTACGCGCCCGATCTCCCGAAAAAAATTCTTCATACCCAAGCCATCACGCCACTTGATCTCGAAGAAACCTATGGCTTGACCGGCGGACAGATCTTTCACGGCGAGCTTGCACTTGATCAGATCTTTACCATGCGTCCCATGCTCGACTGGGCGCGCTACCGCACTCCGATCCAGAATCTTTACCTCTGCGGATCAGGCACGCACCCTGGCACTGGACTTACAGGAGCATCCGGCGCAAACGCCGCCCGGGAAATCGTAAAGGATCTAAAAGCTCGGAGATGACAAAGAAGTCCGCCATCCTTTTGCTGAGCTGCCCCGACAAAAAAGGCGTGGTCGCCAGCATTGCTGGATTCATATACCAGCACGGCGGCAACATTCTGCATGCGGACGAGCACAGTGACGTTGATTCCGGCACATTCCTCATGCGAGTTGAGTTCGATCCCGCCGAATTCGACATTCCGCTCAAGGATTTTGTCCGTCCGTTTGCGCCGATTGCGGCCAGCTTCGAAATGCAATGGCGGCTTGCCCAATCGGATTACCGCCCGCGCATGATAATCCTGGTTTCGAAATACGACCATTGTCTGGTGGACCTGCTTTACCGCCATCAAAGTGGCGAACTATCCTGCGAAATTCCCTGCATCATTTCTAACCACGGCGAAAGTCAGGCGATCGCCGATTTCTACCGCATTCCATTTTTTTTAGTGCCAGTAGAAAAAGAAAATAAAGCAGCTGCAGAGCGCCAGATTCGCTCCCGGCTCGACCATAACAATGTCGATTTCATTGTGCTGGCGCGCTATATGCAAATCCTGTCCGACAACATGGTGCAGGCTTACCCTCATCGCATCATCAATATTCACCATTCTTTTTTGCCGGCTTTTGTGGGATCGAAACCGTACCACCAGGCTTTTACTCGTGGCGTGAAACTGATTGGCGCGACCAGCCATTACGTTACTGAGCTGCTCGACGATGGCCCGATCATTGAGCAGGACGTGGTGCGGGTTTCGCATCGCGACTCGATTGACGACCTCATTCAAAAGGGCCGGGACCTCGAAAAAGTCGTGCTCTCGCGCGCCGTTCGCTGGCACCTTGAGAACCGGGTTCTGGTCTATGGGAACAAGACGGTGGTATTCGAATAAAGTAAATCATTGAATCCTCGGGGGATTGAATCATTCACCTGAGTAAGCACAGGTTTCAATGATTCAATGATCTGAATGGTCCAATGATTCAATCCTTGGCCTCCCTTACCATGGTAACTATCCGGTAATCTTCCACTCTGGCAGTA
>JBOGLH010000238.1:0-16528 GCA_050746025.1 Terriglobales bacterium | reverse complement strand
TGGCACATCCGCGTGGACAAAGAAGGCTTCTACGCAGCTGATGTGCCCGCAGTACAGGATTCGGGGACACTGGAGGTCGATATACATCATCAGGAAGAGGTCCACGAAAACGTCAATGTTGTGGAGTCGGTGCCGGCCATCGATCCTGCGCAGGTTTCATCGCAAGAAAAGCTCAGCGGCATCAATATTTTGGAGATTCCTTATCCCAACACTCGCGATTACCGTTACGCGTTGAATTACATTCCAGGAGTCATTCTCGATCAGAGCGGGCAGCCACACGTCAACGGAGCGGAAACCTACGAAACGCTGGTTCTACTGGATGGGTTCAACGTCACCCAGCCTGCCAATGGTCAGTTGTTGGTGCGGCCAAGCACGGACGCTTTGCGCCAGGTCTCCGTCCAAAGCAGCCGCGTGTCGGCTGAATACGGGAAGGGCCCGGCAGGAGTGCTTTCAATTGAGACCGGCATTGGCGATGATCATTTTCGTTACGCCGTCACTAACTTTGTTCCGTCATTCCAACACAGAAAAGGATGGGCATTCGACAAAGTCGATCCTCGCTTCACAGTTTCTGGGCCGATCGTGAAAGGGAAGTTGTGGTTTTTTGACGGTCTGGACGGTGAATATGACAACGTAGTGGTCCCGCAACTGCCTTCCGGGGCCGACAGCGATAGAATCTGGCGCGGCGGCAATCTCTCGAAAGTGCAGGCGAATGTTACTAATCACGACATCATCACAGGCAGTTTCTTGCTGGACTGGCAGCACGACCAGCACCAGGGCCTCTCGTTTTTGGCGCCGCCCGACACGCGTCCCGTAAACAACGAAAATGTTTATGTCGCGTCCGTGAAAGAGCAGCACACTTTTTCCAGCGATACTCTTTTTGAAATCGGGTACGCATTCGATCATTACGGGACGCGGGTTTCGCCAGCGGGCTCACAGCCGTTTGCACTAACTCCAGCCGGCGCACAAGGAAATTATTATCTGCGCTCAAACACCGCGGCACAACGTTCGCAGGTGTTGTCAAACTTCTATGTCCCGCGGCAGAAGTTCGGGCGTCACGATTTGATATTCGGAACCGACCTTGAGCACATCTCCTACGATCAGTTTGTGCAGAGGACGCCGATCTCCACTTTGAACGTGGGGCGCACAGTGGCTCCGAATGCAACTTGCCTGGGACCGCCTCCAGTGCCCCCGGCGTTATCGCCTTGCGCACTTTATTCCGTCTTTCTTGGGACTTCGCCTTCGATCACCTCCAACGCCGAAGCCAGCGCCTATATCCAGGACCGCTGGTCTCCAATTTCACATCTGTTGATCGAGCCTGGAGTTCGCTTTGACTGGGATGAAATTGTACGGCGCCCGCTGTTTTCTCCACGCCTGGCAGGAACCTACGTGCTCGATCACTCAGGCGAGACGAAAATCTCGGCGGGCATCGGTGTGGCCTACGAATCGACACTTTTGTCTTTAGTGGCAGCCCCTTTGCAAGGCTCACGCCATGACTATTTTTTCGATCCTGGCGGCAACTTGACGAGGTCGGTTTTGACGACGTTCTCTGTCGATCGTAATCGGCTGCTCGCTCCGCGTTTTATCAATTGGAGTGTTGCGCTGGAGCGCCAACTCCCCTGGCAAATTTTTTTGAAAACAGAATTTCTTAAGCGGGAAGGCAAAGATGGTTTCGTTTACAACGTTCCCCCCGGGCTGGGGGGGACAGATTATTTATTGCAGAACACCCGCCACGATCACTACTATTCGCTCAAGATTGACCTGCGGCGCACTTTTCATGAGCGCTACAGTGTGACTGCTTCTTACACCCGATCGCGGTCTACCTCCGACCAGGTGCTCGATTATTCCCTCGATAATCTGCTGAGCAGCCCGCAGGTGCCCGGCCCCTACGGCTGGGATGCACCCAATAGGTTTATTTCCTGGGGTTTGCTGCCGCTAATTAAGGGATTCGATTTTGCATATTCCGTCGAAGCCCGCACCGGATTTCCCTTCGCCATCATCAACCCGCAGCAGCAGCTGGTTCTGCCGCCGGGAGCTGACCGCTTTCCTCGATATTTCACTCTCAATCCACACGTCGAGAAACGATTTCATGCCTGGGGATTTTATTGGGCTTTGCGCGGAGGATTTGACAACGTAACCAATAGCCACAATCCTTTCACCGTAAACAATACCCTCGGTACGCCGCAGTATCTGCGCTTCAGCAGCTTCGATAAACGCGCCTTCACTGCGCGCATTCGTTTTCTGGGCAGAAAATAAAATAATTAGTACACATTGAATGTTCGCCCAGCATTGGAAATTCTTACTCGTCCGTTTTTGCACGTGCCTGGGCTAAGTCGTACAAAATACTAAGCAGCAGCGTCTTGGCATGGGAAGTGCAACTATCAGAGTGAAACCACTTCTACGGAGGTGTATTGATGGAAACTCAACAGCAGGACTGGCGTGTGCTATCTGAAGCGGCAAGCCGTGAACAGGACCCCGAAAAGCTCGTTGAACTTGTAGAAGAACTAAACCGCGCGCTGCTTTGCCGTGAATTGCAATCGAAACGGCGCCCATCGGCAAATTAACCCAGCCTGCCACTTCGTCTGTAATTTCCTTGGCGTCACAATTCTCCAGCTACGTGCAAACTTATCTTGATTGATGGACAATAGAGCAGTGGCCAATTGTCAGAGAGCAGTGATTAGATCACGTTAAGTTCTGACCACTTGCCACCGGTTATTCTCCGCAGCCAGCCTGCATCTTTGGGCTCGACCAAATCATCTCTCATTCTGGAGGAAGAAATTATGGCGCACGAATTACCCCCTTTGCCGTATGACTATTCAGCCCTGGAGCCGGTCATCGACGCCCAGACCATGAAACTGCATCACGACATGCATCATGCCGCGTATGTGAAGAATTTGAATGCTGCGCTGGAAAAGCATCCGCAGCTGCAATCGAAGAGCGCGGAAGATCTGATTCGCGATCTGAATTCTGTTCCTGAGGACATCCGTTCAGCAGTCCGCAATAACGGCGGCGGGCACGTGAATCACACCATGTTTTGGAAGATCATGAAGCCGAAGGGTGGCGGCGAACCGAGTGGCGCGATCGCCGATGTGATCAAAAAGAGCTTTGGTAATTTCAATGACTTCAAAACCAAATTCAACGATGCCGGCGCGAAACAGTTCGGTAGCGGCTGGGTCTGGCTCGCAGGCAAGCAGGGCGGCGACGTGCAAATCATGAGCACGCCCAACCAGGACAACCCAATGTCGCAGGGTTTGTTTCCGATTTTCGGTAACGACGTATGGGAGCACGCGTACTACCTGAAGTACAACAATCGCCGTCCCGAGTACTTGGCTGCGTGGTGGAACGCGCTGAACTGGGAAGAAATCAATCACCGCTATGAGGCATTTAAGTCGGGCAAACTCGAACCGGCATTGTCGGCCAGATAGCGCTGGTTCAGATTTTCTGTTCGAGACGGGCCACCAGGATACGCGAGGTGGCCCTTTGTTATTCTGCGTTCTGTTCTGGCGATCACGAATCTGCTTGCCGCGAACAACAGAGCATCCAACTAATCCCATGCCCACTGACGTGGTTATCGTCGGCGCCGGTGCCGCTGGCCTCGCGGCCGCAATTGACCTCTCGCGCGCCGGCCTGCGGGTTGAAATTCTGGAAGCTCGTGACCGCATCGGCGGCCGTATTTATACACAGCACGATCCCACAACCAATCATTCTGTCGATCTAGGCGCTGAGTTTATTCACGGACTGACGCCGGAAATCTGGCTTCCGGTGCAGGATCACAGTTTGAAAGTCACTGAAGTCCACGGAGATCTGTGGTGCTCAATCGATGGCAAACTCCAGCGCTGCAATTTTTTCGCGCAAGCCGACAAGATCCTGAGCGCAATGGACGATGATTTCGCCGACAACAGCAAAGCTGACGAATCCTTCGTCGATTTTCTTTCCCGGCGGTTTCCGGGAAAAGACCATGAGCAGGCGAAACAATGGGCCACCGGCTATGTGAGCGGATTCAACGCTGCCGACCCGGGGCTGGTTAGCGCACGCTGGCTGGTGCACGGCCGCCACGCCGATGAGCAGATCGAAGGCGACCGCGCCTTTCACATTGCGGGCGGATATCAAACTTTGCTTGATATCTTTTCGCGGGAGCTGAATGACCCCAACGTCAATATTCGCCTGAACACAATCGTCACCGCAATCAAATGGAAGGCCGGCTCCATTGAAGTTCTAGCTAACGGACCTCAGGCGGAGACCACCTTTGAAGCTTCTCGGACGCTTGTCACTCTTCCGCTGGGAGTTCTTCAAACAGCGGGCTTCGTGCGATTTGAGCCGGAGCTTCCGCAACAAAAACTCGGGGCCTTGGAAAAGCTTGCCATGGGCAAAGTGGTTCGCGTCATACTATGTTTTCGTGAGCGCTTCTGGCAAGACCTGCATCGTTCGGGCGAATCGCGGAGCCTCGCGGATCTCAGTTTTCTGTTCTCTCGCGATAATGTTTTTCCTACATGGTGGACGCAAATGCCCGAGACGTTTCCTATCATCACCGGATGGGCGCCTGCCAAGTCAGCAGAAAAACTCGCAGGACTGGGCAAGGACGAAGTCGTCGATAAAGCGATCCAGTCTTTAAGCAGCCTTCTGCAGGTCCAAAAATCTACGATGCAAGCACAACTGCAAACCGCTTATTTTCATGACTGGGATTCCGATCCTTACTCGCTTGGGGCGTACAGTTACGTGAAAGTTGGCGGCCAGGGTTGCCAGCGAACACTCGGCTCGCCGGTTGCGGACACCCTGTTTTTCGCCGGCGAAGCCACTGATATGTCCGGCCACAATGGCACCGTCCATGGTGCTATTGCCAGTGGCCAGAGGGCGGCAAGAGAGATCCTGAAATCCAAGTGAGAAGCTGGTCAGCAACCCAGGTCAGAATATCCCTCCGCACGCAACTTTTGGGCCAACTCCGGGTTCGAGCTAATGTTCTACTTTTCCCGGCTGTGTAGCCGAGAAACTCGCGGCGCGCTTATTTTTCCGGCCGTCTTTAATCCAGGTTGATGGGAGGACTCATGTCTTATCTGAAACATATGGCGATATTAGGGGCACTGTTCCTGGTCGCTGCGACGACGGCGTCTGCGCAAGTCTCGGTTGGGGTCGGGGTAAGCGGCGATTCCGGCTACGCCAATTTTGACTATTCAAATAACGGCTACTCAGATAATGGTTATTACGATAACGGCTCAAACAACGGCTATTACGACAACGGCTATAACAACGACGATTACAACTATTCTGACAATTATTCCGGCGACTATGATGCTGACGAGTACGCGGTGCCACCCTCTTGCCCGTACGGCTACTACAGCTACTATCCCTACGCTTGTGCGCCATACGGCTATTACGATCCCAGCTATTTCGTGAGCGGGGTGTTCATTGGCGCAGGCCCGTGGTATCACGGCTACTACGGAAACGGGTATTACGGCGGATACTACGGTGGACGGGGATACTACGGACGTGGCTATTACGGCGGCCGCTATTACGGAAATCGCGGACACGGTTATGGCCGCGGCTACAGCCGAGGATCGTATGGTCACAGCTACTACGGTCGCGGCTACGGCAATGGCTATCGCGGCGGATACGAAGCGAGAAATTATCGCGGCAGCTACTCGGGACGCGGTCACGAAGTCCGCGGTGGCCACGAGAACTGGGGCCATGGGACACCCGGTGGGCACCAGAATTGGGGACACGAATCGCGCGGTGGGCACCAGAATTGGGGTCACGAATCGCGCGGTGGGCATGACAATCGGGGCCATGAGTCACGCGGCGGCTGGGGTCACGAATCACGCGGTGGAGGACATCAATCGCACGGCGGCGGGCATGGTGGCGGCGGCTGGGGTCATGAATCACACGGTGGCGGACATGAGTCGCGCGGCGGTGGTGGGCACAGCGGCGGAGGCTTCCATGGTGGCGGTGGAAACGGCGGCCATGGCAGTCGAAGATAACTACTGAGCATTCATTTTGATTCGGGACACAAGGTCGGATCTGCGGATCCGACCTTTTTCTTTTGTAATGCTTAGGAATATCAAGCAGTGCTGTTGATGGAAAATCTAAAGCTATTACTCCGGGGCGGAGTCATCGACTTGCGATTCGCCTTTGATATAACGATAGAATCTTACCGGCCCGCGCTGCTTCCAGTACTGGGCGTCGTATTCATCGATGCCGGGGCCATGCCGCAGAAAGCTGTAGAACTCGCGTCGCGCCGGATTTACTACGATGCCAACGTGTCCACGCCAAACCACCAGGTCACCGGGCTGAGGCTTTTTCACCCTGCGAAAATCATCGGTTCCGCGATAAAGATCCCGTGAACTAGCATAGGCGTAGGAAAACCCTGCCCGGTCATAAATGGCATGCACGAGGTGCGAACAATCTCTTTTACCGCGCATGCGGATGCGTTCATCAAGTGCCGTCTCAACCACTGCCAAACCGTCGTCTCGCGTCAAAGTGTGGGCAGCGTTTTCCCGGTTTGCCTGCACTCGCCGCACCGTGGTGGAGTTTGCTCTGGTCTGGGCGGTCGAAAACACTGGACCACAAAGACAAAGCGCCAATCCCGCGATCGCAGATTTTCGGCTAAACAGCATGCTCACATTCTGATGCTATTTAGGGCAATCGAGCAGGTTACACAGGTGTTATGACGAACTGGTCAAAGTCGTTGCTTTAAACGGCGCAAACCGTTTGAACTGCCTCTAGATTAGGGGGTAACTGCCAGTGAAAAGGCAGTTTCTAACCTGAAGTCGTTCGGAATGAGATGCGTAGGGTGGAGTGGACTACTTCTGCTCGGCTTTTTTATCAGCCGCTTTCTTCTTTGCCTCCGCCGTCCATGGCGGAACAATGCCGTTTACACGCGCACAAGCCACCAGCTGTCCCAGATGTTCGTGCGCGTCGGCGACCAGAATATAGACTACGTCGCCGGCATTCGCCTGGGGGCCAAGTTTCGGCAATAGCTTGGAAAAATCAGCGTTGGTCATGGCATTTATTGTCTTCTGCGCGAATTCCCATGATTTATTCAGTTCCTCAATGATGCGGGCTTTGTCCGTGGTCGATTTCTCAAACGTCTTTCCATTGAAGTCAGCCGGAGGAGTAGCGCCGCCGAGAGCAAGAATTTGATAGCGCTCGCCCGCGACGTGCAGAAATACTTCTGCAAACGAACGTGAATCTTCCGATGGACGCCAGGCGAGTTTGTCGGCCGGCACGGCGTTTGCGAGATCTACAAACTTCTTTTGCATTCGCTCAAGGTCCACCAGGGCCTGGGCCTTCATGTCATAACTCGGGGCGCTGTGGTCGGCAGGGGCGTCGGACGTTTGAGCCGCCGCGCCGAAGATGCTCGCGCTTAGGCAGGCCAGAATCAAAGCTGATCGCACCATCAATCTATTCACAGTATTCTCCTAGGGAACGAACGTCGGCATTAGACACTACGAAAACGGAAGAGTCCATCACTTCTCTGCATTCGGGGCTGAACTCACGGCATTGAGTTTCAGGATGGGCAGCTAACGGTGCAAAGTGCAGATCAGCTGCACGTCCGGCCGTTTTATGGGTGCAAGAAGGGGGGAAGAATACGTTCAGTTGGCAGAAAGGAGCTATCAAGTGTATATAGAGCTAACAACCCGTGTAGAAGCATTGGAGTCACAATTACGCCGTTGGAAGATCATCACGATTGTGGTGCTCGTTGCTATGACCGTGTTAGTGGGCGCTGCGGCTGCACCTCCGCAAGATAATGGATTCATTCAACAGTTTGCTGCACCTAAGTTTGCCGCCCAAATATTCTTACTGGTCGGAAAAGACGGCAAAACATACGCGCGGCTGTCCATCAGAAGAGAACAACCGATTTTGGAGTTCTATGATTCAAAGGGCGCGGTAATCTGGTCAGCACCTTCCAGTAATGGCGGGTTTAAACCAGTTCAGGCGCAATAAGGCGGAGACAACCGTGAGAACATCGTCACAGAAATAAAAAAGGCGCCTTGCAGCGCCTTTTAATTACTCAGGTTTTTGTTCCGGCTTTGAGACTGCAACGGTCTCGCCGGCATCGCCAACTTTAAACCGGGCAAAACGCCGCACCGAAATATTCTCGCCTAGCTTGCCGATGGCAGTATTAATCAACTGCGAGATCGATACTGCCTGATCGCGGATATAAGGCTGCTCGTACAGGCAGACCTCCTCGTAGAACTTGGCCATTTTGCCTTCCACGATTTTCTCTACCACTTGCGGAGGCTTGCCCATGGCGGCGGTCTGGGCTCGATAAATATCCTTTTCGCGCTCATAGTCTGCCACCGTGACGTCCTCTTTGCGAATGAACTTGGGATCACTGGCTGCGATGTGCATGGCGATCTCGCTGATCAGGCGCTTGAAGTCGTCAGTGCGGGCGACAAAATCGCTCTCGCAATTGATTTCGACCAGCACGCCGATCTTGCCGCCGGCATGGATATACTGCGCGACTGAGCCTTCGCTGGTGACGCGGGTGGCCTTCTTTTGCGCCACAGCGGCACCACGTTTGCGGAGAATTACGACCGCCTTTTCGGCGTCACCGTTGGCCTCAGTGAGGGCTTTCTTGCAATCCATCATCGGAGCGCCAGTCAGGTCGCGAAGTTCTTTGACCTTGGCTGCTGAAATGTTGGCCTGCTTATTGTCGTTTGGTTCAGGACTGCCAGTGGTTGCCATAATCGAAGATGATTCCTTTATCATTTTACAAAAATTAACCCGCGCCTCGCGCGGGCCTGATCCCTCTGGGGCTAAAGCCCCGCTGATTTTCCGTCGCTAATCGGCACGGCTGAAGCCGTGCCCTGATACAGAACTCATCGGCACGAAGTAAACTCGTGCTCTTCTGGTTTTAGTAACCCCAGAGCCTAACGCGGGCCTTGATTTTGGCCAACGACCGACGACCGACGACGGTTTAATACGTCTGATGCTCTACTTCGGGGGTCTCGGCCGGGGCCTCAGCGGAAGCGGCCTTCTTGCGGGTTCCGGGGCCGAGAACTTCTTCCATGCTGATTTCTTCAGTGCCTTCGTCGCCAAAATCAGCCGACATCGAGGCGCCACTTGCCAACTCCGAACCTTCAACAGGCTCGGTAACCGCGGCTTCTTCTGCCTGCTGGGCTTCTCCAACACCTGCGGCCAAGTCGGCGGTCTGCTTGTCATTCAGCAACTGCGAGCCTTCAACAACTGAATCAGCAATCTTCGAAGCGAACAGACGAATCGCGCGCAGCGCGTCATCGTTGCCCGGGATTACGTAATCAACTTCGGTGGGATCGCAATTTGTATCGACCACTGCAACCACCGGAATACCCAGCTTACGGGCTTCGCGCACCGCGATCTGCTCTTTGTTGGAATCGATTACGAAGATCGCATCGGGAAGCTTGTTCAGGTTTTTAATTCCGGCCAGGTTCGCTTCCAAATGTTTGCGCTCACGCTCCAGCTTGATGACTTCTTTCTTGGGGAGCAGCTCGTAACGGCCATCGGTGGCCATTTCGTCAAGTTCCTTGAGCCGCTTTACGGACTTCTGCACGGTCACCCAATTGGTGAGCAGTCCGCCCAGCCAGCGCTGGTTTACGTAAAAACTCCCGGCGCGAGTCGCCTCTTCGGCGATTGCGTCCTGGGCCTGGCGCTTGGTCCCAACAAATAAAATTGTGCGGCCCTCGGCGCTCAAGTCGGCCACGAACTTCGACGTTTCCTTGAACATTTTAAGGGTTTTTTGCAGATCGATGATGTAAATTCCATTGCGCTCGCCGAAGATGAACTCCTTCATCCTGGGGTTCCAGCGCTTCGTCTGATGCCCGAAGTGAACACCCGCTTCGAGCAACTCCTTCATGGTGATGTTAGCCAAAAAACCTCCTTTTAAGTCTGCATCCTTTGTTCAAAGTTCGAACTCTGGATTGCTTTCCCGTCCCCGCACCGGAGCACGGGAAGAATTGAAAAACAGCTTCTAGCTATTAGCTCCTAGCCTTTAGCTAAAACTAAAACAAAAGCAGTGTCATTCCGAACTCGCACGCTGAAAGCGAGCGGGTGAGGAACCTTACGTATGCTGACAGCACCTCGGACGCGTGCAAAGCGCACACTACCGCTTGCTGAACTGGAAGCGCTTGCGCGCGCCCTTTTGCCCATACTTCTTGCGTTCTTTGCCGCGTGAATCGCGGCTAACCAGTCCTTCGGACTTCAATTTCTTGCGCAGCTCGGCGTTGAATAACATCAGAGCGCGGGCGATACCGAGCTTCACAGCATCAGCCTGGCCGTTCACGCCGCCACCGGAGACATTGGCGATCACGTTAAAACTCGCTGCCGACTCGGTTGAGATAAGCGATTGCTTTGCGCTTGCGCGTTGCGAATCGGTCACAAAATATTCATCAAAGGGGCGTCCATTGACCTTAAAGTCGCCGCTGCCAGGACGCAGAAAAACGCGGGCAACGGCGGTCTTGCGCCGTCCCGTTCCGTAGTATTGAACTAAATCAGCCATTAGCTTTTAGCCGTTAGCTCTTAGCTTTTTCGTGCTAAGGCCAACTTTGTGCCTTTCCTCAAAAATTGTTTCGAAGGTTTCAATGTTTCAAGGCTTCAAAACGCGGATCGAGAAACCTTGAAACCTGCGAAACTTGAGACCTTCCGGTTTTTAGCTAAGAGCTAAAAGCTAATAGCTAAAAGCTTCTTTTCTACGCCAGCGCCTTTTCTTCCGGCTTCTGTGCTTGGTGAGGGTGTTTGTCACCCCGATAAACTTTCAATTTCGTGAACATGTGCGTTCCCAGCTTGTTCTTGGGAAGCATGCGCCGCACCGCGTCTTCGATAATTCCTTCCGGCTTGCGGACTGCGCGCTTGCGATATTCCTCACTGCGAAGGCCGCCCGGATACCCGGTATAGCGATGATAGACCTTTTGATCGGCCTTCATACCTGTCATCTTTACCTTTTCGGCGTTGATCACAACCACATGATCGCCGGTGTCGAGAAAGGGCGTGTACTGCGGATTCTCTTTGCCCATTAAAATGCGCGCCACTTGCGACGCGATCCGGCCAAGCGCCAGGTTCGAGGCGTCGACGACATACCACTTGCGCGCAATTTCCCCCGCTTTGGGGAAATACGTTGACATTCTGATCTCCCAGAATAAAAAAATGAAAACCGAAAGAAAAACGCTGAGTACCCACTCTCTGCAAGCGCCGAAGGCGCAGGGCTATCAGGCGGGCAACCGCAGAACTACCAAAGCCTTAAAGATAGACTAGGAAACGCCGTATTGTCAACGCGAAGGATGGGGCGAGCATCTTTGCAAATGCAGAAAAAGTCCCAGATTCCTGAGGGGTTTGTAGTTTGATATCATCGTCCGCATCTTCCCATGCGGATTAAGCGTGCGGTTCCTGTACTGCTCGGGTTTCTAATTTTTGTGGCCTCGGTTGCTCTGATCGTGCAACTGCGGAAGCATGCGCCACCTGAGCCTGCACGTCTTTTACCCGGAGCGGATGCGTTCCTCTACATCGACCTGAAGTGGATGCGGCGTGCCGACATTGCCACTCACATTCCGGAGGTTCCGCACGATCCGGAATATGAACAGTTCATTCAGGCCACCGGCTTCCAGTTTGAACGTGATTTGCAGGAAGCAGCGTTAGCCATCCATTACGCCGGCCCGCTCACCGGCGGCGAAACGCGTTACTCAGAAATTTTTATTGGCAAGATCGATGGCGACCGGTTGCGCGATTATTTGAAGGTCCTGACCCGGTCGATCGACTCCTATAAGTCAGTCGATATTTACAACATTCCTTTGCAGGGCCGAACCCTGCGGGTGGCAATTCTCGGCACGGACACGGTGGCGGCGTCGAATCATCCTGATGCGGGAGTCATTCGCGGAATTATTGATCGCTCGCGAAAGCTGGCATCGCCTTTTGGCGGGCCGGCATTGTTGCGGCAGTTTTATAAACGCGTTCCCATCGCTAGTTTGGTTTGGGGAATTTTTCGATTGAATCCGCAGGGCGCGCAGTCCTCGGCTGACCTGTCGCTGCCCATCACCAGTCCCGCGACCGTTGTAGCGTCGGTGCGATATTTGCGGGCGGTGCATTTTCGCGCTGAAGCTTTCACGCGCGACGAAAAAGAGGCAAAGCAACTTACCACTCAGGTAAATACCTTTCTCTCTATCTTCCACTCGGCGGAAATTTCGGTTGCCGGGCAAACCCCTGATCCGGATGTGAAAAAGGCATTGGACAGTCTGAAGGTCGAGCAGAAGAGCGATCGAACTATTCTCACCGCGATATTGCCGACTGAGCTGCTGCGGAAGATTGTTGCGGAAGCGCCTAAGCAGGTTGGTCCCGCGGCCACTGAAGCGCCCAAGCAAGCCAGTCCTCCCGCGAGCGAGCCTCAGAAAAAATCAAAGCATTAATAGGCCAAGAGCTCTATGGAAGCTCGGTGCCGTCGGTGTTCAGGTTGTAAAAGAAATCGAAACGCAGCGTGAGATTGGGCCCGGTGAACTCGGTAGGCAGTGGAGGGAATGGCGTGGAAGCCGAGATACCGCCATAAGCAGCTCGATCAAGCGATACGTCGCCTGAGCCAGTGACGTAGTGCAGTCCTGCGACCTGGCCATCTTTAAGAATTGAAAACTGGATTGAAACCTCACCCTTTTTGAACAGCACAGATTCGGGAATCAGGCTGTACCAATTCTTTTTTACCTCGCGCTTAACGATCTCTAAATAAGGGCCGAAGTCGACGCCCATGGTGTCACTGAGGATTTCAGGACCCATGCGCGCATTGGGCTGGCGCTGCCCTAAGCCAAGATCACCGTCATCGCCGGCATATTTACCACGGGTTGCCGCCGCAGCATTCGCGGCTTGCTCAATGGCGCGGCTGGCGGACATTGGCCCAGTCTTGAAAATTTCCTTGGGATTCACCGGGGGCGGTTGCAATTTTGCCATCTGATTTGCAGGTGGCGGCGGTGGCTGCGGAGCGGGTTGCTGTTGCGGAGGGACGCTCTGTGCCATTGCCTGCGGTTGAGGCTGTTGCTGAACCGGCGGCGCCGCTGGACCGGGGCGTCCGGCCCGAGTGGTGTCGATAATCTTTTTCAGCTCCTTGCGGTCGAGTTGTGGTTGCTTGCTAGAGGCAATGCGGTTTTTATCGGAAATCTTGTCAGTGTTTGGCCGCTTTACTTTCAGGTTGTCAGGCGCAGCATCGACGAATGTCAGGTGGCGATCGTTATTGACCGGCTTCACGATCATCATTGAGCGCTTGAACCAATACTTGGCGAAGTCCGGCGGATGAAGAATCAGCAGCAGAAGCACCGCGTGCGCGAACAGCGATATCCAGAAGGCTTCACGTTTCCGCGAACGCGAAAGGTCATCCTGCGCCTGGATCAGCAGCGTGGGGAAGTCGTGCATCTGGCTGTAGGCGGACTCCCACTGCTCGGCGCCGTAAAGTTCTAGTTGCGCGGGATCGGGCCCGGTTGGTGACGGGGCTGGAGGCGGGTCCTGCAAGGACGGAATTTGGGTCAAAGGCATTAACTGAATTATCTGATGCGGGTTGCCATCTATTTTCTCATCTTTTCAGCTGATTTTAGAAATTCTGACGGTACAAGTACTTACGATGGGAGCACCTTCTAAGGTTATCTGGCAACGGGGCGGGAAGGTGTCAAAAAGTGTAAAGCACCGTGACCCAAGTTATGCGGCTATCCGACCAAGTTAAGACGGCCGCGGTGTGAATCAATCTGTTCAAGGACTTCGAGGGCGACCTCTAGCGCGCGCCGACCGTCTTCGAGTGTGACGAGGGGCGCTTCGCGGGTGCGGACCGAGTGCAGAAATGCACGAATTTCTGCGTGCAAGGGCTCTTCGGGATTGATTTCAGGTTTGGAAATTTTAATTTCTGGGTTGGCGGAGGGAACGCCGTCCTGGCTGCCAACAGTAAATACCAGCACATCCTGGCGTCCGTAATCAATGGAGATGTATTGCCGCGGCTGGAAAAATCGCAGCTTGCGGACCCGCTCGGTCGAGACCCGGCTGGCGGTGAAATTGGCAATGCATCCGGTTTCGAACTCGATACGGGCATTGGCGATGTCAACTTTGTTGGACAGAATGGGAAGGCCGGCGGCGCGGATCTCGCGAATCGGAGAATTGACGAACGAGAGCACGGCATCGAGATCGTGAATCATAAGGTCGAGCACGACGTCCACATCGAGCGAACGGGGACTGAAGACGCTGAGCCGGTGGATTTCAAAAAACATGGGCCGGGTAATAAGCGGTAAGGTTGCGCGCACTGCCGGATTAAATCGCTCCAGGTGGCCGACTTGCGCGATGCGGCTGGATTTTTTGGCGATGGCGATTAACTCGTCGGCTTCGGCAAGAGACGACGCAATCGGTTTTTCTATCAATACGTCGATGCCAGCCTGCATAAACTGGCGCGCCGCCGCCAGATGATGAATGGTCGGCACTGCCACCGACGCAGCCTGCACATTGATATTGGTGCTGATTAACTGCTCGATGGAGCCGAACGCACGGCAGTTAAACTCTTTGGCGATAGCATCGGCGCGCGGAGAATTTTCATCGACCACGCCGATCAATTCAACAGTTTCGAATTCCTGGGCGAGCTGGTGGTAAACGCGGGCATGGTTGCGTCCGAATGCACCTACGCCAACGACGGCAACGCGAATGGGAGTTGAACTGGGCAGATGGGCTCCGGAAGTGATTTCAGATTTAAGATTTTAGATTGGAGATTTCAAAAAACGGAATTCAGCTGCAGGGTTAAACCTATCCACCCCGGTTTTCAAATCTGAAATCTGAAATCTACAATTGCGCTAAATTGTTCTATCTTGCAATTTCTTTAGCAATGCGATCTGTCCGCCGTGATACGCGGCATGCTGCACCGCTCCAGTCAACATGAAACGCAGGTCATAATCTTTGCCAGGAACGGGTTCAATCAATCGCGATTCTTTCATTGTCGAGACGAACTGGACTAACTCAGAATGAGTGGCCCGCAGAGTTTTTATAGCTTCGCGCCACGCTGGCTCCGTAGGCTGCTGGATGGAAGGGAAGTTTTCTTCTTCTGACGGCATGAGCGCCTCGCCCTGGATACGCCGCGCAATCACGCGCTCCCAGGTGGTCAGGTGCAGCACTAATTCCCAGATGCTGTGCGCGTTGGGGATCGGATGGCCAGCGGCGGTTTTGCCGTCGACTCCGTCCAGAATTTCCATCAGCGCTGGACCGTGCCAAGCTTCGCCATCAAAGGCGCGGTTCAGTTGGTCGGCGATCAGTTTGATCTCAGACATAGATTCTTATGAGAGCAGAGAAATTGTAACTAAACCAGACCGTGTGGGTCGGACATTCCTGTCCGACGCTCTTGATCTTGGTTTTGGTGTTGATTTTCTCTTGAGTTAAACCTTGAAAGAAACTCTCGGCTGCATATTTGGCACACGCAGGTCGGACAGGAATGTCCGACCCACACGGCCTGTGCTAGTCCGCGACGATGGTGATTCCGGCGGCATCGGCTGCAATATTTACCGCGTCACCGTCGATCAGCAGACAGCTGCCCGCGTCCAGCGCCAGACAAGTTGCGCCAGCCGCTTTCATGATCTCGATAGTCTTCACTCCAATGACCGGCACATCAAAGCGCATGTCTTGTTTTGGCTTAGCGACTTTGACCACCGTCAATTCTCGTGCCAGCGTGGAGCTTCCGGGATTGAGCGTGGACATGAGTTGTCCGGCGCGCTCGATGGTGGCATCGGTTCCTTCCATGGCTTCGACGGCAACGTCGGCGCTTTCCGCGATGACGACCGTCTGGCCTATGTCGTACTGGGCAAGCCCGCGGGCGACGGTGCGTCCGTATTCGATGTTCTTTTTCTCTTGTTCGGAGGGGGCGCGTTTAGTGAGCACGCCTGGTTTTGCGAGCAGAGGCTCAAGCAGCGCTGTCGAATTTTCTAATACGATGCCTTCGTCGGCGAGAACTTTGGCGACTGCGCCCAGCAAAGAATCGGTATTGCGCGTCGTGAGAGACAGAAGCAGCTTGGCGAGCTTCCAGTCGGGGCGAATGCTGGAAAAAATTTGCTTGTGCTTGACTTGCCCGGCCATGACGGCGCGGGTAACGCCTTCGCGATGAAAGATGTCGATCAGTTTGGAAAGTTCTCCGAGAGAAAGCCAATGGACGGCTGACGCGCCGCAGGTTTCGATGTCAGGAAATGCTTCTTCTTTTATCGCGGCGACGATGACGTCGTAACCCTGGGCGTGGGCAGCGTCGAGCACCAGAAAAGGGAAGCGGCCGTTACCAGCGATGAGCCCGAGTTTGGTGGTGTGGGACATTGTGCAAGAGCTTAACCACGAAGGGCACGAAGGTACACGCAGAAATCATCAGTTCATCTGTAGTATTCAGCTCACTTCACGACTCCCCGCTCTGACGTCTCGATAAATTTGATTAGCATATCAACATCTTCTCCCCGCGCAGCTTCGGACTTCAATTTTTCCAGCGCTTGCGAAGTATTCAGCTTCGATGCCAGTAGAACTTTGTATGCATGATGAATCTTGCGGAGGCGGTCTTTGCTGAAGCCGCGACGCTCGAGGCCGACGGCGT
>JBOGLH010000237.1:0-8774 GCA_050746025.1 Terriglobales bacterium | reverse complement strand
GTCGAAGCCATCCATCTCCACTAGCAATTGATTCAAGGTTTGCTCCCGCTCGTCATGACCCCCGCCAATGCCAGCGCCGCGATGGCGGCCGACCGCGTCGATTTCGTCGATGAAGATAATGCAGGGAGCGTTCTTCTTACCCTGCTCGAACAGATCACGTACCCGGCTGGCTCCGACGCCAACAAACATTTCAACGAAGTCGGACCCTGAAATCGAGAAAAAAGGAACGTTGGCTTCGCCGGCAACTGCGCGCGCCAGCAAGGTCTTTCCGGTTCCCGGAGGCCCGACCAGCAACACGCCTTTCGGAATTCGTCCGCCCAGCTTCTGGAACTTCTGAGCCTCGCGCAGGAACTCGATAATCTCTTTCAGCTCTTCTTTGGCCTCTTCGACACCAGCCACGTCCTTAAACGTCACTTTCTTCTGTTGCATCGAGAGCAGGCGGGCGCGGCTCTTGCCAAATGACAGGGCTTTATTGCCGCCGGTCTGCATCTGGCGAATCATGAAATACCAGAGGGCGGCGAGCAGAAGTAGCGGAGCCAACAGGTTGATCAACCATCCCCAGCTGCTGTTGCCCACGTCCTGCACGGTGATGCTGACATTCTTGTCCTGGAGTTTTTTGATCATCTCCGGATAATTGGCCGGTGCAGTCAGATGGAACAGGGAACCGTCGGCCAGCTTACCCTTAACCTCCTGGCCACTTAGGGTCACCTCTTTGACCGTGCCCTGGTCAACCTCCGACATAAAGCGCGAGAAGTTTATGTCCGCGACTTTCTGGCCGGAGTTCGCAGTCTTCACTACTTGCCACAATGCGACTGCCGAAATCAGGATTACCACCCAAAAAATTATCGTCTTAACGGTTGAATTCACCAAAAGCTCCTAAACAGGGGGACCTTGCTCGATCTCAAAGCCGAACCCGCGGGCACCCAGAGAGGTCACTCACAGTTAGATGCGGCGGTAGAGATTTAGATCGACAGAATAACCCACCATTATTCTACCCCTCTCTACCGGGAAACGCGGCGCGAAGTTTAAATAACTTAGGTCATAGCCAGCTGGCCAAACCGTGGTCGCGAGGAACTTTCATTCATTGGAAAACCACGAAATTGGCTGGTTTTTAAGGGTTCGCCATTTTCTTGGCACCGATATCCAGTCCATTGAGTGCCACAGGTGCGTATTGGAGATGTACTCCCGATTTTTTCTTACACTGTCCGCTTAATTGTTCCTGCCTTGAATCTCGCGGATCAACACCCCATTCCGGTCGTTCGCCTGAAGGTCCCGGCGGACGCCAAATCCGCTTAGCCAAATAATCTCGTCCCCGCATGTGATCACTGGCCAGCGCTGCTTTTCCTCGCCGGTGATGTGACGGTCCTGCAACAATTCTTTGATCTTCTTTGGCTCTTTGGTATGTGTGGGCCAGAAGCGTTCGCCGGGTCGCCAGTTGCGCACCACCCATTTGTCTCGCGCAAAACGCGGATCCACCAAATCATCGTTGTTCTGGGGTCGGTTGCCTTTAGGCACAGATGTTTCGAGAACGATTCCGGCTTCGGCGACCCTGACTTTTCCAGGCACCGGCAGGTCGTACTGATACTCAGACACCATCTGACCGGCCGGGCCAAAAGTAATGACGTCATTCTGTTGTTTCACCGTCCACTCACTGGACAGCGCGGAATTGCTTTTGCCGGACTCGTTGCCAAGGATTTCTTCCACGTGACGAAATTCGAGGGAAATACCGAGATCTTCGGCGGCGGCCCGCAGCAATCGCCGGCGTAGAGCCACCGGCAATGATCGGGACGAAAGCTTTAGAGTTCCGCCGCGTTCTTCGCGCCTCCAAATTTCCGGCAAAACGCGGTCAACTTCTTTGTTCCAATAGGCTTCTTCCGCTCTGGCAATTTCCGCCGATTCGGCCAACGTTTCACACACCGCTGGGTTCACCTGCCGTTCCAATACGGGGAGGACTTCCTGCCGAATGCGGTTGCGCATGTGCCGCAAGTCCTGATTGCTCGCGTCCTCGCGCCATGTTTGCCCAATCGCTGCCAGATATTCTCGAAGTTGTGAGCGCCGCGATCCGAGAAGAGGGCGGATGATCGTCGGCTCTTTCGAATCTGGAGCCGGCTCCAGATCAGTTTTGCTGATGGCTGATGGCTGACGGCTGATGGCTGTTTTGCTAATGCCTCTCTTCGGATAAATTCCCGCCAGCCCGCGCGTTCCTGCGCCCCGCGTCATCTTCAGGAGCACGGTCTCAGCCTGGTCATCGAGGGTGTGGGCGGTGGCGATGTGATTGAGCTTGTTCAACAGCAGGCAGCGGAAAAACTCATATCGGATTTCCCTTGCGGCCGCCTCCAGGCTCAACTTTCTCTCGCTGGAAAACGCTTTCACGTCGCGGCTTTCGGCGATCATCTCAAGCCCGTGGGTTTCGGCGAGCTTGCAGGCAAATCGCTCGTCGGCGTCTGAATCTTCAGCCCGCAATTGGTGATTGAGATGGACAACGGATAGAACAATCCCGAGTTCATCTCGGAGCTCGAGCATCAAACGCAGCAACGCCACCGAATCGGCGCCTGCAGAAACCGCAGTGCCAACGCGATCTCCGGGCCGCAACAAGTCATGTTTGCGAACGTAGGCGAGCACGGATTGCGCCAGCTTGTGCACGGAACCATCTTAATCCCACACTGGCTTAATTCCGGGCGGTGTGGGTCGGACATTCCTGCCCGACCATCGTGCAGTGAAACTAAGAAAAAAGAACTATTCCAGCATGCGGTTCAGTTCTGCATGCGGCGGCGCGTCTTCGAGCGCGCTATAAGTGCCGGTTGTCTGCAATTCCTGCGCGATTCGCAGCATCAGGCCGAGAGTGGCCCTCATGGGCGATGATCCCAAGCTCACGCGAGCGACGCAAACCTTCTGCAATTCCGATATCGGAGGCGAGCCTGGGCCAGCCAAAATGTTCAGCGGATGTTGTAACTCGCGAACCAGCTGCGAAATAACCTGCAAATCTCGAACTCCGGGCGCGAACAGGCAATCAGCGCCTGCATCCCTGAACGCAGACAGACGCATGACAGTTTCGTCAAAACGATCCTCCGGCTTGCCCACTTCTCGTAAGTAAACGTCGGTTCGCGCATTCAAAACCAGCGGAACGCCCATCGTTCGCGCGGTCTCCCGCACCGCCGCAATTTTTTCTAGTTGCAGAGAAAGGTCGGCAAGCGGCTGCTTCGGATCATTCGTTCCATCTTCCAAATTCAGACCGACGGCGCCGGCCTCGATCACCGCTCTTGCGGTCTGTGCCGCATCGTCGGGGCGATCGCCATATCCAGCTTCAGCATCAGCGGTCACCGGCAGGTTTACTTTTGCGGCAATTCTGGCGACCACCGCGAACATCTCTTGCCGCGAAATCTTTTGCCCGTCAGGGTAGCCGAGCGCGAATGCAATTCCCGCACTGGTCGTGGCAACTGCGGAAACGCCAGCCTCTTCCAGTACTCGCGCGCCGGCTACATCCCAGATGTTGAGCAAAACAAGAATCCTGGTTCCGCGATGTAGCCCACGAAACCGATTTGCCTTAGCGACCTGATTTTCTAATATGGCCATCAATTACCACCCTTCCGGGGAAACTTATTCATCCGACGGTCTTGAGTTTTTCCATAAACTTTCCGACGCTTACCACCGCGCGGCCCACGGTCCCGCGCCCGACTTCGCGGACGTCGTCTCGGGCTAGAACCCGCACGGTGTAAAAGCGTCCGTCGAATGATTCGACGACCGCCTCTGCCCGGATCCTTGCGCCAATCCCGCTGGCCGCGCGGTGTTCAACGTTGATCGCCGTACCCACGGTGATTTCGTCGCCCTCACAATAGTGATGCAGGGCATGAAATGCCGCGGTCTCCATCAGGCGAATCATGTCTGGAGTGGAATACACCGGCGGCAACTGCGGATGATGCGCGGTCAGAGTGTGCTCGAACTTGACTACCTGCTCCGCCTCGCCTTTTGCACCCATGGGAACGGTTTTCATTGGATTCGGTTCACCAGGCAAGTGTTAATAACATCGCAATGAGAAAAACTGCGGCTTCGCTTCGATCGCAATCATCCCATAGCTACTCTGCTTTTATCTTCGCACGAGGAGAGACTTATGGCTGATCCACGTTTTCCCATCGGAAAGTTTCATTATGAGGGCACGCCCTCAGCCGACCAACGCAGCAACTTCATTGCCCAGATCGAGCAGACACCAGCCGCAGTTCGTGCGGCCATTCAGGGACTGTCTCCAAAGCAGTTGGATACGCCCTACCGCGATGGCGGATGGAATGTGCGCCAGGTGGTGCACCATGTGCCTGAGAGTCATATGAACGCTTACATTCGATTCAAGCTGGCATTGACCGAGGACGAACCGACCATCAAGCCTTATGCCGAGGACCGCTGGGCAAAGCTCGCAGATGTGCAAACAACCCCGATTGAAGTCTCGCTCGCACTGCTTGAAAATTTACATTCCCGTTGGGTCATCCTGCTGCGAGCCTTGCGCGAGGAGGAATGGAAGCGAACGTTCATCCATCCTGAGAACGGCGTAGTTTCTCTGGAAAAGAATCTCGCTCTTTATGCCTGGCACGGAAAACACCACACCGCGCACATCACCGAACTGCGCAACCGAATGCAGTGGTAAGAGCCTGCTAACATTGCAGCAGCCTTCATTCTTCGCGATAGCCGGGAGACCCCGTTCATGTTAAGTTCCTCAGCGCCGACGCCGCGTACCCGTGTAGTCCGCGAGCCCCAGCGTGCCGTTTATGACCGCGAAATCGTCAACCGCATTCTTGACGAAGGATTCATATGCCACGTTGGCATTGCGGTTGATGGCCAGCCATTTGTCATCCCAACGAGTTACGGGCGCCATGACGACTTTTTGTACATTCACGGCTCCGCCGCCAGCCGAATGCTGCGCAACGCAAGCGCCGGAATTCCGATGTGCGTCACGGTTACATTGCTCGATGGGCTGGTCCTGGCCCGGTCGATCTTCAATCATTCAATGAACTACCGCTCGGTGGTAGTGCTGGGAACGGGCACAGCCATTGAAGATCGGGAAGAGAAGCTCACGGCTTTGCGATTGCTGTCGGAACACATTGTTCCCGGACGATGGAATGAAGTTCGCCAGCCGAATGAAAAAGAGCTGAAAGCTACAACTATCATCCGATTGCCAATTGAAGAATTCTCGGCGAAGATACGCCAGGGGCAGGTAATTGATGACGAAGAAGACTACGCCTTTCCGGTATGGGCGGGCGTGCTGCCGATGAACCTGGTTGTCGGCGATCCGATTAAGGATTCGCGGCTGGCGGAAGGAATCGAAGTGCCTGGCTACGTAAAAAACTACTCTCGAGCCCGATAAAAATCCCACCCTTGTGAGCCGCTAATCAAAGGTGGGAAAAGTAAACAAACAGCCTTAAGCAGTCTTTTGCAGTGCGTTCATTCGCCGCTGCATCTCTGCTTGAGAAACATCTTCTTTGTGGGTGGCCACAGTCCAGACGTGTCCAAAAGGATCAACCAGGTTGCCCGAACGGTCACCATAGAACTGGTCTTGCACCGCGCGAGTTTCTTTGGCGCCATTTGAGACTGCCTGCTTGAAAGTTTTGTCAACATCTTCCACGTAAACCATCAAGCTCACGGGCGAACCGCCGAGGCCCTCTGGGCTCCGATAGTTTCCTTGCTGCTCGTCAGCCAGCATGACGATCGAGTCTCCGATTTTAATTTCGGCGTGTCCCACGGTACCGTTTGGACCCGGAATGCGCATGATTTCACTCGCGCCAAAAACTTTCTTGTAATAGTCAATCGCGTTCGCGGCGCCTTTGACGATCAGGTATGGGGTTACGGAATGATAGCCCTCAGGAATCGGCTTTACTGACATATTGCCTCCTTAATGTAGGTAGCTGGTGGAGGTGGGGCGAACCTGGTGAGCAAGCGTGCATCGCCCTCGCCCGTCCAGTCTGCAAAAGATTATCACTTTTACCGGGTAGCAGAGCTGTGTATACCGCAATCCCTGTAGGTCGGAAGTGCAGCAAGCATCCCCCGCAGACTCCCTCACATCCGATGTACCCGGCCAGCAGAGATGTGAAATTCACGAACGAGGTTTCGTATGAAAATTTTGGGGACATTGTGCACACTAGCGTTATTCCTGCTTCTGATCGCCCCCACTCCGGGCTACTCTCAGGACCGGGACGAAAATAAACCTAATAAACCGCAGGATGAGCAGAAGCCGCGAGATAAAGAAAACGACAAAGCCAGAGAAAACGGACGGGCCAAGCCGGAAGACAAAGCGGCGAGACCCGATGATAACCGTCGCAATGAAAATTCGAATATGGGCCGTCAGGAGGAACACCAGAACCAGCCCGAAGCGAACCGTCCGCAGGAACAGCAGCAACGCGATCAGCGCAACGACAACCGAGATCAGCGCAATGACCGCCGCGAACAGCAACGACCGGTTGACAATGACCATCCCGCGGTTCAGGGAAATGGTCACGACCGGAACCGAAATGCTGGCAATCGCGGAAGACGCATTCCGGATGACCAGTTCCGTTCGCACTTCGGCCGCGAGCACCACTTCCACGTGCAGCGTGAGCGCATTGTCAACGTTTCACAGCCGGTGGTGGTCTACGGTGGATACTCCTGGCAGTTGGCCGAGCCGTGGCCATCTGACTGGTCCTACGACGACGACTGTTACATCGACGAGGTGGACGGGGAGTACTTTCTGTTTGACGACTTGCATCCCGGCATCCGTATTGCTGTTTTTTTAAATGACTAACCACAGCAGGGGGAAGGCTCTCAGGCCTTCCTCTTTCATTTTCAATATCAACTCCTGCCCATTTCCTGATCTCTCCCGGCGATTGTGCCTCACCAGCTGCTCGCGATTTCGTACTCACCCAGCGCAACCAGCGATTGTCCGCGCGCCATCCATAACGCATAACGGAAACGAAAAATCCAAACAGGAACAAGAAGGAGTCAACATGAAAATTGAAACCTTACGCGATCTTTTCGAGACTGAACTTTGTTATGCATACGATTGCGAGCAGAAGCTGGTGAAAAAAGGTCTGCCCACGATGATCGAGGCCGCGAGTTCTCCGGAACTTCGAACCGGGCTTGAGCAGCACCTGCAGGAGACCAGAAGCCACGTCACCCGGCTTGAACGCGTATTCTCCATTGCTGGACTGGAGGCAGACACTGAAAGCAACGACGTTTTCGACAAGATGACCAGCGCCGTGAAAGATGCAATCGATGAGACTAAAACGGAAAACTTACGTGACGCCGCTCTCATCATGTGCGGAAACCTGGTGGAGCACTACGAAATTGCACTGTATGGATCATTAGTCGCCTTCGCCAGGCAACTCGGCTTCCAGGATGCGACACAAATCTTGCAGCAAACCCTGGATGAGGAGAAGTCTGCAGACGCAAAGCTGACGCAACTGGCCGAGAGCAGAATTAATCCCATCGCTGCCCAGGAACGCCGGGCGGCTTAGGCTCTCAGTTGTAGGAAATCAAACCTGCTTAGCCAAGGCTAAGCAGGTCTTTTTATGCTCGGCGACGAGTTACGTTTGTAGGCCGGTATTGAGGGGAATGTTGACGGATTGTGCCGCGACTAATCATTCGCGCGAAGCAGCCTACTCGCTCCATTTTTTAAACAGCAAAGCACCGTTGGTGCCGCCGAAGCCGAAGGAGTTCGACATAGCGTATCCGAAAGAAGCTTTGCGAGCGTGGTTAGGAACGAAATCCATTCCGGCTGTATCGGGATCCTGGTTTTCCAGATTGATGGTCGGGGGAATAATCTGGTCGCGGAGCGCAAGTACGGTAACGCCAGCTTCTAAGCCTCCGGCCCCGCCAAGCAAGTGCCCGGTCATCGATTTGGTAGAGCTGACCGCGACTTTGTGATCGCCGAAGAAGTTTCGAATGGCATGCGCTTCCAGGGTGTCGCCGATCGGGGTTGATGTGCCGTGGGCATTGACGTAACCGATATCAGTGGGCTTGATTCCCGCATCTCGCACTGCATTTTTCATCACGCGGAAACCGCCTTCGTGCTCGGGTGCAGGCTGCGTAATGTGGTAAGCATCGCCACTCATGCCATAGCCAACCACTTCCGCGATCGGCTTGGCTCCGCGCGCTCGGGCATGCTCCAACTCTTCAAGGATAAGTATTCCCGCGCCTTCGCCCATGACGAATCCATCGCGATCACGGTCCCAGGGGCGGCTGGATTTTTCAGGTTCGTCATTACGCGTGGAAAGCGCGCGCATGGCTGCGAATCCGCCCACTCCCAGGGGAGTGATGGCGGCTTCCGTTCCGCCCGCAATCATCACATCGGCATCGCGGTGCTGAATAATGCGAAACGAATCGCCGATGGAATGCGCACTCGTGGTACACGCTGTGGCCGTAGCTTCGTTCGGACCCTTGGCGCCGAACCGCATGGAGACATGTCCGGCGGCAAGGTTCACGATTGCTGCAGGAATAAAGAACGGAGAAATCTTGCGCGGTCCGCCCTCCATTAGAGCGGTATGCTCGCGCTCGATGATGTCAAATCCCCCGATTCCCGATCCAATGTGTACGCCGACATTTTCAGCGTTTTCCGGCGTGATCTTTAGGCCGGACATGCACATCGCTTCTTCGGCCGCAGCCATCGCGAGATGGATGAAGCGGCCCATCTTCTTTACTTCTTTTTTCTCGATGAAGCGGGCGGGATCGAAATCCCGCACCTCCGCCGCGATCTGGGAGGCGAACTGGGTAGGGTCAAAATGGGTGATCCTGCCCACGCCGCTCTTGCAGGCAAGCAG
>JBOGLH010000236.1:0-6923 GCA_050746025.1 Terriglobales bacterium | reverse complement strand
AACTGGTCCAGTACAAGTGGATTGTGATCGGGCTGATTCTCGGCGCGGGGGTCGGCATTCCGCTTGGCATGGTGAAGATGACCGCGGTGCCGCAGCGGACGGCGTTGAGCCACGCATTCGGCGCGCTCTCTGCGGCATTGATCGGAATTGCCGAATACTACGTTGGAACGACTCCGGTCAGCCGCTTTCAGATGGGCGAGATCGGGCTCGAAGTCATCATCGGGTCGTTGACATTTACGGGAAGTTTGATCGCGGCCGGCAAGCTGCAGGAAATTCTTCCGCAGAGACCGATTGTTTACCGCGGACAGAACATCGTGAGCCTGTCGGTGCTCGCCACGGCGCTGGGTTTGGCGGTTGCGCTGGTATTTAATCCGGCGCACGCATTTTTGTTTCCCATCATGATCGTTGTGGCGCTGACTTTCGGCGTGCTGCTGGTGACGCCGATTGGCGGCGCAGACATGCCGACGGTGATTTCGCTGTTGAATTCCTATGCGGGATTTTCCGCAGCCCTTTTAGGTTTTGTCCTCAACAGCAAAGTGCTGGTGGTGGCCGGAGCGCTGGATGGATCGTCGGGATTCATTCTTTCGGTGATCATGTGCAAGGCGATGAACCGGTCTTTTACAAACGTAATGTTCGGAGCCTTCGGACAGGTCGCGACTGGACCGGCGGCAGCGCAGGAGACGCGTCCGGTAAAGAGCGCATCGCCGGAAGAAGCCGCGGACATTTTGGCGGCGGCGAGCAAAGTGGTGATCGTGCCGGGATATGGAATGGCAGTGGCGCAGGCGCAGCACAAAGTGCGCGAACTTTATGACTCGTTGAGCAAGCGCGGAGTTGACGTGCGGTTTGCGATTCATCCAGTGGCGGGAAGAATGCCGGGACATATGAACGTGCTGCTGGCGGAAGCTGATGTCCCTTATGACCGACTGATCGAGATGGACGACATCAATGGCAACTTTCCGCAGACCGATGTTTCGTTGATCATCGGCGCGAATGACGTTACCAACCCGGCGGCGAAGACGGATAAGTCGAGTCCTATTTATGGAATGCCGGTGTTGGATGTCGAACGATCTCACACGGTGATGGTGATCAAGCGCAGCATGAACCCGGGATTCGCGGGCATCGACAATCCTCTTTATTATATGGACCAGACGCTAATGCTTTTCGGTGATGCAAAGGCCTTCGTTAGTAACATCGTAAAAGAGTTGTCGAACAGCCACGGGTAGTTTCGGTCGTGCCGTCCCTTCGGGACTCTACTTTGGCGTGTGCCTTCCCGGTACTTACGTGCCGGGCTCTCTAAATCCCGCCTTTTCGGGCTGGAGTGGTGTGGCGCCGAGGTCGACGGATTTCCAATTAAAGGGCCGTTTATTGTAAAGCGGCGAGGTTGGTTTCGGCCAGGCGCAATTCTCGATTGGGCATCGAGATTTGCGGAGCTGGTATTACCTGTTTAAGCTGGGCAAATCTGGAATGATTAATTTTTTTTCCATCATCGCCCTGGGATTTTTTCTGGGGATGCGGCATGCCACTGATCCCGATCATGTGATCGCGGTGAGCACAATTGTGAGCCGGGAACACCAGATTGGTAAGTCAGCGTGGATTGGGGTGTTCTGGGGCATCGGGCATACACTGACGATTTTCGCGGTGGGAGCAGCAATTATTCTTTTTGATGTTGCGATTTCACCTCGCATTGGATTGAGCATGGAATTGGCGGTGGGATTCATGCTGATCCTGCTGGGCATTATTAATGTGGTTAGTTTTTTTCGGGACCTACCGTCAGCCGCAGAGCGGTCGGGGGCACCCACTCCGCCACAAGGATCAGATGGGCAGGCGCGGACCTCTGCTCGTACACATGAAGAACTGCTTCATTCCCACGCGCACAGCCACGGCGATTTTATTCACACGCATCCCCATTCTCACGAGCACGGTCCGGACGCCCACGTGCACGTGGGACAAAATCCGGTGGCCTGGCTCGACCGCGCGTTGCTGCGATTCAAACTTTATCGGCCTCTGCGTCCGTTGATGATTGGCATCGTTCATGGAATGGCAGGATCGGCCGCGGTTGCGCTGCTGGTGCTCGCGACCATTCGCGATGCGCGTTGGGCAGTCGCGTACTTGCTGGTGTTTGGTATTGGCACCATCGCCGGGATGATGGTTATTACCATGAGCATCGCGTCAACATTTCATCTCGCCCGCGGCAAGCAAGCTTTTTTGCAACGGCTGGCCATGGCTTCTGGAGTGCTTAGCCTGGGCTTCGGGATTTTCGTTGCCTATCAAATTATTGTGGTGAACGGCTTGCTGAGCGCGCATCCGCAATGGGTGCCACGATGAGCGGGGTCTGCGCTGAGCGCGATATCTAAACCGAAGTGGTGGCTGCGAATTTTGCCTGCGATCTTGCTGGCTTGTGTCCCGTACGTATGCGGGCAGTCGGCAATTCCGGAATGGCAAGGAGTAGTGCGCCACGGCGACGGGACTCCGGTTTCAGGCGCGATGGTTCGGCTTGTCGGCGGTTCCCAGGCCGAAGCCAAAACCGGAAACGACGGCCGATTTAAGTTGCCACCATTGGCTCCAGGCAAGTATCACCTGACAATCGAGGCCGGCCAAAATAAGGTTGACTATGCGCCGCCGATCGAGCTTACCACTGCTTCAACTGCGGTCACAATCACTGTTTCCGACAATCATGAAATCACGGTAGCAATTCCCAATGAACAATCGGGCGCTACCGGTGGCGAGGAGCTATCGAGCAAGCAGGTCAGCCAGCTTCCGCTGAACAAGCGTGACTTCAGCCAATTGCTTTTGCTTGCAGCGGGCACCATGACTGACGCGAATGGAGCGACGAATTTCACCCAGCAGTTTGCCATCAATGGGCAGCGCGGCGTGGAGGCGACGTTTGCCATGGATGGCGCCGACATCAGCGATCCGGAGATGGGCGGGTCAACGTTTTCGAACTTCAACGTGGATGCGGTGCAGGAGCTTCAATCCAGTTCGGGATGGATGCCGGCTGAAATCGGCCGCGGAGCTTCGGGTTTCACCAATATCGTCACTCGCTCGGGCGCGAGCGGATTCCATGGGTCGATCTTCGAGTTTGTGCGTAACTCTGCGTTCGACGCGCGCAATTACTTCGATCATCCGACGCCGACGTATCCGGGTAGAATTCCGCCATTTCGGCGCAACGAATTTGGTTTCACGAATGGCGGCCCGGTAGTTATTCCCGAAGCGTACGATGGCCGCAATCGGACTTTTTATTTCGTGCAATACCAGGCCTTTAGGCAGGTACTGGGAACTACACAGGTGATGCCGGTGCCCACCGCCGCCGAGCGCAACGGACTCGACACGGTGAATTATGCCGACGGCTCAACTGATGTTTTGATGGTGCCGGTAAACCCCAGTATCGCCGCAATCCTGAGTCGGTATCCCTTGCCGAATGATCCCAGCGGACCGTATCATGCACGCACTTACGCCACAGCCTCGAGTGTGATCACTAACGCGAATCAGTTTTCTGTACGACTCGATCACAAGATATCTGAGAAGGGCCAGATTTTTGCGCGATTCAACGCCGACAATCTGACCGGGCCGGTGACTAATCCTGATCAGATCGCTATTGACCCGGCGTTTGGGACGACCTACATCGACCATCAGCGGAATGGCGTGATTACTTACACGCGCACAGTTTCACCCCGGCTCACGCTCGAATCTTCGGTCAGTCTGACGCGTTCGACTCCAGGTTTTCCGACGAAAGATTTCACTGACCCGGCGGTCAAATTCAATGACGGACTTTTTGAATCGTTCAACGGCAACGGCGGTTCGGTGATACAGGTCTATGGGAATTTGTTCCAAGCCCGCCAGAACCTGACGTATGTTCGCGCTCGACACGCGATCAAGGCTGGAGTGGAAGTTCGACTTAACCGGGACACCACTTATTTCGGTATCAGTCCTAACGGAGAATACGATTTTGGTGGCGGCTCTTCATACGCCACGGAGGCGATCCCTTCTGCGAGCGGCACACATAATTTGCAGCCGGGCGACCTGCTTCCGGATACATTATCGAGTTTTCTTTCCGGCAGTCCATTTGCTTATACGCGGGCGATTGCGCCGCCATATTTTTCGAATGGTCCACACATCGGTCCGGCTGCCATCAACCGCAATGATGTGAACTGGTACGTGCAGGACACATGGAAGATCACCCCGCGCTTTACTCTCGACTACGGCTTGCGTTGGGAACTCTACACGCCAATTACTGAACGCGCACGCCGCACTTCCGGACTGGTGGATGCGAACGGAGGCCAGGAATTTGTTGTGAATCCGGAGCCCGGTTACCGCACGGACTGGAACGGTTGGGAACCGCGGGTTCAGATGGCTTGGCAAGTGACCAACAAATTGCAGGCGCACGTCGGCGGAGGAATTACGGTCATACCGCCTAACATTTATCAGGATAATTTTTTGACTGGCTCGACGCCATTTGTGGTTTATCCACGGCTGGTTTCAAGCGCGAACTTTCCTATCCCCTATGGCTTTCAAATTACACCTGCACAATTGCCGCGCGTGTACACGCCCACCGGGCAAGACATCTTCGCTTCCGGCAATCCAAAAGTCGTGCCGCCGAACACGGTGATGGACGTGGAGCGCTATGAGCAAGACGTTGCTGCCCTGACACCCAGCAACGTGGTCAGCGCGCTGGCCCTGAGCACCGTCGATCGCTCGTTTACTAACGCCACTTTGTACACGTGGACGGCCGGGCTGGAGCGCAAGATCGGCAATCTTACCGCTAATGCGAATTATGTGGGTACGGCTGCGGCCCATTTGCCGCGCATCAGTTATCCGAATGCTTATCCTGGTGCCGATCCGGCGTTTGCTCGCTACACGCGGTTTAACAGTGCAGGCCAGATCGTTGGCGGCTTCGGCGTGGAAAATGTCGTGACCGCGACCGCGCATTCTGACTACCATGCATTGCAGACGTCGCTCTCCGGGAATGTCGGTCACCACGGCCCCGGCATTCAGGCCAGCTATACGTGGAGCAAGTCAATCGATGACACTAGTCAAGTGATCGGCTCGGGATCAACAGGCGCAGTATCGCAGGCGTTCCCTCAAGATCCCTTCGACACCAGTTTGGAAAAGGGACCATCGTCGTTTGACGTGACCCATGCGTTTGGGCTGAGCCTGGCGCAGGATTTGTATCTGGACCGCGTGCCTTTTCTCGATCGCGCCAGCAAGAAATTAACCGCCGGCTGGGAGATGCTGAGTATTTCAACCATGAGTTCGGGGGCGCCGTTCACGGTGTATTCCGGCATCCAGCAGACCGGGGCGGGATCAAGCGGCGTGGATCGTCCCGATCAGATTGGCAGGCCGCACCTTTCGACGGCGCGCAAAAATCGCGAGGACTATTTTGGCGCGGGCGCTAACAATGGGCCGGACTTCTTCAGCATTCCAGTGTTTCTGGCCGGCGGCAGCGGGCCGAACCGGGGACGCTTCGGAACCCTGGGAAGAAACACCTTTCGCGGTCCAGCGTTTTACGATTACGATTTCGCATTTATCAAAGACACTCCGTTCGGTCGCCGGCAGAGCGGAGTGGAGCGCGTCAGCCTGCAATTCCGCGCCGAGTTTTTCAACATCTTCAACATCGTGGACATGGGATTGCCGGCGAATATTCTCGGGGTATCTACGAACAACCGCGGAGGCACGCCTTCCGCCAGCATCAGCACGACCAACGGATTTGGTTTCATCAGCAAGACGGCGGGGAGTTCGCGGCAGATTCAGCTGTCGCTGAAGTTGATTTACTAGACGATTCCGCACGGCAGGGTGTGAATAGCTGTCGCAGCTGATCAACATCACGCAGACTTTTTCACTTCACTCATCAGGGCATGCAGATTGCCTTCCGAGTCGTAGAAGTGAACCATCCAGAGATCGTGGTCTGGCATTCTGGCAATGAGATGAGGCTCACCTTCCAGGCGGACATCACTGGCGCGCAAGCGCTCAGTCGCCGCAGCGATATTGGGCACCATGAAGTACACAATGGAACTGGGGTGGTCGAGGTCTGGCTGCTCCGGTTTAGCCAGCATAAGGCGCACACCTGCACAATCAAAAAACGCCGAATGGCCGGCGGAGAAGAGTAGGTACAAGCCCAGCGTATCCTTGTAAAAGGCGGTGGCGCGAGGCAGATCGTGTGCGGTAATCGATATTTGGCCCAGGCGTGAAATGCCGAGGGGTGCGGTAGCTGCGTTCATGGTTTTATCCTTGCGGTTTATAATGTTTAGCGCAGCTAACGATAGTAATTAGCCTAGCTAATAATAGTAATTAGCATAGCTAAATATATACCATGGCAAATGTCAAGCAAAAAGTAAAAAACAAACATGATATTACCGAGGTGGCGGATCGCATACACTCGGCGGCCATTCACTTGCTTCGCTTGGTGCGCAAGCAGGATGCAGCAGCGGGTATTGGCCCAGCCCAGCTGTCTGCGCTTTCGGTGCTGGTTTTCGGGGGCCCGATTACGCTGGGAAAACTGGCGGAAGCTGAACAGGTCAAGCCACCGACCATGAGCCGCATCGTCACCGGCCTGGAGCGCAATCGGCTGGCCGAAAGAGAAGTGGACGCAAAGGACTCGCGCCTGGTGCAGGTGCGTGCCACCGCGAAGGGCACACGCTTGCTGCACGAAGGCCGCCGCCGCCGCATCAGGTATCTGGCAAGGAATCTCGACTTTCTCTCGAGCAGAGAACTTGAGATCCTTAAGTCGGCGCTTGAGGTTTTGCACGGGGCGTTTGAACGATGGGACGAGCAGATTCAAGCGCCTGGCGGCCTCCACGTCAGGCGCGCCATACGTGGTAAATTAGTTTTGTAGTTTCTTCCACTTGCATCCGCAGTGGGCGCGTAGCTCAGTTGGTAGAGCAATGCCCTTTTAAGGCATGGGTCGCAGGTTCGAGTCCTGCCGCGCT
>JBOGLH010000235.1:0-50470 GCA_050746025.1 Terriglobales bacterium | reverse complement strand
TATCGCCGCTTCCACCACACGCCGAAACCAGCGACGACCACGATCAGCGGCAGGATAAATTGGCTGGTTACCAGCACTGCATTAAATTGACGCTGAGTCATGCTGACGCGGCGGTTTTCCGGCGGCTTGGGGCGAATCGAAATTAAGTCTTCATCAGAAGCGAGCCAATTAACCGCATCCAGCGCGAGGTCACCATTGCCATCGAAGGGTATAAATCCGTTCGCGACCCATCCTGAACTCCCGATTACTACAAAGCGGCCCTGCGAGTCCTGTTTTCCAGTGTTGTATGTCCCTGCCACAGCGATAGTCAAAGGACCCTTCTTGTTCCCAGGGTCTTTCAAGCCAACGTTTGCAGATCTCAAGTTTGTGGTGGCCAAACTGCCACCCGAGGAATCGAAAAGCTTCTGGACACTAGTTTTGTCGGTGTTCTTGATTTGAATCGAACGCGCCAAAGGAAACGCAGTATGGGTGTTTGTGCGCCTGATTTCCTCCACGATTGGCTGCGAGCTGTAATTGGTTACCAACGCAACCTGCGGGCCAAGCCCGACGGCTTGACTTACCAAATCCAGGATCACATCTTTGTCGAGGGTAACGCCCCAGCTCGCAAGCAGATTAGTGAGAGCCTCATTGTCGGCAATGTCCGAACGACCGATCTTCAAAGGAGGATCGAGCATGAAAAATACGCGGCCGCCATCTTCGACGTACTTTTTAATCGCGTCAACTTCAAGTTGCACATAATCATGTGTGGGTCCCGCAACTACGACCGCAGTGCAATCGTTTTGAATCTCGGGCTTTTGAATAAGATCAACCGATTTGCTTTCATATTCATCTTTGGTCAGAAGTTGCTTGAACTGAGAAAGCCCGCGCAGGTCGCTTTCATCGAGCTGGTGCTCACCGCTCCCGCTCAAAAAGCAAACCGTGCGGGTATTGCTTTTCATATCGCGAATGAGGGCGCCAGTGATACCCTCCTCGGTCATGCTCTTGGCTTCTTCTTTCCTGCCTCCAACTTGAACAACGGCCGTCCCGTAGTTTTTGACCCCGGCCTCCATGGTGCGTTCCCGCTCTTTGTCCGCATCCACGTACTCAACGTGAACCTTGGGCGAAAGATTAGAGTATTCGCTCAGCAGATCCTTGCCCTCACGAAAACGGTTCGGTTGGCTGTAGTACGTAATGGTCGCGTCTTGCTTCAATCCCTTTACGATCTTGGCGGTCTGCTCAGAGAGACTGTAACGTTTGTTGGCGGTCGCGTCGTAAGATTTGTTGTAACGATCGGCGAGAACGTTGACGACGACAATGACCGCAATCACCACCAGAATGTAAGTGGCCGCATAAGCCGCATACTTAGTTTGCCGGGCTTTGACCCACTGATTTGCCATCTACGCCCTCCAGCGCAGCGATTCCATGGAACGCGCCGTGAAAAATAGTCCCAGGAAAATTAGGGTTGCGTAATAAATTCCATCTTTCAGGTCAATCACACCGCGCATGAATGACTCGGAGTGAGTAACCAAGGACATGTAGGCGAGCACGTGCGACCAGCCAACGTTGCCGAAGTCGCTCCACGCCAGAACCCAAAGCAAAATCAGAACGGCGAAAGTCGTCGCGCCAGCGATAATCTGGTTCTTCGTGAGACTGGAGATGAACGTACCGATCGCAAGCATTGCGCCCGCCTCGAGCAGTAGCCCGAGATAAGCGATCAGGACAGGCTTCCAATCAGGATTGCCGTACTTGAACAAGAACAGGAGATGGACCACAGTAAAAAGAAGCAAGCAACAATAAAGCAACATTGCTGCCAGCCACTTGCCGACGATGATTTCCAAATCTCGAATGGGCGAGGTCACCAGCAGTTCGATGGTGCCGGTGCGCTTCTCTTCCGCAAAAAGCCGCATTGTGATCATTGGAAGGAAGAAGAGTCCAATCACCGCAACATTCTGAAGCAGTGGGCGGATGACCTGCTCGTTAAGATTTACGGGATACATCTGGCCGCTCATCTGGCTTTCTACGCTGTACTGCAGGAAACCGCGGAGTTCCGCCCAGAAGAAGTATCCAAACACCACTCCCCACAACGCGAGCAACACGTAGGCAACCGGTGAAGTGAAATAACTGCGCAGTTCCTTCTTGCAAATGATCCAGACGTTTCTCATTGCTGTACTCCCGTAGCTGCCGGAAGCGCAGCCGCCTCGTTTTCTTTTCCCGTGAGCTGAAGAAATACTTCCTCCAGGCTCATTGCGGCGGGTCGAAGTTCGTTCAAGTCCCAACCAGATTCAACCACCGCGCGCGCCAGGTCGCCGCGAACCAGTCGGCCTTTCTGGCTTTCGATTTCAAACACCGCGCGGCTATCAACCTGCTGCTTGCAGACCACTCGGCTCACGCCGGACACTCGCTCGAGTTTCTGCTGCACAGTTCCAGGTTCCAGATTGCCATTCCGGCCGCCAACTTCGAGCACCATGGATTCCGCACCCCGCGCCCGCGCCTGTAAATTGCGCACCGAATCCGTGGCGGCCAATTTTCCTTTATTGATAATGACCACCTGTTCGCAGGTCTGCTCGACCTCCGGCAGAATATGGGTGCTCAGAATAATGGTGTGGCTGCCGGCAAGGTCTTTGATCAGATCGCGCGTCTCGTTAATCTGCTTGGGATCGAGCCCCGCGGTAGGTTCATCCAGGACCAGAACATCAGGATTGTGAATAATGGCTTGCGCCAGCCCAACTCGTTGCCGGTAGCCTTTGGATAATTTACTAATTAGTCTGTTTCTGACGTCGACGACGTTACAACGCTCGCAAACGTAATCAACGCGCTTTTTTAGTTCCGCTCCCGACAATCCTTTCAACTGACCGACGAATTTCAGGTATTCGGCGGTTTCCATTTCCGGATAGAGCGGCGGCGTCTCGGGCAAGTAGCCGATACGCTTCTTCACTTCCATTGGCTGCTCGAGCACGTCGAAACCAGCAACCGTTGCCGTGCCCGAGGTGGGTGGCATAAAACAGGTCAAGATGCGCATGGTAGTGGTTTTCCCGGCGCCATTCGGTCCCAGGAAACCAACGATTTGCCCCTTAGCCACCTCAAATGAAATGTGGTCGACGGCAGTGGTGCGGGCGTACCGCTTGGTCAGGTCTTTTACATTAATCATAAAAATTGTTCTTGTAGGCGAGAGACGCAGCCATGGAACCGATCCGCATCAGCAGAACGGAATAATTCCTATGTTAAAAACACCACCCAGCGTCTGTCAAAACCATACTGCTGAAAATGTGACCCGAAAAATGCAGCTCTCCTTGTAGGGATGCGGGACAGCGCGCGATTCGTTGTCTTGTATTTTCGGGTGTCCCCCGGTGTTTTTGCGGCGAGACTTTTTGGCAGGAACCAGCATCTATTTACTTAAAGCACAAGGTTAAGCGATCAACTGATTTATAGCTATACCGAATGGCTTAGGACTTAAGAAATTTTTCGCAAAGGCGTGGAATATGGCCGTTCTTGATTCTGTGAGCTCTTTATCTGATCCTCTATCCAATCGAACTGAGATGAATAGCAATACGAAAAGCTGGTTGCAATTGTATGTGGATGCCGTGACCGAAAAAGACCCGTACAAGCGTCTGGCTTTGGTACAAGAATTACGAAAAATTCCCCGGCATGATGAGTCGGATGAAATCCCTCAAGAGTCAAGGCCGCGATCAGTGTATCCTAAAGTTGTCCGTCGTCGTCATTGACAAGCGCATTTAATCGCAAAGTGTCGGTGTATCCGTCCGAGTGTGCGATTCAAGGAAAAGCTGATCCAGCAGGTCTCCTGCGCCTTCATCTCCTGAATTGAATTGCCCAATCAGGATCAACTGGATCTGTTCGGGCGTGAGTTCCTGGTAGCCAGGTTTCTGGTAGCGTTTCTTCGCCTTCGAAGTTATCGATATGACCTTTGGACTATTAGATCGAGCTGGTGAAAAGATATTTTTTATTGAGCTGAGTACAACTTTAGCTTGCTGCAAATTCAGTCTTTGCAGAATTGGGGTGGTGTAAGATTTTTTAGAGTCTGCACTGGTCCGTGCGAGCTGCACGCGTCTTTTCTCCCATCCTTAAATTTCCCCCTGAAATACTGTGCCATGATTTGTGAGTTGGCTTATTTACTAGTTTGGTTTTGCGAGAACCTCAGAGTCTCTAAAATTCCCATCTTTACCGCTTGACAAGCCCTCAGGTCGGTAGCAGAATTCTTTAGGCGAATAAAAAGCGAAATAGCTACTTTCCTCGCCGGTCAGTACCAGCCCTGATCTTTCTGCCTGAGGTCCGCATGTCTTCACTTCCGCTGCATGTTATGGATTCCGCATTTTTAAATGCCTCTGCAGGGCCGACTCAGCTTTTAAGCGAGGCGCTTGCCGCTGGATTTCCGGCTTCTCCGGAACGAAGTCTTCGTGAAAAGAAGTCCGGCATTCTGAACCATATCGCAGCTTCCGGACGAGTGCTGGATGTGCGTCCGGCTTCGCGATTGGAAGTTCGCCCACGCCCGGAGATGCTTTCGAGCGGTATCGCTGAAGTAGATACGATTACAGGCGGCATTCCGCGCGGCTGCTTGTCTGAGATTTGCGGCCCGGCGTCCTCCGGAAAAACCAGCGTATTGCTATCGACAATTGCGGCGGCAACTCTGCAGGAGGAGACTTGCGTGCTCATCGATGCCAGCGACAGCTTTGATCCAGAGTCGGCTGCAGCGGCCGGAATGGATTTCAGCAAACTGCTATGGGTGAGGTGCGGAGAATCGTCGTCGGCTGTCGGCCGTCGGTCATCAACATCAAACGTGAATACCGAGGACCGAAGGCCGAGGACCGAAAACCTGATCAAGCAAAAATGCAACGAACGCCGCCTTGAGCAAGTTTTAAAGTCCACCGACCTGGTCCTGCAAAGTGGCGGTTTTGGAATGGTGGCGCTCGACCTGGCAGGGATTCCGGAAAAATTTGTGCGGCGAATTCCGCTGGCATCATGGTTTCGATTTCAACGTGCGGTAGAGCATACAAAAACGGCACTGCTGGTGGTGAGTGAGTTTGCCTGTGCGCAGACGTGCGCCGCGGTAGTTTTAAAGCTTCAAAATCAGCTTTCAGCTTTCAGCTCTCAGCTTTCAGGAAAACCTGCACACACAAAGCTCTTACAAGGCATGCGAGTCGAGGCGGAAGTTGCGCGCATGCGATTGGAGCGCAAGCCTGCGGCGTCATTACGAACGGTTTTTGCGACACGAGCCATAAGGGCAGGATGAATAAAGCGGCACAGATTCCATGGATTTAGTGCATTTGAAAAAATCTATTCGTGAAATCTGTGAGTCCGTGGCCGGCTTAGATTTGGCAATTAACCAAAAACGAATGACCAACAACGCTTTTTATGCCTTTCGCTTGCATCTACGTTCCAGATTTTTCCGTGGAAGCAATCCTCCGCGCTGAACCTGAGCTGCGATCCAAGGCTGTCGCTGTGGTCGTGGGCAAGCCACCACTGGAAAAAATATTCGGTGGTAATGAAAATGCCCGCCGCGTAGGAATTTCTTCAGGTATGACGAAGTTACAGGCAGAATTGTGCGATGACATAGTTCTACGCGATCGCTCCGAGTTGCAGGAGGCGGCTGCGCACCAGACGCTGCTGGATTGCGCGCAGTCATTTTCGCCACGAGTGGAAGATTTAGCCAGCGACACGCTACTCATGGATTTATCTGGACTAGACAAGTTATTTGGGCCTCTGCCAAAAATCGCTCGCGAAATCTCCCGGCGCGCTACTGAGATGGGAGTGGAGACGAATGTTGCAGTGGCTTCCACGCTGGAATCGGCACTGCTCGCGGCACACGGGTTCAGCGGCGTTACCGTGGTGCCGCAGGGCAAAGAGGCAGAAATTTTGGGCGGCTTGCCGGTTGAGGTCTTGTTTGCTGCGGAAGCTAATACGGAAGAGTTCCTTAAAACTTTCTCCCGCTGTGGCATTCGGAAGTTTCGCGATCTCGCCGCATTGCCAGACGTTGATTTGAGCGAGCGGTTGGGGCAAGAGGGACTTAATTTTCAAAAGATGGCGTGCGGGGCGGGGACACGGAATCTGGTTCCATCTGATCCGCCGCTGGTGTTTGAAGAAGTGATGGAGCTGGAATATCCGATAGTTCTACTTGAGCCGCTGGCATTTGTGCTGAACCGGATGCTGGAGCATCTTTGCGCGCGATTGCAGGGACGAGCGCTGGCGGCGCAGGAATTGCACTTGCAGTTGACGCTGGAGAATGGAAGAAGCGAAAAAGATGCGACGCTCACACATTTTCAGCGAACTCTACGACTGCCGGTGCCGTTGCTCGACGCAAAAACATTCTTAAAACTTTTGCAGTTGGATTTGAAATCAAACCCGCCAGGCGCTCCGGTTGCGAAAGTACGTTTACGAATCAAGCCGGCAAAGCCTCGTCCCGCGCAGGACGGGCTTTTCAGGCCGGCATCGCCGGAACCAGAAAAACTCGAACTCACGCTGGCGAGAATTTCTGCGGTTGTAGGCGCAGGGCGCTCGGGATCACCCGAACTGCTGGATACGCATCAGCGCGAAGCATTTGAAATGCGCCAGTTCACTCCCTCCGGATCCACGGCAAGAAGCAACGGACATCTTGCTGTCAGGCGAGGACGCCCGGTGCCACAAAATCAGAACGGAGAAATTGTCACTGCACTGAGAATTCTTCGTCCCCCGATCGCCGTCAGAGTGAGCCACAGTAAAGGCCAGCCCTCGCATGTCATGTCGCGAAAAAGAGGGCGAATTTCTGGCGCAATACTTTGGGCTGCCGGGCCATGGCGCTCATCCGGAGACTGGTGGGAGCAGGATGCGTGGGTGCGAGATGAATGGGACATTGCAGTGCAGGAGCCAGAAGGCATTGGGCTGTATCGATTGATTCACGATTTGCTCACCAGCGAATGGCTGCTGCAAGGAAGATATGACTAAGAATAGCGGCTTTTAGCCTTTTACCTTTTAGCGCAGAAGCTAATGGCTAAGAGCTAAGAGCTAAGAGCTAAAAGCTAAGAGCTGGCCTTGTACATCGAACTTCACTCCCGCTCGGCGTTCAGTTTTCTCGAAGGATCTTCCCTGCCCGAAAATCTGATTGCGCGCTGTGCGGAATTGAAGATGCCGGCGATGGCTTTGCTCGATCGCAATGGCGTTTACGGCGCTCCTCGTTTTCACATGGCCGCCAAGAAAGCTGGGATCAGGGCGCATATAGGGGCGGAGATCACGTGCGAGATTTCAGATTTCAGATTGAAGATTGAAGATTTAGAAACACATCACGAAATCTGCAATCTTCCCCGCCTGCCTCTTCTCGTCTCCTCTCGCACCGGTTATCAAAACCTGTGCCGCCTGATCACAAGAATGAAGCTGCGCGCCGCAAAAGAAGAAGGCGCGGTTTTCGAAACTGAGCTCCAGGAATATTCCGCCGGGCTGATTTGCCTTACCGGCGGAGACAATGGCCCGCTTGCGCTGGCCTTCAAATGGGGCGGAATAGATGCTGCGCGCCGTGCAGTCGAGCGGCTGATCCATATTTTTGGGCATAACAATATTTATGTTGAGTTGCAGCGGCATTTTCATCGCGAGCAGGAACTTCGAAATCGCGCGGCAATAGAAATCGCCCGGTCGCTTGATCTTCCATTGCTCGCCACTAACGGGGTTCGCTATGCCACGCCAGAAGCCCGTGAGCTTTGCGACGTGTTCACTGCCATTCAAAACCATTGCACGGTAAACACTGCCGGACGTCTGCTGGCCCGCAACTCGGAATGTCATTTGAAAGCGCCGGAAGAAATGAAAGCGCTGTTTGCAGATCTGCCGGAAGCGATTGCGAACACGGTCGAGCTTTCATCGCGCCTGGAATTCACCCTGGAGGATTTGGGCTATGAGTTTCCTAAATATCCCGTGCCCGAAGGCGAGAGCATGATGTCGTTTTTGCGTGAACGCGCGCGCGAAGGCTTCCAATTGCGCTACGGGCATTCGCCTGCAGATTTGAAAGATCACGCCCGCCTCCAGATTGATCGTGAACTTGCATTGATCGAAAAACTGAAGTTGCCGGGATATTTTCTGATTGTGTGGGACCTGGTGCGCTTCTGCGGCCAACAAAACATTCTGGTGCAGGGACGCGGATCTGCCGCCAATAGCGCAGTTTGCTACTCGCTAGGAATTACTGCGGTGGATCCCATCCGGATGGAATTGCTTTTCGAAAGATTTTTGTCGGAAGAACGCGGCGAGTGGCCGGACATCGATCTTGATCTTCCCAGCGGCGACGACCGCGAAACCGTGATCCAGTATTTGTATCGCCGCTACGGGGAGCGCGGCGCGGCCATGACCGCCAATGTCATTACTTACCGCAGTCGCATGGCCTCGCGCGAAATTGGCAAAGTGCTGGGCTTCGATCCCGAAACTTTGGACAAACTTTCAGCGGCGGTGGCGCACTGGGAATATCGCGACGCCAATGACACTTTCGACCACCGTTTTCGCGATGCCGGACTCGATCTTCGCCATCCGCGAATTCGTAAATATTTTGAGCTGTGTGAAGCCATTCAGGATTTGCCGCGGCACCTCGGTCAGCATTCCGGCGGCATGGTGATCTGCCAGGGACAACTCGATTCCGTGGTCCCGATTGAACCCGCGTCCATGCCCGGGCGCGTGGTGGTGCAATGGGACAAAGAAGATTGCGCCGACCTGGGCATCGTGAAAGTGGACCTGCTCGGCCTCGGCATGATGGCGGTACTCAAGGATTCGCTCAACCTGATTCGCGATCATTATTGCGAGAAGGTAGACCTGGCGCAGTTGCCGGCGGACGACGCAAAAGTTTATTCGACAGTGCAGAAAGCGGACACCATCGGCATGTTCCAGATCGAGAGCCGGGCACAAATGTCGTGCCTGCCGCGCCTGCATCCCACGCGCTTTTACGATCTCGTCGTGCAAGTCGCGATCATTCGCCCCGGCCCGATTGTGGGGCAGATGGTGAATCCTTATTTAGAACGGCGACAGGGCCGGCAGGAAGTGACCTACGCGCATCCCTCGCTCGAGCCAGTATTGAAGCGGACATTGGGAGTGCCGCTATTTCAGGAACAACTCTTGCGCATGGCCATGGTGGTTGCGGGATTCAGCGGCGGCGAGGCGGAAGAACTGCGCCGTGCCATGGGATTCAAGCGTTCAGAAAAACGCATGCGCGAGATTGAAGCCAAGCTGCGCGCGGGCATGGAGCGCAATGGCATATCACGAGAGGCGCAAGAGCAGATCGTGCTTTCGATCACGTCTTTCGCGTTATATGGATTCCCTGAATCCCACGCTGCCAGCTTTGCCCTGATCGCATACGCCAGCGCTTATTTGAAGTGCCACTATCTAGCCGCATTCACAGCGGCATTGTTGAACAACCAGCCGATGGGGTTTTATAGTCCGGCGACGATCGTGAAAGACGCGCAGCGACATGGATTGAAAGTGCTGCCGGTGGATGTCATGCGATCGGAGTGGGAGTGTACGCTGGAAGAAGCCGTCAGCCATCAGCCATCAGTCGTCAGGGACGGCGTCGGTCGTCGGTCGTCGGCCCTCGGCAAAGGTCCAGCCTTGCAGAAGCGGAATTTAGATAGCCCAGCACGTGAGTGCTGGGAGGAGCAGCCCCAAAATCCTGAGTCCCGCAGGGACGGCACAATTTCGCTCCGGCTTGGGCTCCGTTATGTGCGCGGGCTGCACGAAGAAGCGGGGCAGGCCATTGCACGCGAAAGAAAGCTTGCGTCATTCACTTCTATTCACGATCTGGTTCGGCGTGTACCAGAGCTGAGAAAAGACGAATTGAATACGCTGGCGGAAATTGGAGCGCTGAACTCAGTGAGATTGCAGATTGAAAAATCTCGTGCTGCCTGTGACCTGAAAAACGTATCTGCAGCCTGCGATCCTAAATCTGAAATCTCCCATCTGAAATCTGCAATCTCTTTCCATCGTCGCGATGCATTGTGGAGCGTGGCAGCGGCTGCCAATCCGGCGGGGCCGCTGCTGGAGCAAATTTCCGAGTGCGACAACAAATCGCCATTAAAAATAATGACCGACGAAGAGCGGCTGGTTGCGGATTTCCGTGGCACAGGAATGACGGTTGGACCGCATCCTATGTCGTATCACCGTGCTCGAATGGAAAAAATGGGCGTACGCCGGGCAATTGTACTTGGCCAACTTCCAAATGGGCGCAAGGTCCGCATCGCCGGCGGCGTCATTGCCCGCCAGCGTCCCGGCACAGCAAAAGGTTTTGTTTTTTTGAGCCTGGAAGATGAGACCGGGGTTTCGAATGCCATCGTCAATCCAGATCTGTTTCAGCAGAACCGGCTGCTGCTGGGAACAGAACAATTTCTACTGATTGAAGGCATCCTGCAAAATCAGGATGGAGTAATTTCGGTAAAAGCCCTGCGCATTGCTCCATTGAAAATCACTTGTGCCCACACCGTATCGCACGACTTTCATTGAGTTGCTTCACCGCACGACGCCTTCGAGCGGAGAGCTTGCCGTCGCATAAAGCTTCTTTTCCATTCTGCCGGCAAGGTAGGCTTCCCTTCCCGAGATGACTGCATGCTTCATGGCTTCGGCCATCAACACAGGATCCTGGGCGTTGGCGATTCCTGTGTTCATCAGCACCGCATCGGCGCCGAGTTCCATTGCGATGGTCGCATCGGACGCCGTGCCCACCCCGGCATCAATGATCAGCGGCACCCCAGTCACGATCTCGCGCAAAATCTGAATGTTTGCGCGATTCTGAATTCCCAGGCCGCTGCCAATCGGCGCACCCAGAGGCATAATTGTCGCCGCTCCTGCATCCAGCAATCGCTTTGTAAATACCGGATCATCAGAGGTGTAGGGCAAAACCGTAAAGCCTTCCTTTACCAGTACGCGAGTGGCGTCGAGCGTCGCCTGAACGTCAGGATAAAGCGTGGCCTGATCACCGATCACTTCGAGTTTTACCCAGTCGGAGATGCCAACTTCGCGTCCGAGACGCGCCGCGCGAATGGCTTCATCGGCCGTATAGCAGCCTGCAGTGTTTGGCAAAAGAAAATATTTTTTCGGATCGATGTAATCGAGCAGCGACTCTTTGCTGCGATCAAGATTCACGCGACGCACTGCGACCGTAACGATCTCAGCGCCACTGGCGGCAAGTGCACGCGCGGTCTCCTGAAATGACTTGTATTTCCCGGTACCGACGATGAGGCGCGACTGGAACTGGCGCCCAGCAATAATGAGCGAATCAGACATGTGATTATTGTAAATCGAAGCGGGATTGAGAGAGTGCCTCCGCGTTGCTTCACCTTCGAATCAGCTTATTTTTACAGCAACGCGACTTGCAGAGGCTAAGCTCAAGTCATCGAGGTTACTTCCGCTTCCGAGTACATTTCATCTATTTCGCGCTTGAAGTGCTCTTCTATTGCGCGACGGCGAATTTTCATGCTGGCAGTGAGGGTGCCGTTTGCGGACGAGAGTTCCTCAGAAACCAGGTGGAACTTTTTGAGACGTTCGAATTGGGCCAGATCTTCATTAACAGATCGCACGATGTCGGCATATCGCGCATGCACTTCTGGAATTGCGATGAGTTCCTGATGCGACGAAAACGCCAGGCCCTGCATTCGCGCGTAATTTTCGACAGCGGCAAAATTCGGAATAATCAGCACCGCGGGAAATTTCCGCTTGTCGCCTATGACGATAGCTTCGGCAATCCAGGGATAATGTTTGAATGAACTCTCAATCGGTTGCGGGGCAATGAATTTCCCGCCGGAAGTTTTCAGCAAGTCCTTTTTGCGGTCGGTGACATACAGAAAGCCATCTTCGTCGATGCGGCCAATGTCGCCGGTTCTGAACCAATCTTCCATAAATGCCTCCCGGGTTTCCTGCGGCTTGTTCCAGTAAGAATGAAAAACCGACGGCCCTCGCACCAGGATTTCTCCATCATCGGCGATTCGCACGTCAACGTTCGCCAACGGTTTACCAACGCTTCCAACCCGGTGAGCATTGGGCGTGTTCACCGCGATGACTGGCGAAGTCTCAGTCAGTCCGTAACCTTCGAAAATGCGAATGCCGATATCGGCATACCACTCGGCCAACTCACGCCCAAGCGGCGCACCACCGGAGATGAAGAACTCAACTCGGCCGCCAATTTCCGCACGTACTTTGGAGAAGAGCAGTCTGTTTGCCAATTTCCAGGCTAGTGAACCAGGAATCTTGCCGGCCAGAATTTCATTCCGATGCAATCGCCCAACTCCGAGTGCCCATCGATAAATCTGTTTCTTGGGAAACTTCTCCGCCCTCAATTCCACCTGGGAATGAACCTTTTCGTACACCCGAGGTACGCTCAACAAAATGTTGGGGCGGACCTCGCGCAGCGCCTGTGGAAGCCGGTCGATTTGCGGCAGGTGTGCCAGCGTAACCCCGCTGTAAATCAAGCCAAGATCAACTGAACGCGCGGTCACATGTGAAAGCGGCAGGAATGAAACGCAAGACATACCGCGGCCGAAGCCGAACTCACGTAGCGAGTAATTGATGTTGGAAGCCATGTTGCCGTGCGTGAGTATCACGCCCTTGGGCGTTCCGGTCGTGCCCGAGGTGTAGATTATCGTCGCCAGCTGATCGGGTTTCGCATCGCGGCTAATGGTTTCGAGCCGAACATCTCCGGCAAGTTGCATCAGCGAAGACAGCTTGATGGCACGGCCAGTATCGACATCGTCCATTATTGCGACCTTTTCTACTGCGGTGGTCGGCAGAATCGATAAAACTTTTTCTAAATGCTTTTGCGACGAGACGAATATGGCGCGAGCTCCGGAATCGGTCAAAATGTAAGCGGTCTGCTCGGGAGTAAGGGTCGTATAGATCGGAACCACGACCGCGCCCAGGAGCATGCAGGCAAAATCGACAACCATCCATTCATGCCGGTTTTCACTGAGGATGGCGACACGATCACCGCGAGAAATTCCCCATGAGCGCAATGCCTCTACCAAACCCATTACTTTTGCAGCGACCTCGCGGGCAGAAATCGGAACCCATTCGCTGTCGGCTTTGCGCAACATACATTGCGGCTGGTCGCGGCCGGCTATCGCGAAGAAAATATCATTGAGAGTTTGAATACTCATGCTTCAAAAGTTGACGTTAAAGGCTTTATCGACGCTGCGCAATTGTCATATGGTGGACATGATTTTTGGGAGATTACGGCCGGGTCGGAGCTAACGGCACCACTCCATAGGTCCCCAGGGCTATACCCTTGAACGCCGTCAAATGAACTATGATTGCTACGCTGTCACGTGCACGTTGGGCGGAGATGTAATAAATTTGTCTTGGCGTTGACCTAACGAAATGAGACCGATAAACTCGCCTGACCGAGGACACCAACATGATTAGACTGTTTTTGACGCTGGCGCTGATGTGCGCAGTCCTTTCATATCCACTCGCAGGCGCAAATAACGCAAACAATAAGGAGACCGGAGCCATGCCGAAAGTTGGCGACATCGCGCCTGATTTTAAAATGCAATACTTTGACGGGCATGATCTTAAAGATGTCACGCTCGATCAATATCGCGGAAAGAAGCAGGTCGTGCTCGCGTTTTATATTTTTGCTTTCACCGGTGGTTGAACCCAGCAAATGAAAAACTTCCAGCAGAATTTAAAAAAGCTGGAAGCTACCGACACCCAGGTCCTGGGTGTGAGCATGGATAGCCCGTTCGCCAATCACGCATTTGCCGACTCAATCGGCGTGACCTTCCCATTGCTGAGCGACTGGGGCGGTGAAACCACCCACAAATATGGCCTCTACGTGGACAAATACAAAGCCGCACGGAGGGTGAATTTTCTGATTGGAAAAGATGGACGCATTCTTGAAGAACAGGTGGATAGCGCAGCCATTGATCCGTCAAATATTGTGGATGCGTGCGAGCGTCCCAAGTTGAATCATTGAAGCGCGTACAAGTTTGACGCTGATGGGCGCGGTTGCTATCATCAAATCGCGGGGTGGAGCAGTCTGGTAGCTCGTTGGGCTCATAACCCAAAGGTCGGTGGTTCAAATCCACCCCCCGCAACCAACGCAATCATAAGGTTACGAAGACTTGAGATTTTCGGTTGTGGTCTGAAATGGTCCAATTAAGGTTCGAAACGTAAATAAAGAGGCCGTCTACGAGGCGGTCTTTTTCTATTTGGTGTGTCCTTGAAGCAACACACGTTGAACGACGGACGTGTTGGCTTTGCGCTTCGCTTTCATGAAGGCTCCGCCGTAGACGTTCATCGTGGTCGAGATGTTGGCGTGACGCATGAGTTTCTGCTGCACACCGAGAGGAGCTCCCGTCTCGTCGAGCCATGCACGATAGCTGTGACGCAGCGAGTGCCAGCCGATCTGTCCCGGAATCTTGGCTCGCGATGCGGCCGTTTTGAGAATCTTCTTCCGCAGCGAGCCGGAATCGTAGGGTTTGTCCGTCCGTGGGCTCGGAAAGACCCAATCGCCTGTTGTCTCTGGGCAGAGCCGCTTCCATTCGAGCAGAATGCTTGCTACATCCGGGTCCAGAGGCAATTCGTCCTGGGAGCACTCCGATTTCAACTTCGTGACTTGGCTGCGAGCATATCCCTCCCGAATTTCCCTGGCCAAGGTTCCGAAGTTGATCCCAGCCCAACGCAGCCCCATGACCTCGCTGATACGAAGGCCGGTGCAGCCGGCCAGAAGAACCATACAGCGATAGGGATGGACGAGTTCGTTGAGCAAAGCCCCGAACTCCTCTTCGGTCAAGATACGCGGTGGTTTTATGCGTTTGCTGACGCCCCGGAGTTCGACCAAGCTTATGGGCAATTGGAGGTTGGAAATTCGGGAACACCATTCCAGGCGCTCAATCAGAGTATTTACTGGTCCCTAATGTACAGGCAAACCTAGCCAAGATTCCTGATGAGTTGACCGACGAGCAAGTAATTCTTCTGGCCGACATTGCGTCCACTGGAATCTCGGCCGCAGAGAGCGCTGATCTTCAGATTGGCGACACAGTAGCTGTCTTCGCCCAAGGTCCGATCGGACTCTATGCAACTGCAGGAGCGAAACTTAAGGGTGCCAGTCTGATCATCGCAGTCGAGTCTGACCCCGTCCGGATGGAAATGTCGATATAAATGGGTGCCGACGTAGTTCTCGACGTCATGCAAGGCGACGTAGTCGAGCAAATCAAAGGTTTGACCGGAGGGAGGGGAGTTGATGTCGCTATTGAAGCACTAGGAACCCAGGCGACCTTTGAAAATGCACTTCGCGTGTTAAGACCCGGCGGCACAATGTCAAGTCTTGGAGTCTACTCAGGAAAACTCTCGGTGCCTGTCGAACCATTTGCGGCCGGATTAGGGGATCACAAGATCGTGACTACACTCTGTCCGGGCGGAAAGGAACGCATGCGCCGTCTCATAGAGCTGGTTCGGCATGGTCGGCTGGATCTCACGCCTTTGTTAACGCACACTTTTTCACTTGAGCGTATCGTCGAGGCATACCAGGTCTTCGGCGAACGCCGATCGGGAGTCATAAAGGTCGCCATCAGGCCATAGTTGAACTGCCGGTGTTTTGGCCTACGCCCGACCCGTATTTACCACTTGATGTATAGGAAATACAAAAATCCAATCGAAGCATATTCCGAACGCTACAATTTGGACGCGGTTGAAGAGCTGGTTTTCTTCGCCAGTTCCGGAGAAGTGTACCGCTGTTTGCGTGCCGCCCGGAGCGCGACTCCTGCTGCGTGACATGCCTGAGAAGATGCAGCAGACATACTGCTTAGAAGTACCCATTCACGAGGTCACGTTTACTCAGATCGGAACCGCGGGCTTTCGTGACGCGATCCGTTTTCAGAACGGTATGGAAGTGTTGCTGCAAAGGCTCACCCAAGGACAGCGAGTCAGAGTGTTGGCGCTTTCATTCGATGAGGACTTCTCCAGCACCCTAGCGTTTAAAGTCGAAATGCTAAATCCTGCAGGTTAAGTATCCGTCAATATGACATTACGGCAGGCGCGTGATGGCACGATTTTTTCCTTCGAGCAAAACTATGCCGGTTTGTTTTGCCGCTCTCGGTAATGGTGTTTTTGGCGATGCCAAATCCAGTATCCAATGAAGAAAAGGCCAGCCGCCATGGCCCAACTTGCCTTTTCGATGTAGCCTAACAAAGTTTCGAATTCCTTGGCGAAGCCGTAACCGGCCCAGGCCATCGCACAAACCCATGTAGCCGCTCCGAGAACATTAAACTTGAAGAACCGCTTCCATTCCATGTCGAGGCTCCCGGCCAAAGGTCCGGCGATGGTTCGTAGGCCAAAGATGAAGCGGGAGAAGAAAATGGTTCTGCCACCGTGACGTTTGATCAGGTCTCTCGCAGCCTGGATGTCTATGTCATCGAGATGAAACAACTTCTTTGCCCACTGGATAAAAGTCTTCCCGAAGTGGCGGCCTAGGAAGTAGCCGGCGTTGTCGCCCAAAACTGCTGCGCTAATCCCGACGACGATGACCCACTGGATCTCCAAATTTGTGTGCTTGTGAGCGAGAAAGCTTGCGAACATCAGCACAGTCTCTCCAGGAAGAGGGAAACCGGCACTCTCGCCCAAGAGGCCTAGCAGCACGGCCCAATAGCCCCATGACGTAAGCACCTCCCGAATCGTGTGATAGAACCAATGCACGGAAATTCTTAGATGCACGGCGACTGCAGACAACCAGAGTCATTGCGATGGTACCAATTAGTTCACCAAAGCATCCCTCAATCGTGGTGGGAAACGGCAACAGAGGATGGCTGTGACACATCGAAAGATTAGTCCTGAGCAGTTCTGATGCACCATTCACGAAGATTCACGACCCCAGAGAATGGCCTCGTCTTCCTGGTCATATTCGTTGCGCTTTCCGCAATGCTGCAGGTCACGGCGCACGCGGCCGAATCCGAGAAGCGCCACCAGATTGAGTCCGAGCTGGCGAACAATGAGAAGGCTCTGGCAACAGCGGAGCGCCAACACAATTCCGCTGACTTCAAACGCCTTCTCTGCGACGATCTGATCTACGTTGCTTTCAATGGGTGGGTTTTTACGAAATCAGACCTGGTTTCGAAGATGCAATACATAGATGTCGAACGATATGATGCCGAGAACTTCAAAGTACGTCTCCCAAACTCTAAAACGGCGCTGATCACCTATGACCTGAAGACGAAGGCAAGTATTGGGAGCCATGATCTTCCCAAAAAGCAGTATGTCAGCTCGTTATGGGTACAGCGGAGAGGGACATGGCAGCTCTTGTTTCATCAGGCAACGCCCGATACGCATCCGTGATTCTCAGTAATGGAAGCACTGAAGTTCGCAACGAAAGGTACTGGATTGTAACGAAAGGCACTGAAATGAAATTTATGTTGGGTTTTGCTATTGGAGTCGCGCTCGGAATCGTTTTTGCTCCCGCCCGGGGCAGCGAAACGCGCAAGCAGTTAAGAGACAAGGCTCGTGAGTTAAGCCGGTATCCTGAACGCAGAGTGCAGGAAAAAGTTCGGGAAGTCGCAACCAGCACTGAGCAAAAAGCAGGCGAAATTGGCAGCAAAGTAGGACGAGAGGTGGCAGAGGCAACGGTTAAGGCAGTCACGAGCGAAGTGCTGAAGAAACACGACCAGCGCACCGCATGAGCCCGCGCTGGCGCAAACTCGCGACTCCCATGCTGGATCCTTAGTCTACTTTATTTTGCATCGCAGTTAAGCGAAAGCCGCGCCTCGAAACAGCATCAGACCAAAACACTCGGGGTGCAGTTACGAATGTAGCGACGGCGGCCACTTGTTCGAATTTCTAAAGAACGGCGCATTCGTCGCCATCATCGCCCACGGCCTCATAGGCATCTCGCTGATCTGGGACAAAGTTCTGCTGAAACGTCCCGGAACCAAGAACCTTTTCAGCTATGTGTTTTGGCTTGGCGCCATGAGCGTCTTTGGCGTCATCCTGGTGCCATTCGGGTACAACTCCCCTTCGTTTCATCTGATTTGGATTGCGTTTGTCGCCGGCATCATTCACTTGATGGGCGTCTTCTTCTACTACATGGCACTGAAGCGCGGAGAGGCATCTGAAACGCTTGCAGTCATGGGCGGGTTCTCTCCGGTTGCGACCGCAGCCATTGCTTTTGCCCTACTCTCGAAGCAGATGAACGGAGGGCAGCTCCTCGGCTTCGCTCTCATGGCAGGTGGCGGCCTCGTTATGTTCGTATCGGAAAAACTTCCACTGAAGACCTTGCTGCCTCCTGTTCTGCTTGCCGCAGGGCTGCTTGGATTGGTCAACGTGCTGGAGAAAGTGGTTTACGACCAGACAAATTTCGTAAGTGGATACGTGTGGTTTACGATCGGCACCTTCGTGGGAGCGCTCCTTCTACTGGTCCCGCCGTCCTGGCGGAAGCAGATTTTTGCTGAATCAGGAAACGACAATCCGCGAAGCAGGTTCTGGTACTTCGTCAACCGGTTCATTTCTGGGGTAGGCTCTTTCCTTATTTTTTATGCGATCAGCCTCGCGCACCCCGCCATTGTGGATGCCATTTCCGGAGTGAGATACGTCGTCATTTTTCTGGGCGCTTTGTTTTTAACAAAGTTCCACCCGGCGTGGCTCAAAGAACAGTTTCGGGGATGGCAGCTGATCAGCAAAGTGATCGCAACCTGTCTCGTTGTTGCGGGTCTAGTGCTTGTTGGCTTGGATCGTGGTAACACAGGCGCATCAGGAAGGCCCACAGCGCACGCGAACCCTGGCTCCGACTCGGTCGTTCTTTCGCGATTAAGCTCTGGCGTCAAAGGTCAGTGGTTCAAATCCACCCCCGGCAACCAAAACTCAACTCACTGAATTCTAAGCGTTAACGGTCTCACCTCAAGTTTGTTCGTTTCTTCGTTTCGTTCAGTAACGTGCAGAATTTTCCCAGGTTCATCTGCAGTCAACCACTCGTCCTCCGTTGAAAAAACGCCAATGGCCCGCACCAGCAACATAAGTATCGAGCCCCGCCTATTCATCGCGTTTTAGTCCGCGTAATTGCAGCAGTAGAGTCATGCGCTCCGCTCCTGCCGCCAGCCTTGGCCCTCGCCCGATTATTCACTCCTCCGAGCCGCACCCGCCGTCGTTCAAGATGTGTGTAGTTCTTTTCAAACTCATTTATCTCAATGAACTGATTCTTCACGATGTCATCGAACGTTTGGTGAGTATTGGACGCGGGCCACCAGATTTCCAGGCTCAAAATTCTGGCGTTCTTTCCAAGCCCCATATGTTGTTGCAAAGGAGAAGCGCCAAATGATCCACCGCTTCCCACGGTTCGATAAATAAATCGACGCTCATGATTCTCGTTTTCCACGCTCACTTTGATCCGTGATCCAATCGCCGCGCGATTGCTTTTAACTCCCACCAGCCGCACTGTGATCCAGTCGTTTCCATTACCTGGATTCTCGAACAATCGGATCGAGTGCCTGTCCCCAGGAACTGCGCCACCAGTCTCAGCGATCATATCTTCGTCCCCGTCGTTATCGAGATCAGCAAACGCAACTCCGTGCCCCTTGTGCAACTCGCCGGTGCCGGTTGACGCAGTCACGTCAACAAACCGCTTCCCGTCCTCATTGTGAAACATCACATTCGGAAGAATATCGCCATAAGGCGGTGTGCCGGTACCAAGATAGAAGTCGAGGAAACCATCATTATCAATGTCGCCAAAATTTAACCCCATGGGATCGAACACACGATCGAGATTAACTTCTTTGGTCACATCACGAAACGTCCCGTTTCCCTCGTTGTGGTAAAGCTTCAGTGTTTCCACATTGCTTGAAAGGCCCAACTGGCTTCGCAATATTTCTTCCGGCGACATGTAATAACTGGTCACAAACAAATCCGGCCACCCGTCATTATCGTAGTCAAAGAACCACGTCGCAAAACTCATCCAGGGAGCTTGTACACCAGCCTGCTTACCCACTTCGCTAAAGGTGCGGTCGTGATTGTTGTGATAAAGAAAGTTGTTTCCGCCAAGATTTGAGACGTACAGATCCATGAAGCCATCGTTGTCATAGTCTGCGGCGACAACCCCCTTGGCAAATGACACATTGTCAACTCCGGCAGGTTGAGCGATGTCTTCGAAAGTGCCGTCCCCTTTGTTGTGATAGAGGCGGCTTGGACCCTGTTCGTTTCCGATAAAGAGATCGAGAAAGCCGTCATTATCTATATCGGTCCAAACCGCAGTTTGCGATGCAATCGGGGCAGCCAATCCAGCAGCTTCGGTCACGTCAGTAAAAGTACCGTTGCAGTTATTCCGCAGCAGTGAGCTACGCATGGCCGTCTGCCATCCGCCGCGCAAGACAAAAATGTCGAGGCATCCATCGTTGTTGTAATCGGTCTGGATTAAATTCAAACCTCCCAACTGGTCGCCCAAACCAGCCTGAATTGCACGGTCGGTAAAAGTGCCGTCTCCATTGTTATGAAAATAATGCAGGGGCTCACATTGGTCATAGCTCGATGTAACCACATCCAGCAAGCCATTGTTCTCGAAGTCATCCACGATTACGCCGCCCGCCATGGAAAACGAGTTCAGGCCCGCCTCCGCCGCTACATCCATAAACCTCCCCATTTTTTCTTTGGAGGCAAAAACCGATGGGGAAATTAAATATTTCGCGGGTACACCTGCGGGATACTTTCCCACTGTCATGTACGCCACATTCAAAAGCCATTTCACTTCCAGGCTGTCGGGCTTGCTCTCCAAAAATTGGGTTAGGTACTGAATTGCCTTCTCTGAATCCTGCGTCTTTCGATAGCGGACTGGACTCGGCGGTGGGAAAAGGCAACGTTCACCACCATTCTTGTACACTCCATTCTCCATCTCCGACTTGTGGAGGTACGCGGTGCCCAGAACCTCCAGGAGTTCGGGAACCATCGCCGGGGAATTTGCTTTCGCGAATTCGTAGGCCTTCAACCACTCGTTTATGGCGGGGTCCATTTCACCTTGATAAGCAAGAAGCTGGGCCAGAGAGAAATGAACTCTTCCAACCTGATCTGGGCGCGTGCTTACGTAACTGTCGGGATCATTCGGATCAAGAAGGTGCGTCAGATATTCGACAGCATCAGCCAGCGTGTGCTTCCGAACTTCGCAGACGCTGTGCAGGTCATGGTCCCAGCCCGGAGGCTTGCGCAAAGTGCGAAACGCAACCTCTACTTCGACCGCGCCCGACACGTCCGGTGGGTAGGCAACCTTGCCCCGTCCCGCCAGGGCTAGCAGCCCGGTGGGACTCATGCCCTGTCCGGCGCTTCCGGCTTGGTTGGCCTCCTCACTCGATCCGGATTGGGGAGTTGGCGAAGAACTGGTATTCTCGCCGGAGACAGACTGCTCAACTTTTAATATTGCGAAGCCGGTCGAAATCTTTACTGGCCCGGCCAATTCTTGGTTGCCTATGTTGTTTAACGCCTCCCTGAGCTCTGTTCGCAGCGACGCCGGGTCGACTCTTCCTAAAGAACCGCCATCCGCCGCGCTGGGATCGATAGATTTTTCGCGCGCAAGCGTCGCAAAATCCTCACCGGCTCTTAGCCGCTTAAGAATCTGCTGCGCCTCCGCCTCAGAGTCGACAACAATGATGCGAATCTCAGGGGCGTTGGAGGTGGAAACTTGCGCCGCACTTTGTAACGAAGTCGCCAGCAGAAAAAGCAGACTGACTACAAGCCCCCACGCGCCTATCTGCACCCAAATTCGCGAGTCCCGCCATCGCTGCACAATTACTTCCATGTTCCACTGCCTTCAACAATGGTGATGTATCGATCGACCGGAAGGTTCGTAAGTCGCTCGACGTCTCCTCCGGGTGCGGGCCACTGCACCTCCAGCCAGTCCAACTTCTTTTGTTTGCCGAGGCCCAAAATTATCCGGGGATCGTGCGAGGACATGAAACTTCCGCCACCAACTTTCGTACGCGATCGCGTCGTGTCACCAGCCTTGTAGGTTATACGCGCTCCGACAGCATCCCTGTTTGATTTTGTCCCAACCAGGTGGACTCCCAACCAATGGTTCTCCTTTCCAATATTGTTTCGCAACAAAATCGGGGCGCCATCATTTACCGCAACCAGCACGTCAGTGCCGCCATCGTTATTAAAATCGCCGGTCGCCATGCCACGGGCTGACAGGGCCTTGGCGAATACTGGTCCGCTGGTCTCGCTAACATTGCTGAATTTTCCTCCCACATTCCGAAACAGCAGAAGTGGTTCGTGGTACTTCACTTGACTGGAGAACTCTTCCACTAGATCGTCCGGAAAACCGTTAACCAGGAAGAGATCGAGGTCGCCATCATTGTCGTAATCAATAAACTTCAATCCCCAACCGCTCATCCACCGAGTGGCCATGCCGATTCCCAACTGCATTGCCTGGTCGTCAAAGGTCTGATCGTGATTATTCCGATACAGCGAGAAAATCTCTTCGTCGATGTTGGACACAAAAAGATCCATCCATCCGTCCTGGTCGAAATCAGCCGCATCAACCCCCATACCAGAACGCGCCCGTCCGTCAGCGCTGTAAGCAATGTCCGCACGAAGACCTACTTCTTCGAACCTTCCATCCCCCCGATTCATGAAAAGGAAATTTCCAACCGTATCATTGGCAACGAACAGATCCATGTTGCCGTCGTTGTTCAAATCTGCCGCGACCGCTCCCCAAGACTTTCCCAAGTGACTGGAAATTCCAGATTCGCGACTCACATCTGTGAAAGTCCCGTCGCCATTGTTGTGAAAAAGCCAGCTCGGCGCCGGTGGAAAAATGCGGGGAATGCAGTAGTGGCGTTGACCGTCTGAACTGATCCCGCAGCCAGTTGTTTTGTCGAAGCGCGCAAACTGGGCCACAAACAAGTCGAGCCGGCCATCGTTATCGTAGTCGAACCAAACTGCACTAGATGCCCAACCCTCGACTCCAACTCCAGCTTCTCGGGTCACATCGGTAAACGTTTCATCCCCGTTATTGCGATACAGAATGCTCCGGCCGTATTGAGTGACGTAGAGATCGGGAAATCCGTCGTTGTTGTAGTCGCCGACAGCGACTCCCATGCCGAACCCTCCACCGCTGACTCCTGCTTTTCGCGTAACATCGGTGAACGTACCGTCCCGGTTATTCCGGTACAGGGCATTGCTTAACGGCGTCACCGGTGTATAAAAATCACTTTGACCACTATTAACAAGGTATATGTCCATCCATCCGTCGTTGTCATAATCCAGGAATGCGCAACCCGGGCCGGTGGATTCGGGCAAATATTTCTGCGGAGAATGGGCCGCGTTATGTATCCATTTTATTCCGCTGACCGAGGCGGGTATTTCCTCGAACACAGGAAGCGATCCTCGGACCTCTGCTAGTCCTTTGCGCGAGAGCACATAAAACCCCGTGGTCGCGGCAATCCCGCGAATAAAGCTGCGCCGGGATAAGCACGACAAGCGCCCCAGCCCCGAATGCGAGAACATCGATATGTTTTAACATATTGTTGTGGCCAGGGGTGGACCGCCGAGTACTATGTTGCGCGTGAGCAACATACGAAGCTATCCACATTGATCGTGGATAATTGTCCTTTTCACTTCATGTCTAAACCCGCGACTTTCATTTACGCCGGTGTTGTGGTCCTCAGCTTCGCCGTTGCGCCGCGCTCTCTATTCACTTCCGCGATAGCGGCGCAAGCCTCAGAAGCTTCCCCCAATTTCGAAACTGTTGCTGCCGAGGCGAGTGCCGATCGAGAGGCGGGCAAGACAAATGAGGCCATCACCAAATATCAAGAGGCGGTGAAACTGCGGCCAAATTGGGAGGAAGGTTGGTGGTACCTCGGGACCTTGCTGTATGACGCTGACCAGTTTGGGCAGGCCATTCCCGCATTGCGGCAGGTAGTGGAACTCGACCCCAACGTCACAGCTGGTTGGGCCTTTCTCGGACTCTGTGAATTCGAAACCGGGGACTACGGGGAGTCGTTCACTCACTTACAGCAAGCAGCACGTTTGGGATTCACCGATGATCTTGAGATCAAGAAAATTGCTCTCTATCATCTTGGGTTGTTGCTCAATATACGGGGTGAGTTCGATCGCGCCCCTGAAGTACTTGGCCAAGCTGCGGGATCCAGTGCAGTTCCCGAGCAGATCAAGACCGCCCTTGGCATGTCGCTGCTGCGCATTCCGCTCTTGCCCTCGCAGCTTGATACATCTAACGATGCGTTGATCCGAGCTGCGGGGGAGACCGAGACGTTGCTGCTGACTCACCAATTGCATGCTGCATTGCAGCACTTTAAGCAATTGCTGCAACAATATCCCCACACACCCTACCTTCACTATCAATACGGCCTCGCTCTGCAGGCAAATGGAGACGACAAAGAGGCACAAATTGAATTTCAGGAAGAAAATCGCGAGCGGCCAGACGACGCACTGCCATGGATTGCGTCTGCAAAACTTGGGCTGACGCAGAAAAACTTCACTGAAGCATTGGCCTCCGCCCAACGCGCGACCCAACTCGCCCCGCGCTCCGCAGCAGCATATGAAATGCTGGCTCAAGCCATGCAGTTTCAGGATAAGGTTGCGGCCGCCGAGGCTTCCCAAAAAGCAATTGAATTGGCAAAACTTCCTCCCGATGCAGATCAAACTCAAGCCCGGAGATATGCAATCAATCAAAATGCGGACACGAACACTAATCCGCCAGCTGCCTCTATCTCATCTGGCGCCGTAGATTCCCCGACCAACTTTGACGAAACAGCACGTCGAGCGCAATCGGCACAGCGCAATGGACAACTGGACGAGGCGGCGATATTGTATCAGGAGGGCGTGAAGCTTCGCTCCGATTGGCAGGAGGGCTGGCGGCAACTGGGAACGGTTGAGTACATGCGCAAACGTTATGCGCAAGCGATTGCCGCTCTGCGTAGGTCAATAGCTCTCGACTCAAGACAGCCGGATACCTGGACTCTATTAGGGCTGAGCGAATTCGAAACCAGGGGCTACACAAATTCCAGAATTCATCTGGAGCGTGGCCGCGTCCTGGGATTCAGCGGCAACGCGGCTGCAGTGACGGTATCACGCTATCACCTGGCACTATTGTCAAATCTGAATAGGACTTTCGATGAGGCAATTGCTTTGCTCATACCAGAAACCCGCCCCGGCCCCCTGTTCAATGACATTCAGTTCGCTATGGGTATTGCGTTGCTGCGAATTCCCGCCCTGCCGGAACAGATAGATCCTGGCAAACATGACCTTGTACGATCTGCAGGAGAAGCCGCAGTGCTGCTCTCCGGCAGTTATTACGACAAGGCATTTCAAATATTCGAAAAACTCCTGAGTGAATATCCAGAAACCACGTTCCTGCATTACGCCTACGGCGACGCTTTGTTTTCCGCGTCCAGATATGACGCCGCCCAAGCCCAGTTGATCGCCGAGACAAAGCTAAATCCGAACAGTGAACTTTCCTACATCCGATTGGCGTCTCTGGCGCTCGTGTTGCATCAGCCCGCGAATGCCGTCCAGTATTCCAGGAAAGCCGTAGCGCTCGCGCCGGAGTCGCCTGAAGCACACTACGAACTAGGGCGCGCTTTCCTGGAACAAGCCGACATCCCAAGCGCGATTGGAGAACTTGAGTCAGCGCGACGCTTCGCCCCGAAGAGTTCGAAGGTCCATTTCAATCTTGCCCGGGCCTATGCCCGAGCACACCGTGCGACCGAAGCTGAACAGGAACGGCGTGAATTCGAAAGCTTGAGGAATGAGGCAGCGCAACCAACCTCGTACGGGGATCGAGCGCTACATCTCAACGCTGGTGACGGGTCGATGCAGCAGCAGCCGAAATAATCCGACTCATTTTCCGTACCAGCTCCATCATTTGCGACCGTTTGCATCCGCCGCATCCAGCTCCGAAGGTCGCGCGAATTTCCCCTCAGCTATCGGAGTGTTCTGCGTCACTTCAGCCACATGAATGGTGAACTCGCCACCCGGCCTGGCCACGGTCACACGATATGGCACCTGCGCGCCATCCACTGGACGATAGTCGCCGTAGTCGATGCGGGTTGGATTCATCCCTAGTGGCGAGTCCGAATAACGCTCCATGCGAAGCAGCAATCCCGACTGCTGATCGAAATAAAAACGGAGCCACGGCGCTCCATTTCGGAGCGCCACTAGTTGATAAGTTTCGTGGTCCCCGATTTTTTCTGGCCGGGCTGCCTGCAACTCACCAAATTGGCTTTTGAGATGAATCGGAAATTGCAGGTCCGCGTCTATCAGTGCGCCCTCAACCTCGGACGCAGACATCTCAATGACTGGATGCCCGGAAGACACAGACCAACCTCGATTACCATCCACGATCGTTAGGTTGTCTCCGTTTGGAAGATGCATAAGTGTCGCGCGCTGGGCTGGGGCTTTGTCGAAGATGTCAACGGAGACTTCGTGGCCGCCAAAATCCGCACTCCCTTTCTCCACGCGGGTGGAGATTTTCTGGAGTGCACTTGCCCCGCCTGATGCGTGAACATATTTTTCGACAAGCTCACTGGGCGTCGGCAAATTTGGCGGGAGTTTCTCCTCGGAATCGAGCACGGGAATCGAGGGCGGTTTCGGTCCCTCGCTGATGATCGGAATCGAGATCGGGCGCGGCGCGCCCCGATGGCAGGTATTACAAGTTACTCTTCGGTGATCGTCAAAGTTTTGTTGATTGATCGTAGCCATCATCTGCATCATTTTGCGCGCAATTTGTTTGGGCTTCTTGTCATCCTGATCAAAATGATTCTCAACATGGCAGAAACCGCACTGCACCCCCAGCGAAGCCCGGATAAACTGCATGGCTGGAATCAACTGGTCGGCCGGTATACTCTTGAGCACCTGGATATTCTTGTATTTCTGTTCGGTTGTCTGAGCCGCCGTGGTCGTTGCCCCTGCAGCTGCATTCTGCGCATTCGCAAATGTGACGGAAACCGAAGCAAGCACCAGCGTGCTCAGTAATCTATGCATTGATCTCTGCTCCTCGGAAATGATCCGGATTTTCCTGGCTTCGTTAGCTCGCCCGCGTTCAAGTTGTTCTTCCCCCGAAAAGCGGCTGGGGTGCGAAAAACGTAAGGTTGAGCCTCGTCGGCCTTGTCAAATCCTAACCCCAAACTCTAAGAATGCAGGTTCTAAGAGGCTTCGGAACATGATAAAGTAGGTGCGCTCGGAGGTGTAAAGGTGCCACGCGTCATTCGGATTCTGATGGTTTTGGCACTTTCCACCTTTTGCCTTGGTGGCAGCAGTATTGTCTACTTGCGTGTCCACCGTGGGGCGATCGAAGAACGGTTAAAAGCTCCCCCACAAGACCCGGCCGAGCAGATTCAAAAACTGCGTTCCCAGTTCGAAGCTGCCGGATGTTCCGGCGTCAACCTGTACCAGGAGGCAGTCCCTAAGCAAGACCTTCCCAACCTGATTTGCACCGTTCCTGGTAATGAGCCCGGCACAATCGTAGTCGGAGCACCCGCTGACAGCCTTGACGACCCCGCCGGAACTCACTGGGCGACCCTGGCACTTCTGCCTCTATTAGCTGAATCGGTCAGCTCCGTGCAACATAGACACTCATTGATTTTCGTGGCTTTCAGCGGTCAGAGGCATGGTTTTCGTGGATCCTCCGAATATCTCAAGGAATTAAAAAGATGGCAGCATCCGGAAATTAAAGCCATGGTCAGCCTCGCTGATCTCGGCCGGACTCCCCCTGTCTACGCCTTGGCGCAAGACGACTCTAGGCTGGCCAATTGGCTGAGTCTCTCATCGAACACGCTTCGGTACCGGTCGATGCCTATGGAGATTACTGCGCGGAGCGTTGATGACCATCTTCTCAATGGTCAATCAACCTTTAACCCAGATGACTATTTAGTCGACGCCCAAATATTCCAACATGCTCGTGTACCCGCAATTGCGATACGCTCTGCCCCGGCGGCGATGATTCCGGCGCTGCGCCAGACAGGTGCCTGGCAAGGAGCCTCTTCAGGCGAGTCCTTCGATATCGCCACTTACGAGGAAACCTATAATCTTCTGTCGGTTTACCTCCTTTATCTGGATAGCAACCTTGGGATTCCGCATCAAACTATGCCGAAATCCCAAGTTGCTGAAAAGGTTGCGCCCTCGGGTCCCGCGATAGTGCAAAAAGTTCAAACTACAGAGGCCGTACCTCCCGCCAGTTCGAGTGTGGGTAAAGCTGAAATTGCCACCGCATCTGCTGCAACTCCAGCTTCTGAGCCCGCTTCAATCAGTCCGGCAGTCCAATCGAAAGCGCCTGCCGAGATACCCATCTTCCGTTCAGAGAGCCAACTTGTGCTTATGGATGTCTCAGTCACGGACTCACATGGTGCTCCGGTCAAGGGCCTGCAGGCCGGCGATTTTACTTTGTTGGAAAATGGGAGGCCGCAGGCCATCAGGGTGTTTGAAACGCACGGCACCGAGTCACTCCATGACGCTACGACAGAAAAACCCCTGCCCCCCGGCACTTATACGAATCGCATCTCAGCAAGCACCGACACACCGCTAGACATCCTTTTGTTTGACATGCTCAACACACCACCAGATGATCAGGCGTACGCTCGAGACCAAATGTTGCAGTACCTGCGAAAGATGCCAAAGGGGAAACTTCTTTCTCTATTCGTTCTGGGCACCCACCTCCAGATGGTTCAGGGGTTCACCGATGACCCCGAAACTTTGGTCCGGACGGCAGAAAAATTAGTACGGCAGAGTTCGCCGCTGCTGACCACCGAACTTCAGCAACAGCAAGATCAAGGTTTCACCCAAGAAATAGGCCGGTACGGAATGCCTGCAACCCCAAGTAATCTGCCGGCCTCCGCAGCGTCGGGTATAGGAGCGGCCCAAACCGACGCCCAGAAGATAACCGGTTTCGTTTCACAACGTACTGCGACCTCCTCGAGAATGGAATCAACACGGTCCGATCAGCGAACCACAATGACCCTGGACGCTTTGGACGCGATTTCGCGTGCTGTTTCAGGATTTCCCGGACGCAAGAATCTTGTCTGGCTTTCCGGGTCTTTCAAAATCCGCCTGCGCCCCTCTGAAAGTACGGTGTTAGGGGTTGCCGAGAGAACTACTCAAGCAGCATCAGCGGTCTCCGATCTGACCTCTAATGCCAGTTACAAAGCAGCGATCCGCCATCTGACGACCATGATGGCCGAAGCGCGAATCGCAGTTTATCCGGTTGACGTTCGCGGCTTGCGGGCTGGAGGGGTTGCCATCGGGGTTGGCAGCGAATCAAGTCGTAGCATGGTTGATGTAGGAAACACCGACACTTTTAACAACACCTTAATCAGCCAATCGGATTCGCGTTTTGGCGAGTACGGCTCAATGCTTGATCTTGCGGATCAGACTGGTGGTCACGTCTTCATCAACAACGACGTTCGCGGTTCCATTGCTCGCAGCATGGAAGACGGCTCGCATTATTACACCATTGCGTATACGCCCGAGAAGAGTACGGACGAGAAGAGCTTCCGCCGCGTAGAAATAAAGATGAACCATGGGACCGCAATCCTGGCCTATAGACCCGGATATTATCCAACTGCATCGCAAGAATCCCTCGGCCAGAGCGGAGCCCACAAGCTTGCGGCTGCGATGCTGCCGGGATTGCCCCAGTCCACCATGCTTTTGGTAACCCTACGGATAGCGGCTCCTGATTCCACCAGCAAAGCCGTGCGAATCGACTACAGCATTGACCTGGGCGGAATAGACTTTAACGATACCGCGAACAGCGGAAAACGGGCGGTCCTAGACTGCATGGCAGTAGCTTTGGACCAAAAAGGAAACGTCGCTGGACAAATTGCCAATACGATGGATGCTACGCTCGGTCCGCAGGAATTCTTAAGTTTTCAGCGCACCGGACTTCCTGCGCATCAGGAGCTTGCTTTACCGCCAGGAAACTACGATCTTCGAGTGGGGGTCCTCGATCGGGTCTCGCAACGGATCGGCACAGTTGATGTTCCGCTGCAGGTTTCTGCTGAAGCAAAAACGAATTGACCGGGAACGGATTACACCAACTGGCAAGTTGATTGTCGCGCTAAGAATGTATAAACAATTGGGATCAGGAGGTATGCACTCATGAACCGGCACCTTAAATTTTCTGTCATCTTAATTGGACTCGCCTTAGCGGTCCCCGCGTTCGCCGACGATCAGCAGAAGGCAGAGAAAGAACTACACAAGATCACCGCCATGGCAACCGACCCAACGGGTCGACGTGTCGTCAGTCTCACCGTTGCCGATAACCTCGAAGTCAAGCGTACAGATCTTGTGTTAGAGCGTAGAGCCATGAACATCAATTATGGCGATCTTTTTATTGCCCATGATTTGGTGAAGAACGGCGCAAAAATGGAAGACATAGCCGCCCAATTAAAAGCGGGCAAAAACGTCCGGCAAATTGCGAGCGCCCAGCACCTCGACTGGAAACAAGTGACTCTGGACGCGAAGAAACTGGACGCCAAGATGGAAGACAACCTTTACAAGCATTTCGTCAATCCTGCAGCCGACAATGCCCGAGATGTCAGCGAAGCTTATGACCCCACAATTGACGGTGTGGCTGCCGATAATGATGTCTCAAAGGGTGATATTGAGGAAGCCCAGCGTACCTATCTACTATGGAGAGAGCGCGCCGATAAGGCGAAGGACTCGAAGCTGGATGCTGCGACCGAAAAGTCCGCGCGAGGCATGCGCGGTGACCCCGTAAGGGCTAAAGCCGGCTCATTGGCTCCGCCAAAGTATTAACTTGAAACCCTGACCTGCTAAGTGCGCCCATGAACATCAATGAGGCGTGGCCTCGTTGTCCCTGACTACGCGGATTTGATGGTCCGTGAATTTCACCGGAATGTCCGTGACCTTATATTTCTGCATGTGGCAACTCACGCAATCTTTTCTAGCGGTCGGGCATGCTGCGCCTGGGTGGTCCGCGGTTGGTTTTGCGCCTGCGGAATTCACGTGGCAACTGAGACATTTCTCGTCGTAGGCGATGCTATCGCGAATCAATGGACGATGAGGATCATGGCATGCGACGCAGGTTAGTCGCGCGTCGCCTTTACCCCAGCAACGGCTGTTCTCAAGGCGGTACGGCGGAAAGCGCAGGGACTTCAGCCCCGTTCCGCCGGCCAACGTTATATCCCACCAGGTACGATGACACGCGCCGCAAAAATCCACCGAATCTACTGGGCGTAGGTGACTGGGATTAAAAATCATGGTGGCTCCGTCCGCAAACCCCATCCCTGCCGCTGCGACGTGATATGCACTTGGACCATGACAGGCCTCGCATGTCACGCCCGGAATCGAGTGCTCGGGATCGAACTTATCGCTGGTGGTTGCCGCCGTATTGTGGCAATTGAAACAGCCTCGCACTTCGTCATCCAGCAGATGACGACCCGTTCCCTTCTCCAAAGAGTCGGGGGTGGCGTGTGGCTGATCGACCGTGAAATCCCAAACCCCGACTTCGGGATAATAAGTCAGCGGAGCCATATGAATTCCACCGCCCTTCTCGAACAGGTACGACTGTCCCATGCGTATGCCAAAGGCCCACTTCAAAGTCGCCGAGAACGAGGACGTGCTGTCAGAAACCGAATAGGTTGCATTCTTTCCGTCAGTGCTCGCGTGATATGTATAACCGCCAAGTTTGTAATTCAAAGGGTGCTTGGCGAGAAGTTCGGAATCTTCAGCTCGAGTCGCAGTTCTCGCCATCGAGGTGGTCTTTTGGATGGAAACAATTTCTGAGTGACAACGGGCACAAGCGCCATCACCAACGAAATCGCTGCGGCCAAAGCTTCCCTTGGTCGGCCACCAAGTGGGTTTCCGAAGCCGGTCCTCAGTCGCCTGTTGATCGGCGATGGTAGCCGGATGAGACTGCGTAGTCTGGCTCCAGAGCCTGCAGCAAGGGCTGCACACCATTAGAAGGAGAGTAAAAACCGCGAACTGGAACGGCCGATACAAAGCGGGTAGCAGTGATTCAAGCACAACTTAATCTCACAGCGCAACGCGACAAATCGGAATGTAACGCGAAGGCAGGGTCAACGCTGTGCACCCAAACGCACATCCGAGGTTATGTTTTTTTCGCCCTCTTTTGCGACATAAAAATGATCGCACCGGAGGTCCTGGAAAATCTGCGTCGATCCGGAAGGCCATCGAATTTCCATCCGATCGACCTTCTTGGCGCTTCCCACACCGAAATGCACTCGCAGATCATTTTGTGACAAATAACTGCCGCCACTTCTAACTTCTTCAATTTGCGGTTCCCCACCTGCGACGATGCGGACCTTGGCTCCAAGGGCCAGACGGTTTGAATTCGTTCCTAGAAGTTGAACCGATACCCAGTGATTGTGACTAGCATCTTCATTCTTCAAAATCATAGGTGAGCCATCAATATTTTCAACTACAGCATCGATCCTGCCGTCGTTGAACAAGTCTCCAAAAGCCGCGCCGCGACTGGGTTGTGGGATGGTGACTGCAGCTCCAACCGCGTCGCTCACGTCGCGGAACGTTCCATTCTTCTGGTTTTCAAACACCAACTTTCTCTGCCTATACTTGGACCCATTCTGCAAAGAATCAACCTGCGGATAAACGTGCCCATTAACTACTAACAAATCCGCCCATCCGTCATTGTTGAAGTCCACACATCCCGTACCCCAACCCATGTAAGGGACCGTGATCTGTTCAATACTCGCCACATTTGCGACGTCGGTAAAGTTCATTTGCCCATCATTGCGATACAGAGAATTGCTTTGGTCCTCAAAGTTCGTCACGTGAATTGAAAACCTGCCGGTGTGGTTGTAGTCGCACACTGCAACTCCCATCCCTGCCATTTCCCCACCGTCTTTACTGACGGCCGTTCCCGACATGTAGCTGATATCTTCAAAGTGTCCTTTGCCTATGTTTCGATACAAATAGTTGGGAGTGGAATCGTCGGCAACAAACAAGTCAGGCCGGCCATCATCATCAAAATCGCTCCATATGACTCCGAGACCGTAGTATCCGCGTGGGTCATCGACTCCTGCCACCTTTGAAACATCCGTGAATGTTCCATCACCATTGTTGTGGTAAAGACCGTCGCCCAGCCCCTTCATTCCTCTTGGGCCGCACTGTACCGGAATCCCCCTGAACCTGCAGGTGACGCCAATTCCAAACTGCGGCAGATGATTCAGATCAAACTCAACGTAGCGAGAAACCATCAGGTCGATAAACCCGTCCCCGTCGTAATCCGCAAATGCCGCGCCGGTGGTCCATCGCGGATCGGTCAAATGCGCCTGCTTGGTGACATCCGTAAAGGTGCCGTCGCCATTATTGCGGTAGAGAACCAGCCCCTCTTCACAAGTCACCAAGATGTCCGGCCAGCCGTCATTGTTGTAGTCGCCAACGGTGCCTCCCATCGCCCAACATGGATACCCCACCCCTGCCTTGTCTGTAACGTCGGTGAATGTCCCATTGTGATTGTTGTGGTAGAGAGCGCTCTTCGCCTTCTGCCCGTGCAGCGCCATGTCAACCGTTGGTGAATTGGTGAAGTAAATATCGGGCCAGCCATCGCCGTCATAGTCCAACAAGAGGACCCCGCCGGCCATAGACTCGATCAGATATCTTTTTTCTGGCGAGACCGTGTGTTGAAAGCTGATTCGGGACGCTTGCGTGACATCAGCAAATCGCATCGTTGTAGATTGAGTAACGTTTTCTGCTCTTTTTGGGGCGGTTTGCGACGAGATGAGCAAATTGGCCCCAAATACCAAAATTACACAACTGATGAAGCAGCCCGACTCCAGCGACATTTTGCTAGAATACATGAATCGCATGGGCGCATTTCGTGGCGTCATTCCTTCGTTTTTACTTGTTATTACCTGCGCTATTACCTGCGCTGCTCAGACTTCGGTTTCTCCGTTGCCCGTGCCTCGCTTTGAAGATGTAAGCCAACAGGCAGGCCTCACCGTCTCCCACGATTCAACCCCCGAAAAGCGTTACATCCTCGAGTCCATGAGCGGCGGAGTTGGATTCATCGATTGTGATAACGACGGCAGACTCGACATCATCACCGTGAACGGCTCGTCGGTGGACCACTACAAACAGGGTGGCGATCCCATGATCACCCTCTACCACCAGGATGGCGATCTCAAATTTCGCGATATTACAAAAGAAGCTGGACTCATCCGTAAAGGGTGGGGCATGGGCGTGGCGGTCGCAGATTTCGACAACGATGGCTGGCAGGATATTTACGTCACCGGCTACGGTGGCAACGTTCTTTACCGGAACCTTGGAAACTGTAAATTTGAAGACATCACTGAAAAAGCCGGTTTGCGTGTTGGAGGCTTTAGCACCGGCGCAGCATGGGGGGACTTTGACCGTGATGGTTATGTAGATCTTTTTGTTCCGCGCTACGTTTACGTAGACGTGAACAAGCTGCCCCAGTTCGGCAGTGACGAAAAAACATGCAAATTTCGCGGAATTCCAGTGCAATGCGGTCCGTGGGGATTGCCAGGTGAATCAGATTTCCTCTTCCATAATCGCGGAGACGGGACCTTTGAAGATGTCTCCAAGAAAGCCGGCGTCGATGATCCCTCCCACTATTTTGGTATGCAGGGGGTGTGGGCGGATTATGACAACGATGGCTGGCCTGACCTCTATGTCGCCAATGATGCCGGACCTAATTATCTGTACCGCAACAAGCATGACGGCACTTTCGAAGACGTAGGGCTGCTTTCCGGTGCAGCGCTCAGCCGCGACGGTCAGGAAGAAGGATCGATGGGCGTGGATTTCGGCGACATCGATCATGACGGAAATCTCGATATTATTGTCACCGAATTCACTGAGCAATCGGACTTGCTCTTCTGGAACCAGGGCCCGCGGGGCTTTAGCGAGATCAGCTGGAGCTCGCACATAGCGGAGCCAAGCTATCCGTTAGTCGGTTGGGGAACTAAGTTCTTCGACATGGACAACCAGGGTTGGCAAGATATTTTCGTTGCTAATGGCCATGTCTATCCTCAAATGGATTTGGTTAAAGGCGGCGTTCCTTATCGACAGCCGGTTTTGCTGTTCCGAAATCTGCACGACAAAACCTTCGAGGACGTTACGGCTCTCTCCGGTCTCGATAAACTTCCTCCAGAATCACGACGGGGCGCGGCTTTCGGGGACGTCAACAATGATGGGAAAGTAGACATATTAATTCTTAACGTAGGCCGGCCTCCAACGCTGCTTATCAACCGTACTGAGAATGCAGGCCACGCGGCTCTTTTCAAATTGGTAGGAATGAAAAGCAACAAAGCGGCAATTGGGGCACGGGTGTCCGTCACAACCGCGGGTGTTACGCAGTTCAACGAAGTTCGCGCCGGCAGCAGCTATCTTTCTCAGAACGATTTACGGCTGCATTTCGGCTTCGGGCAGAACAGCGTAATCGACACTGTTGAAGTCAGCTGGCCAAGCGGAAAGAAAGAAGTACTCAAGAACCTTCCAACCGACTTTATCTATACGATCATTGAAGGCGAGGGCATTACGGTAAAGACGCCACTTACAGCAAGTACAGCAGAAGAAAAGCGGTAGTTCAGCACTAATCAGTTACCGAATAGTCGCACTAAACGCCCCCCCACCTTACTGACGATCAGTCGACTCCGGCGGGTTTCCGTTAGCGCCGTGTTCTTCAGCCTGCATCTGACGGTATCTTTCCAAATGCACCTTGGCTTCCTGGGAATTCCCCAGTTTGTTCAAGACCAGAGCCAAGTCATATTCCGTTTTCATGTTATTAGGGTTTACGACCAATGAACGCGCAAATGCATCATGCGCTTTCTTGAGCTCCCCAGCCTCAAGGTACATCGTGCCCAAACTAAACAGAGCCTGAGCATGCCGTGGCTCCAGGGCGACTGCTTTTTCCCAGTGCTGGGTTGCGTTTCGCCGATCCCCCTGCTGTGCCAAAACTACACCCAACTGGTACTCCGTTTCCGCAATATTCGGTTCGATCTGAAGCGAGTGTTCAAGAGCTTGCCGCGCATCCGCATAACGCAGCAAGGCGAGATAGGCTATTCCCAGACCGAGCAATGCCTTAGCATCGTCAGGACGTTGAGCCGTGTAATCTTCCAGAATATGCGACGCTGGCAGATACTGCTTCTGCTGGATCATTACGCTCGCAGCCAGGTACCGATCACTCAGCTCAGAGCTTTTCGTTTGTAGTTCTTGAGCAGCTGACAATGCATTGCCATTCTTCCCGCACTCCATCGCCTCGACAATCAGGTGTCGTAGCACCTCCACAGAATCTGGAGCCACAACTCGCGCCTTCTGCAGCATTTCGAAACTATCTGCATGTTTGTTTTGCACTGCCAAAACTTCAGCCATTGCCACCAGTGTCTCGGCGGACTTGGGGTCGTCCGTCAATGATTCTCGAAAGCTGGCCACTGCAGCCACCATTTGGTTTTTTTCGCGATAGGCGCGTCCTCGCAAGTAATGCTCTCGTGCTGCAATGCTCTTATTCGGAGTAACAAAGCCAAGTAGCCTCAGCGCGGCATTCGCGTCGTGTCCTTCCACGAACACTTGTGCCAGATCGAGCGCCGCAGTGCGCGAGTCCCGAACCCGAGGAATGAATGCCTCGGCGTCAGCCCTGCGACCTAATCCTAGGAGACACGCAGCTTTCAGAGGAACTGCAGATACCGGCAGCATTAATTTAATCGTATCGAGAGTTGCCAGGCCATCTGCAAAATCATTGCGTGCCAGGTACAACTTCGCTACTTCAATTTTGACACTTGAATCCCGTGGGTCGAGTTCGATCGTCTCTTTATATTGTCGGATGGCCTCGTCCTGCTTGCCTTGGTCCACCAAGGACGCCGCCAACCCGCGAGAAGCGGCAATAGACTTCGGATTCAGTTGTAAGACGCGACGAAAAAGCGCCTCAGCTTCGGTGAACCTTTGCTGCCGGACACGGATGGTGCCCAGCATTACCAGGGCTTGTTCATTCGTCGGCTCAACCGAGAGGATGTCCCACAAATGTTTCTCGCTGGATTCCAGATCACCACGATCCAACTCCGTCTTGGCTGTCGCGAGCGAAGAACGAGACTCAGATTGCGCGGCCGAGCTCGCTGCACAACAGAATGTCGCGACCAACAAGCAAATCACCAGAACCGCAGGAAATCGGGACCCGCACCGCTCAATTAGTTTGTGGAACATCCCCGTGCCCTCGTTGGCGGTCCTTCAGCGATTGATAAACTTTGATTTCGCGTTGCGCGTCTTCGTTTCGTGAATCGCGCCGATAAGCCATGGCCAGTTGGTAATGAATGTAATCCGAGTCAGGGCTCGCCTTGATCGCAGCTTCTAAGCTCTGAACCGCGCCTTTGGTATCGCCTTGGTCGAGTTGAAGCTTTCCTAGTTCATAATATGCGTCTGCCCGGTTCGGATCTTGCTGAATCACCTCTCGCAACAGCCTCTTGGCTTCGTCGGTTTGCTGTACTTGGATAAGAGAAAAAGCCAAATGATACTTGGCGGAAACGTCGGAAGGATTCAGCTTAAGCGCGGTGCGAAGTTCATCCACTGATTCTTTGGGATGGCCATCCTCGATTAATGCCACTCCTGTGAGGTAGTGCGTCTGCTCCTGATTGGGATCAATTGCCAAAGACTTTCGATACTCTTGCAGAGCGCTTCCGTACTCGCGCTGATCAGCAAGCGCAGACCCCAAAAGCATATGAATGTCAGCAGAATTCGGGTCCTTCTCTGCCAGTAGCCTCAACCTTCGCGTTCCCTCATCATAGTCACCCACTTTGACCAGAGAAACGGAATACGCGTAGTCGAGCCCAGGGTCGTTTTCGGCTTCCTGCTGGATCGGTTTCAGCATGTCTAATGTTGCTTTGAAATTCTGTCCAATGAACAAGCTGAGTGCCAGCGCGGCTCTCACTTTAACGTCTTCAGGATGTTTCTCAAGCTGCCGGGTTAGCGGAGGCACTGCTTCTTGATAGTTCTTCGCATAGAACGCAGCCATGCCCCAATTACGGTCAAGAGTCTCTAAAGAAGGATTCCACTCGCCTGCCTTCTTGAAATCTTGGGCCGCCTCGACAAAGTTCTGGCGGCCAGCTTGAAATACCCCAAGATTGTTGTACGAGTCAGCTATGGCAGGTTTGAGGTGCTCGAGGTACGCCTGCACCTCTTCCTTCTTTTGCGACGGAACGTCTACTTGGGCCGGCGGACTCCCGATCGATTCATCGTGCGAAACGCTGGCCAATTCTGGATCGCTCTTGAGCTTGGTGTCCCGCACCAAATCTGGCCGGTTCATCTTGTCGCGAATTGCCTGCGATGCTTCCAGCTCTCGCTTGCCTTCGTCGCTTTCGCCGCCCTTTAGCAAAACCCGACCCAAAATATAGTGGGCCCGCCCTATTAAATAGTCCGTCCGCGACGTGCTACCGGAAAGCGCAATTGCCTTCCGCAGATCAGCTTCGGCCTCGGCGTCACGATCCGCATCGGAATAGATTTGCCCCAAATAAACCAGTGGATCAGGATTTTTTGGATCGAGTTCAGCCGCCTTCAGCAGTTCCGCCTCCGCATTCTTGGCGTCATGCTGCTTCATAGCGACGTAACCCAGCAGATAATGACTCCGAGCATCGTTTGGATTGATTTTTAATTCAGTCCGCAGTTCCGACGCAGCCTGAGGAAATGCCGATTCGCCGTCGCGGTCGATGTATGCCAAGGCCAGCAGATAGTGTGCATGCTGAACCCGCCCATCCCTTGCAATGGCTAAATTCAATTCCTTGACGGCATTGTCGAGCGCTTCCCAGCCGCCTTGCTTGTAAGCGCGGCCAAACATCATGTGGATCTGCGCCGTATCCCCGAAACTGGCAAGCATATCGTCAAATACAAGCCTGGCGCGGCTGAAGTCATTCAGCTTGATGTAAGTGATGCCCAGAAGATATGCGACATCAAAACCAGGCGCGGAGACGACAGCCTCCTCCAAATGCTCGCGCGCACCCTTAAAATCCGCCTGCGCGAATAGGATCTGGCCCAACACCAAATGAGCTTGTGCATTGTCCGGCGCGGATGTCAATACTTTTTCCGCCAAGGTTCGGGCCTCGCCGAAGTTCTGCTGTTGAAAGCGCAGCTGAGCGAATTCGACTCGGAGCTGGGGATTGTCGGGTGTCAAGGCGAGTGCATCTTCGAACAGCGCTGCCGCCTTATCCCGTTCACCCAGAGCGACATTAGCTTTGGCGCTGACCCGCAGCGCTTCTATCAGAAATTTCTCGTACTCAGCCACGGCTCGATCCTGGTCCCTGCTAAGTTGAAACGTCCGCGCGGCGTCGTAGTGCTGTTCGAAATTTTCCGAGGCCGGTTTCCCCGCTTGGACGCCTTTGGAGCCTTGTCCCAGGCTCAGCGTAGAAACAAAAAGCAGGACGACGAAAGCACTGCGAAGCGAAATCTTCCTCGCAATTTCACGCGAGATGATTAGCAAAAAATACGAACCAAGGGTAGGAAACATTGGGAAACTTACTCTAAGGATAAAGGTTAGGCCCGCATGCCAGTCAAGCTTTAAGCACGGCTTCCGCAAATAAAAGAAGGGACCTGACCTTCGTCAAGTCCCTTCGTGAGCAGTGAGCAAAGAAGCTAGAAGATGACCTTCAGGGCATACTGAATTTCACGCGGACCACGGTCACCCGGGCTTCCATTGCTGCCAGCTTGCCCGAAGTTCTGCTGGCCATTACTTGCGAAGTTATATTGAACGGTATTGGGAGCATATCCCGCGCACGGGGTAGCAGCGGTACACGCTACCGCACTGCCCGCGAGTTGCAGGTTGATCTGATCCGCACGGAACTGCGCCTTGTTGAACAGATTGAAGAACTCCAGGCGGAACTGCACGTTGACCCGTTCGCTGACCTTAAAGTTCTTATAGGCCGAAAAATCAGTATTAGCGATTCCTGGACCGCCACACATTCCAACATGTTCGTTTCCGAAGGTGCCCAGCTGATAATGATCCAGAGTGAAGGCCAATGGGTTATACCATTGATACTTCGGGCCACCATGCGCGCGGCAGTCGGATAGCACAACATTCGGTTTTTGGTTTTCGTTGTCTCCCGTTCCCTGCAGGCCACCCGAGGCGTTTGTAGCACCCCCATTTAGTCCGAAGATAGTCTGGCTAGGCCCATTGGCATATGTCAGAATACCGCCCGCCTCCCAGCCTCCTAGGACAAAACGCATAGGCGCGGAGTGTCCGTCGAGCACAGGGAATGTGTAAACAATGTTTGAAACAAAGACGTTCGGACGGTTAATAGTAGTCGGGCCGTAGTCTCGGTTCGGATTCGCAATATCAGTTACGGTAGCTGTATTGCTGGTGTTGCCGCTGTTAGTGATATCGGTGTTAGCCAACGACTTCGACCAGGTGTAGGCAAACTGCGCATCCAATGCCTTTAGGCGTGTCCGATACAGCGCTTGCAAAGCGTTATAGTTCGAGTGTGCTGTCCATTCTCCGTACTTGATCTCGCCAAAACAATTCTTGGCTGCAACGCACGTCGCTCCTGTCGCAAACCGGTCGGCGTTAGTGTTATTCAACGCAAAATCCAAACGATTACCGGGTAGGACGGCGTTGGCGTCCGCGTATTGCAGGATGTTCTCGCCGCGATTGCCCACGTAAGCTATTTCCAACTTACTGTCGCGGTAAAGCTGGCGTTCGATGGTTAAGTTCCACTGCCAGGTTTTTGGCTCGCGGTCAGTTGGATCAAGCCCCCAGCTCGGTGAAGCTGTGGATGTGAGAGAACCCGGAGCTACCGAGCCGCTTAATAGTCGGTTTCCCCCAGCAGCAACCGAGAACGGGGAGTTGGTTGCAATATAAAGGTAATTGCTGATTCGATCCCGCTGATAGAACTCACCCAGCCCGGCACGTACCGCCGTTTTACCATCACCCTTCACATCCCAGGCGATACCCAAGCGAGGCGCGATTTCGTGATTGTTGTTTGCCTTTAATGAACGGTCAGGTCCGGGTACCCCGCCCACAGGCGAACCTGCAGCGGCAGCTAAAGGTGCACACGGGTCCGTTCCAGGGACAAGCATCAGTCCATTACAGGCGACCGCTCCCAGTGCAGGATCATAGAGGTTTGGCTGCCAGCTGGAAATTTTGTTGCCTCGACTGAACGGATTGCGAAGGAACGACCAGCGCGCGCCGTATTCCACGGTTACGTTGCGGCGGATCTTCCAGCTGTCACCAAAATACATTTCGTAGTCGTGCCAGCGAGTCTCAGCAAACGGATTGGTCTGGGACTCTCCGAACCCCCAAGCAACACCCGCGTTCAGTAAGTTAAACACACCGTTATGAGAGTCTATAGAGCCAGGGAATTGTTGTCGGATAGGCTGTGTTGGATCATCGCTTGCATTCACACCCCAATAATTTGGGGCTTCCCCTGAAGTTCCGCCAGATACTTCGTTCTTCCTATTGTTGCTGGCCAAAAAGCCGACCTTAAAGGTATGCGCCCCATGAACTTTCGAGAAGTCATCCTTCGCAATATAGAGTTCCTCGTTGTTATGCCATGGCCCCATATTCCAAAGGGTGTCCGAAGTTCCTACGTTGCCGTCTCCCGCGCCACCCCAGAAAACCGGGTAGCCCACCTGATTGCCTAGCAACTTATCGGAAGTAGGAAAATACGTCTGGTACGAGGCATTGATCTGTTGCACCAATCCGGGATTGGTCCCGCCGGCAGTCACAGTGATTCGATTCGCAGCATAAGACAATTGAAAGTCGTTGACCGCTGTACTACCCAGCAGCTTTGTGAGTTTTATCGTTGCCTGGTAACCTGGCTGCGTCCAGTTCGGATCAACTGACGGGTATCTGTCATCTCCCCAGTAGCCCAGAGTGCTAGGACTCGGCTGGTTCCAATGATCCTGTGTGAATCGGCCAAACAAAGTCCAAGTCTTGCCTAATTGGTAATCCGTCCGAATATTTTCTTCACGCCAGTTAATCGGGGACGTGAGTGACTGAACCCAATTCTGGCAATTCACTTCGGCTGATGGTGCGACGTTTGGATCCGGAAACAGCTGGGCAATCAAGGAACCAGTTGGCGAAATAGATGGGACAATTGGAGTCGGCGTACCAGCAAGCGCTGGAGCTGCATCACAGCTCAAAGGTCGCAGCGGAGTTGGCGCAAGCTGTGCCGAGAAGTCTCCACTTTTTTCCGCCACAGTAGGCACATTCGCGCTCCTCAGCTTGCCACGCTTTTCTTTGTTCCATTCCTGGGACCAGAAGAAAAACAGCTTATCTTTGACGATGGGACCGCCTACATCGTATCCATAGTCATTGCGGCGAAGTCTATCTTTAGGAGCGCCATTAAGGTTGTTGAAGTAGTCGCTCGCGTTCAGTGCGTCGTTTCTTCCAAAGTAATAGCCACTACCGTGGAACTGGTTCGTCCCGCTCTTGGTCACGATACTGATGACTGCGCCCATCGCCTGGCCGTATTCCGGCGGGTAACTATTTCGCAAGATCTTGAATTCCTGAATGGCGTCGATAGAGGGATAAATCAAAATGGTCCGCTGGGACCCGATGTCATTATTATTAACGCCGTCCACCAGAAACAGGTTGCCGGTGGTGTTGTTGCCGTTAACCGAGAAGTCGACACCCGCCTCCAAGCCCTTGTGCTTGGAATCGAAGTTCGAAGCCGGCGAAACTCCCGGCATTAACTGAGTCAACTGCGCAAAGCTACGTCCGTTGAGCGGCAACTCTCGGACCTCATTGCCCTCAACAACGTTGCCGACCGCTCCGGTCGAAGTCTCCACCTGAAGGGCGTTGGCTTCCACGGTTACCTGATCGGTGGTAGCACCAACCTGCAGGGCGGCATTCAGGGTAGTCGTCGAGGAGACGAATAACTCCACCTTGCTGACATACTCCTTGAAGTTCGCCTGCTTGATGTGAACTTCGTAAACGCCAGGCGGCAAATTGGTAATGGCGTAGCTGCCGCTATTAGAGGTAGTAGTGCTACGCTCCTCGCCGGTCGCAACATTTTTGGCGGTTACTGTCGCCGCGGAGACGGATGCTCCTGATGGATCGGTCACCACGCCTTGCATGGTGCTTGTGAATTGCTGCGCAACAACGGGGAGAGTTACAAGTAGACACAACACAAACCCTGCCCACGGAATCCTTCGCATAGCCAGCCTCCGGCGAAATTTTGAAATTGCACCCAGGAATGCCTCACTGGGCTTAAAACACGTACCCCACGACTGCGGGTATTTACGCTCAGTAGTATGAATCTTGTCAAGGAAAAAACGATTTTCTATGTAAAATCGAACAGCGGGGAGCCTGAAGTAGAACCTACCCGACGGAAAAACTGCCTTCGATCGCCATCTATCAGAAATAACTACCTTGGTTCGCGGTGCACCGAATTCTAAGTGATGAGGCTGTGCGTACCAGTATCCGGCCTTCAGGCGATTGGCAGGCCCATTCGACAACTTCGCAGCTCACTTGCTCAGGGCAGGCTAAAAACTGAAATCGCGTACTCAACTCCCGAGCTCAGTCGAGGGACGTCAGAAGTGGTGAGCGCGGCAGGACTCGATCCTGTGCCCCATGCCTTAAAAAGGGGTTGCCGCACCTAAAATCAAGAGTTTGGCCTAATTTGTAGGAATTGATGCGCGCTACTGTCTGCGCTGCTTTCCTGTCACCGTAGCCTCGGAAAGATACTCGAGCGGCAGTTCATGGCAAAGGACTGGAAAGTTGCGGTGCGACCAGAGGCCAGATGCTCAACAGAGTCAAACGGGAACTGCAGGCTCATAGTCCAATTCAAAGGACAGTTCCGGGCCGAGTTCCTGAACGCGTTTAACCAGCCACACTATGGTGGCGAATTTTACAAAGGGTGGGGAGTAACACCGGCCTTTGCATTGATTGTGGCGACTTGGGCCAGGTTTTCGGGACCCGCAACGATCCACGAAACATCCAGATGAGCTTTAAGATTATGTTTTAATGGGCCAATGATTCCAGAGCGAGGTGGGCGGTTTGTAGGCATTCTTCTATATGTGAGCGTGCTGGCGGCGAGTTCGCCAGCACAAACTCAGGACTGGGCGGCCTATGGCGGCGATGAGAATAAAACCCATTACTCGCCGCTCACTCAGATCAACAAATCCAACGTCAAGCAGCTTGAAGTTGCCTGGTCTTACGACACCGAAGAAACGGGAGGTCTGCAGACCAGTCCCATCGAGGTCGACGGGATCCTCTACGGCATCTCGCCTTCGCAGAAAGTTTTCGCCGTTGACGCCGCCACAGGCAAGGTGAAGTGGAAGTTTGATTCCGGCATCGTCGGGACGCAGCCGGAACGCGGCCTCAGTTACTGGGCCAGTCCTGACAATAAAGATCGCCGAATTATCGTCGGCGTCATGAATTTTGTTTACGAGTTGAACGCCGAAACCGGCGAGCCGATCCCTAGCTTCGGCGACAAAGGTCGCATTGATCTTCGCGAGGGCCTTGGCCGTGATGTGAGCACCGGCTTCATCGCGATAACCAGCCCGGTCGTCATCTATAGAGACCTTTTTATCGCCGGAGGCCGTTTACCGGAAACCTTGCCAGCCCTTCCCGGTGACATTCGCGCCTATGACATTCGCAGCGGGAAACAACGCTGGAGCTTTCATACCATTCCGCATCCGGAGGAGTTCGGTTATGACACATGGCCGAAAGAAGCGTGGCTAAAAAGCGGTGGCGCCAACAATTGGACCGGGATGACGATTGATCAGAAGACAGGCATCGTTTACGTTCCAACCGGCTCCGCGGCTTTCGATTTTTATGGCGGTGATCGGCTGGGGGACGATCTGTTTGCCGACTGCGAGCTCGCGCTCAACGCCGAAACCGGTGAACGCATCTGGCATTTCCAGGGCGTTCATCACGACATCTGGGACCGCGACTTCCCTTCTCCTCCTGCGCTGGTAACCGTGACCCACGACGGAAAGCAAGTCGATGCAGTCGCGCAGACCACGAAGCAAGGCTTCCTTTATTTGTTTGATCGCGCGACCGGGAAGCCGCTGTTTCCGATCGAGTCTCATAAATATCCACCGAGCGAACTGCCCGGAGAAGTAGCCGCCGCGGAACAACCGCTTCCGATAAAGCCCGCGCCCTATGCCCGCCAGCATTTGACCGAAGACATGCTCACCAACCGCACGCCAGGGGCGCACAAGTGGGCGCTTGAGCAATTTCGAACTTATCGCAGTGATGGACAATTCGTTCCGCTCAGCACAAAGCAGAACACAATCATTTTTCCAGGCTTTGATGGTGGAGCGGAGTGGGGCGGGCCGGCGTTCGATCCAGAGTCAGGGCTGCTGTACGTCAATTCTAACGAGATGGCTTGGGCCGTCGAACTCGCCGCAAACAAAGCCGATCCCCAGAGCGGCAAAGGAATTTACCAGAGTCAATGCACGATTTGTCATCGCGATGACATGAAAGGCTCGCCTCCCCTGTTCCCACCTCTACTTGGTGTGCGCGATCGCATGACTCAAGATCAAATCAGGGAAAGAATCCAAAAGGGCAAAGGCCGGATGCCGGCCTTTCCCAATCTGACGGCCGACGAAGTCAACGCTCTGGTTTTGTTCGTAAGTGAGGGAGAGAACAAAGAGATATCCGGGCAGCCCGTGCAGCCACAAATGGGATACCGCTTTTCCGGATACACTCGCTTCCACGATCCCGATGGTTATCCGGCTGTGGCTCCGCCGTGGGGGACGCTGAATGCAATTAGTCTGAGCACCGGCGAATATGCATGGAAGGTTCCGTTAGGCGAATATCCTGATCTTGCGGCCAAAGGTGTGACAAACACAGGCAGCGAAAATTACGGCGGTCCCATCGTCACTGCCGGTGGTCTGCTCTTCATAGGCGCTACTAACTACGATAGGAAGTTTCGCGCGTTCGATAAGTCCACTGGAGAATTGCTATGGGAGACCACGCTTCCCTTCTCCGGCAACGCCACGCCTATCACCTATGAGGTAGATGGCCGGCAATACGTAGTGATCGCGGCCGGTGGCGGAAAAGACGTCAAGCATCCTTCTGGCGGCGTTTACGTCGCTTTCGCCCTAAAGAAACCTGAATGAATCGTCGAGAATTTTCTAAATTAGTTGCGGGCTCTGCGTCGCTTCTTTTGCCGCGAGTTGGTTTGGCTGCTTCCCCGGCGAGGATTGAACCCGCGACGTATCCCACTCGCTCGCTCCGAGAATTTGAAAAACTTGAATTTGGGGTTTCGTTTCACTTCAGCATGAACACGTTCACGGGGAACGATTACGAAACTGGTGGCGTGCCGGCGAGCACCTACCATCCCACACACCTCGATGTCCGCCAGTGGATTCGGGTGGCGCGTGACTTGGGCGCTAAATATGCCGTGCTGACCGCGAAGCACATGTCGGGATTCTGCCTGTGGGACTCGGCGAATTACGATTACGATGTCGCCGCAAGCCCAAATAAGACTGATGTAGTCGCGGCATTCGTAGCGGCTTGTAAAGAGTATGGGCTTAAGCACGGGTTTTACTACTGCATCCTTGATCCCCATAACGAAGGCAAATTCGATTGGGATATTCCGGTGCAGGAAGGCTACTACAAACTTATCAAGCAGCAACTCACAGAATTGCACAGCAAATATCCGAATACTTTTTATCAACTGCTCGACATCACCTGGAAGCTTTCGCCGGATCAGCGCTGGGAAGTCTACGAACTGATCAAGAAATACAGCCCGCACGCAATCGTGGTAATGAACCAGGCCTATTATCAGAGCAAGCGCAATCTGGGACGCATCTGCGAGCCGAAAAGCTGGCCCACCGACGTAATCAATGGCGAGGACCAATTGCCGCCGCCCGAAGGCCACGATCCGCACGTGAAGTTCGAAGGCAAGACTTACTACATGCCAATGGAAGCGTGGATACCAACAGGGCCGCCTTACAAGCCCATGCCGCCGATGAACAGTTGGTTCTGGCGTCCCGGTTTTAAGATCCAGAGCGCGGACAAGATCGCGTCATATTATTCGGACTGCCGCAAGCGCAATTCGAATTTGCTTCTAAATTTATCTCCCGACACAACCGGGAGACTGCCCGAAGATGCGGTCGAGACTCTGCACCAAGCCGCTCGTATAATCAAATCTTAATCACGTGAAAACTATTAAAGGTCCGGCAATTTTTCTCGCGCAATTTGCGGGCGACAATCCACCATTCAACAACTTGAATGATATTTCCCGGTGGGCTGCATCGCTTGGCTACAAAGGCGTGCAGATCCCTACCTGGGACAGCCGGCTTTTCGATTTGAAGCGCGCTGCTGAAAGCAAAACCTACTGTGACGAAATCCGCGGCATACTCGCTTCTAATCACGTCGAGTTGACCGAACTGTCAACTCACCTGCAAGGGCAACTGATTGCCGTTCATCCCGCTTACGACCAGGCATTTGACGGATTTGCTCCTGCCACAGTTCATGGCAATCCTTCAGCGCGGCAGGCCTGGGCTGTCGAACAACTTCGGTTTGCAGCGAAGTCTTCGGCGAACCTCGGGCTTAACGCGCATGTAACGTTTTCGGGGGCATTGGCCTGGCCATATTTTTATCCGTGGCCGCAACGTCCGGCGGGGCTGGTGGAGACTGCATTCGACGAACTCGCTAAACGCTGGCGACCGCTTGTGGATGAATTCGACAGGGCTGGCGTCGATTTATGTTTCGAGATTCATCCGGGTGAAGATGTTCACGACGGCATCAGCTTTGAAATGTTTCTCGATCGCCTCGGGGGGCACAAGCGATGCAACATCCTTTACGATCCCAGTCATTTCGTTCTGCAACAACTCGACTATTTGGAATACATCGACATCTATCACGAGCGCATAAAAATGTTTCACGTGAAAGACGCGGAGTTCCGGCCGAGCGGGCGTCAAGGAGTTTATGGTGGGTACCAGCCCTGGATTTCTCGCGCCGGGCGGTTCCGATCGCTGGGTGATGGTCAGGTCGACTTTGCTGGAATTTTTTCCAAACTCACGCAATATGATTTTCCTGGATGGGCCGTCCTCGAATGGGAGTGCTGCATAAAGAATAGTGAGCAAGGCGCAAAAGAAAGTGCGCCCTTCATCGCTCGTCACATTATTCAGACCGCAGAACGAGCATTTGATGACTTTGCAAAATCCGGAGCGGATACTGAAGCCAATCGCAAAATGCTAGGTTTGGCCAATCGAAAGGAACGCTAGATGCCGGTCGAAGGCACCACTCAAAAGGACAATCGTCGTTTGCGCCTCGGGATGGTGGGAGGAGGGCCGGGAGCTTTCATCGGTGCCGTGCATCGGATTGCCGCGCGACTTGATGACCGCTACGAACTGGTTGCCGCCGCCCTAAGTTCGGATGCTGAACGAAGCCTCTCTGGCGCGAAAGAACTGCACATTCCGCGCGCATATCGCAGCTTCGAGGAAATGGCAGCTTCGGAATCGAAAAGACCCGATGGGATTGAAGTCGTATCCATCGTCACGCCAAACAATTTGCACCATGCTCCGGCAAAAGCATTTCTCGAGGCGGGCATTCATGTGATCTGCGACAAACCTCTTACGACAACCCTCGGAGATGCATTGGATTTGGCAGAGACAGTCAAGCGAACTGGCTTGGTGTTCGGATTGACTCACAATTACACCGGCCATCCCATGGTTCGGCAGGCGCGAGAGATGATTGGCGCGGGAGAGCTCGGGCCAATTCGATTGGTCCAAGCCGAATATGTGCAAGATTGGTTGACGACTCCGCTTGAGAAAACTGGACAAAAGCAAGCCGAGTGGCGCACCGATCCCGCTCGCAGTGGGCCAGCGGGATCGCTCGGCGACATTGGAACACACGCCTACAATCTCGCCTGCTTTGTGACAGGATTATCTTGCGAGCAAGTGGCGGCCGACGTAAGCACATTCGTATCCGGAAGACGCCTGGATGACAACGTTCACGTGATGCTTCGCTTTGCCAAGGGTGCAAAGGGAGGTCTCTGGGCTACTCAGGTTGCACCGGGAAATGAAAATAACTTGAGCCTGCGGGTGTACGGCGAGAAAGCAGGGGTCGAGTGGCGGCAGGAAGATCCTAACCAATTAGTATTCACACCATTCGGAGAAACGCGGCGAATAATGCGACGTGGCAGCGCCGGCACAGGACGCGCAGCCGCTCATGCTACCCGCATTCCGAGCGGCCATCCCGAAGGATATTTGGAGGCCTTCGCTCAACTGTATACGGACCTCGCGGAACAGATCACAGCTAAGATTGAGAAGCGTTCTCCTAATCCGGAGTCGTTGCTGGTTCCGAGGGTTACGGACGGGGTTGACGGGGTAAAATTTATTAACGCGGTGCTCGAGTCGTCGCGAAACCGTTCCGCTTGGATCGCGATTCCTCCTTATCATTGATGCCTAAATGACACTCGCCCCCAGCTGTTGGATGTCGCGAAGAAAACATTATGAAATGGTTCTCCTGTTTGTGCTTGTTGGCTCAATTGGATTTCTAAGCGCCCAATCGCAAACTGCTCCACCTATTCCCGAGCCGGACAGCCGTTTCAAGGTCGACATCCTGGTTGTTGTCGGTCACCCCGACGATGACATTGAAGTCGCAGCCTACTTGGCTAAAGCGGTCGAACAACAGCACCGGCGCGCGGCAGTCGTTTATGCGACGCGCGGCAATTCCGGTGGGAACGCCATTGGCCAGGAACAAGCCAATGCGCTTGCCGATATCCGCGAGATCGAAGCACGCCAGTCGCTCGCTTCATATGGGGTTACACTCGCCTGGTTTTTGCACGGATCAGATACGCCTGGGGCAGATGTGCTCCACTCACTCGAACGATGGGGACACGGTGAGGCCTTGGATGAAGTCGTCCGGCTGGTTCGCATCACGCGGCCGGAAGTCATCCTCACCTGGATGCCAAACTATGTTGTCGGCGAGAATCATGAGGACCATCAGGCAGCGGGAGTGCTCGCCACTGAAGCTTTCGATCTTGCCGCGAACCCGCTGGCTTTTCCAGAACAGGTTGAGACGCCGCGTGATCGCATCAACATCAATAACTACGGCGAAGGCCTGCGACCATGGCAGCCAAAAAAAATCTATTACTTCTCCGACGCGACACACTCTGAGTTCTTGAAAGGCAAAGGTCCGGAATATCCCACCAGTGACATTTCCCCATCACACAAAGCCCCTTATTCGCGTATCGCGGCGGAAGCTTGGGGATTCTATAAGACCCAGGAGCCCGACTTTTCTGAGACTCAATTAAAGCAGTTTACCGAAACGCCGGTGCGCCTGATTTTCGGCAAGTCACTGGTCGGCGGAACTCCAACCGCTGACATTTTCGATGGCATTACGCCCGGACCAATACCTTACGCCAATCATCGATTTTAATAACATCCAGCGCAGAAGCTGGCTCTCGAACTCGGCGGACCATGGGCTTTCTACCATGCATTCTGGCCGGCACACAATATTCAGCAGCTCAATGATCTGTATCCACCTGAAGCTCAAGTTGCGGACAAGAAATTGTGGGTACCGCTCATCATCCGCAACGACACGGATTCACCAAAGCAAGTCGAATTGCACTCTGTTTTGCCCCCCGGTTGGAACCAATATCCAAGCACGGTGATTTATCCGGTCGCGGCGCACGATTCGTATCCTCTTCAACTCACGATGACCCCTCCGGAG